>JAOPWH010000228.1 GCA_025965795.1 Blastococcus sp.
GCGTGCCGGTCGAACGGGTCGTCAACACGTGGCCTGCGGACCAACTTCTGGAGTGGACCGTCACCTGACGGCGACCTGGTTCGGACGCGCAGCGTTCAGGATTCGAGGGTCGGCATGTTCGGGAGCCGCCCGGTTCGCACCAGCTCATCTGCCACCACGCGGAGCTTCTGGTTGCTGTGCATCGAGCTGCGGGTCAGCAGGTGGAACGCCTGGTCGGCAGTGACCTTGTAGCGCTCCATGAGGATGCCCTTCGCCTGGTCGATGACGGCGCGCGACTCGAGCGCGGCCCTCAGGTGGCCGGCCATCTTCCGGGCGTCCTCATAGGCGTGCATGTTGGCGACCGCCACGGCTGCGCACGGCCCGAACCGGCCGGCCAGCGCACGGCTCTCCTCGTCGAAGGCGTGCGCCGTGCGCGCATAGACGTTCAGCGCCCCGGCGACGCCCTCGGCGATCGGCAGCGGCACGGAGAGCGAGCTGAGCGCCCCACTCTCGGCCGCCCGCTGCACGTAGTTCGGCCACCGCGACTCGGTCTGCATGTCAGCGATCTCGGTCAGCTCACCCGTGGTCGCCGCGTGCAGGCATGGTCCGTCGCCGCTCGCGTACTGCCGCTCGTCACAGTCGAGCGCGAGCTGCCCGGTGTAGGCGGACGTCCAGGCTGCCTTTCCCTTGACCAGGGAGATCGAGCTCTCCAGGTCGCCGGGAAGCACCTCGACGGCGAGGTCGCAGACACGCTGGAGGAAGGTGTCCATCGACTGGTCGAGCAGCGTCAGCCGGCCGAGCTGCTCGAACGCAGCAACCTCATTGGTGTCGCTGGACATGACGGCCGGCCTCCCGACTCGTTCGCCGGGGACATATGCCCCGGCCACGAGGCGCTGCGCAGGCCTGGTCTCGCGCTGGCCGGTCACGGTGTGACCAGCGCTGGAGGGCATCCCGCCCCCGAGGTCAACCTACGCCTGCGCGGGGCCGGCGGACGGGTTCGCGCGCCCCCGGCGGCGGAGTCACATGTTGCAATTGGCCCAGACCCCCCGCTCACGACGGATCGTGTTCACCTGATCCCACGAGGCGTTGGACAGCAGGATCGGGTAGCGCGAGGTGAGGCAACCCCACACACCGCCGTTGGGTATCCAGTACCACCATCCGGCGCCGTCGATGAAGTAGGCCGTGCCGTCGGACACCCGCACGATCCGATTGAGCACCCGGTTCGGACTCAGGCACTGCCCCATCCGGCCGCCCTCGGGAATGCCGTTGGCCTCGGAGAACCCCATGCCCCGGATCACCGGGTACCCGCGGTCCGCGTAGCAGTAGAAGGACTCCGGGTCCTGGATCCAGTGCCGAACGTTGCCGGTGTCGACGAAGTACGCCGCCCCCTCGTTGGTGGCGATGATCCTGTTGTTGAACTTGCAATCCCATGGGTTCGCCTCGGGGAGGCTGTTGGCCTGGTCGTAGGACAGGCCGTTGCGGCTCACCCGCCAGCCGAGCACCCAGCGGAAGCAGACGTTGTCCCCGTAGGTCGGGATGTGGTGGCGCCACCCGTTGGCGTCGACCGCCCAGCAGACGCCGTCGTTCCGACAGATCAGTGAATTGCCCAGGCCGCTGCTGTCGATGCGCTGCGTCATGTCGCTGCCGCGTGGGATCTGGTTGACGTCGCCGGCCGGCCAGGCGCCCACCCGCTCATAGCTCTTGGCGAGAACCCAGAAGGTTTCGATGTCGGGCACCCAGTGCCGCGTGTTCGCGGTGTCGACGAACCAGGACGAACCGTCGTCGGAGGTCACGATCCGGTCGCCGATGATGCACGGCCACCGGTCGGCCTCGGGCAGGGCCGCGACCTGCCCGCCGGAGAGTCCGGTGGCGCTGACCCCGTACCCGCGCAGGTCGCGCCAGCAGACGTCGTCCTGTGCGTAGGGAATGTGGTGCCGGATGCCGGAACCGTCGACCACCCAGCTCACCCCGTCGTCCCGTCGGACGATGGTGTTGCGCGGCACGGCAGCCGGGTCGAGCTTCTTCGGCTCGTTGACGCCGGCAGTCAGCCGGACGATCTCTGCATTGGTGGCGACGTCGATGACCCGCCATCCCCGCCGGGTGAGGTAGTCGAAGGTCCAGGTGTCGGCGATCCAGTGCCGCTGCCCGCCGTACCAGGCGTAGCTCGGTCGCTGCCCGGCGGCGTCGTTGGCCCTCAGGATGGAGGACTCCATGCCACAGGCGTAGGCCGTGCCCTCCGGCAGGGTCGAGGCCAGCGACACGCTCAGTCCGGTGCGGGAGACACGCCGTCCCTGGGCGTACTGCGCGCACAGGTCGATGGCGTAGGTCGGCAGGTGGTGCCGCACCCCGTCGAGGACGACCCAGCTGACGCCGTCGTCCCGCCGGATGATGGTGCCGTCGAGGCCCTTCGGCTCGAGCAGAGGCGGCTGGTCGGACCCTCTCGGGATGGTGTCGACGTCGACCTGGGCGGACACCACGATGGCCGGCCCGTACTTCCCGGTCAGCGCGAAGAAGGTCTCCGGGTTCGGGATCCAGTGCCGGTAGCCGGTGCTGTCGACCAGCCAGCTGGCGTTGTCCGGCGCGGTCAGAACCCGGTTCTTCCATCCGGCCGGCACGCAGCCCGTCTGGCCGGGCAGCACTGGGTTCCAGCCGGCCAGCGTGTTGTTCGAGGCGTTGATGCGCAGCTTCCGCACGCCGGCCTTGGCGGCCAGGCAGTTGTACATCCACCCTGTGGGGATGGGCCGGAGGACGGTGCCCGGGAACGGGTTCGCGGTGGCATTGGCAGCCGCAAGGTAGGAGGTGGTGCCGTAGCTGACGATGTCACCCGCCCGCGGGTAGAGGCAGGTGACCTTCACTTCGTCGGGGCCGTTGTCGATCACGGTGACGAGTTCCGTGTCGGCGCCCACCCAGCCTCTGACCGTGATGGTGGTGTTCTTGCACGGCCCGATCGCCGGACTGGCGATGCTGACCGCGGCGCCTCGGGAGTCAGCCGTCGCGTCACCGTTGCCGGGGATGGCGTAGTAGGTCGGGGATGCGCGGGTCACGATCGGGGAAAGGCTGAACCAGGGGGTGGCCAGCTGGACGATGCCTGTGGCGATCTCGGTCTGCCCCCTGCCGGTGGGGTGCGCCCCCTCCGCGGTGACGTTGAGATCGAGGGGACGGTTGATCCACGGGTCTGCCGAGCCCATGGCGTGCCGGCCGTCCGGACCGAACCTTGCGAAGAGGTCGTTGAAGGCCAATCGGTTCGGAAACTCCGTGTTGAGCTTCTTCACGAGGGCGCGCTGCTGGTCGGCGAAGGTCCGCTGCAGCCCGGGAAGGATCGATGCCGCGTACGTCCACGAGCGCCACGTCTGCGGCAGCATGGTCGCGGATGGCTTGGTGGCCAGCAGCGGATAGCCGTCCACGACGATCCTCGCCTGGGGGAACTCCGCGAGCAGGCGCCGCAGTCCTGACTCCTGTTCGACCATGGTCGACGGCATCACGTCGCTGGCGGCCTGGAGGCGATCGAAGCAGATCCTCGAGATGGAATCGCCGCTGGGCGCGATGTAGGGATCGTCGCCCTGCACGTAGATGTCGATGAAGCAGTGCTTGACGATGTCCTCGAAGTTGGCGTCGTTGCCGCCGGCACTGTAGGTGATGAGGTCGATGCTGCGGGCGAGGTTCGAACCGAAGAGGTCCTGCACCTCGGGGACGACGTCCTTGGTCAACTTCCCACTGCATGCGCGGTTGATGTACCGGCCCTTGCTGCCCAGGACCCGGTATGCCTGGTAACTCGCATTGGCGTGGCTGCGGTAGCAACCAGGGCCGCTGTAGGGCGCCGGCGGCGTCCGTGGGTCATCGGGGCTGACGTTGTAGTACAGACCGGCGGCGTTTCCGGCCATGTAGGAGTCGCCCACCGCGAGGACGTCGATGACCTTGCCCGAACCGGTGTGAGCGATGGCGTTCAGCGGGACCGGTGCCGCCGCAGCGGCCGGCAGATCGACGATCAACGAGGCCACCAGCGCGAAGAGGAGCACCAGAGCGCGCAGGACGCCGCTGGTGCGGACACGCTTGTTCTGGCGCTGCTTCATGAGCGTCCTTCCCCGTGATGTACGGCGGAAGGTATGGCTCAGGTCACAGCGAGAGTTGAGGCCGCAACCAAAGAGTTACGGGCCGACGCCCTTGACGGCGCGGCGTCACCGCTGGATGCACACCCCGTTACCTTGGGTGTGGTGGCGTCAGGGAGTGGCTGGACGCTCTACCCGCGGCGCGGCGGGAGCAGTGGCTCGTGCGGGCCGGGCCGGTTCCAGGAGCAGGTGAACTCGGCGCGGACGTAACCCTCGGAGTTGTCAGGGCCTTCCACTGCCACGTGCTGCACGCGCCCCGCCCCACCGCAACGGCAGAGCACCACTCGGTCGGCGTCACGCCGAATCCGGTCCAGAACCACGACATCGCCGGTCACGATCGCAGCCTCCGCCACCGAGGCATCGGCGGCAAGCTGCCGAAGATGAACATTGGGCGAACGACCGTATCGGGTGTGACGGCCGTCGCTCCAGGCCTAGCCGGCGCGGCGACCGAGCGCGCGGTAGGTCCAGCCCGCAGCGGTCCAGGCGTCGCGGTCGAGGGCGTTGCGCCCGTCGAGCACCCGCTTCTTGCCCACGACCTTGCCGAACGCGACCGGGTCGAGCTCGCGGTACTGCTTCCACTCGGTGAGCACCAGCACGGCGTCGGCGCGCTCGGCGGCCTCCTCGGCCGTGGCCACCACGTCGAGCTGGGGCCAGGTCCGCCGGATGTTGTCCCCCGCGGCCGGGTCGGTGACCCGGACGACGGCGCCCTGCAGCTGCAGCTGGGCGGCGACGTTCAGGGCCGGCGAGTCACGGATGTCGTCGCTGTCGGGCTTGAAGGCGGCACCGAGGACGGCGACCCGCTTGCCGACCAGTGAGCCGTCGCAGACCTCCCGGGCCAGCTCGACCATCCGGATCCGGCGGCGCATGTTGATGTTGTCGACCTCGCGCAGGAAGGTCAGCGCCTGGTCGGCGCCCAGCTCCCCCGCGCGGGCCATGAACGCGCGGATGTCCTTGGGCAGGCAGCCGCCGCCGAAGCCGAGGCCGGCGTTGAGGAACTTGCGGCCGATGCGGTCGTCGTAGCCGATCGCGTCGGCGAGCTGCTTCACGTCGGCGCCGGTGGCCTCGCACAGCTCGGCCATGGCGTTGATGAAGGAGATCTTGGTGGCGAGGAAGGAGTTCGCCGCCGTCTTCACCATCTCGGCGGTGGCGTAGTCGGTGACCACCTGCGGGGTGCCGCGCTCGAGGATGGTCGAGTACACCTCGTCGAGGCGCTTGCGCGCGGTCTCGCCGTCCTCGTCGTCCGAGATGCCGTAGACGAGCCGGTCAGGACGCAGCGTGTCCTCGACGGCGAAGCCCTCACGGAGGAACTCCGGGTTCCAGGCCAGGATCGCGCCGGGCACCTTGGAGGTGACGAGGTCGGCCAGGCGCGCGGCGGTGCCCACGGGCACCGTCGACTTCCCGACGACGAGGTCGCCGGCCTGGAGGATGTCGAGCAGGCTCTCGGTCGCGCCCTCGACGAAGCGAAGGTCGGCGGCGTACTCGCCGCGCTTCTGCGGGGTGCCGACGCAGACGAAGTGCACCCGGGAACCACGGGCATCGGCGAAGTCGCTGCTGAACCTCAGGCGCCCGGTGGCCAGCGTGCGCTCGAGGAGCTCCTCGAAGTGGGGCTCGTAGAACGGCGCCTTCGCCTGAGCGAGTGAGTTGACCTTGTCCTGGTCGACGTCGATGCCCACCACGTCGTGGCCGAGCTCGGCCATCGAGGCGGCGTGGACGGCGCCGAGGTATCCGCAGCCGATGACCGAGATGCGCACGAAGTGCTCCATTCCTCTGTGTTGCGACCGGTGCCGGATCCACCGGAGCGGACACTTCGGCAACGACGGTAAAGCACGCGGGGTGACGGGGGAACGCGAGACTGCGAACCCCCGTGGCCCGTTCCCCGCGGCGATCATGCAGAGACGGACCGGTTCAGTACTGGCATGGAACCCGGCAGGCGCGCCCCTCGTTGGTACCCACGCCAGGCACGTGCAGAGAAATGGTGAGTCTCCGCCTCTTTCGCCACAGCGCGCACACTTGTCACTGCGGTCGCGCATGAGCCGTACGAACCGGGGAACACACGGGACTGCAGAGCGATCTGCGCACGGGGCGGGTACTGCCTACGTCGGGCCGGAGACGGTCCGCCAGCACCGAGGAAGGGTTCATGGGCTGGGTGTGGATCGTGGCGGTCGCCTGGATACCGCTCGCGTTCGGCGTCGCCCTGGTGCTCGGCCGATCCGTCCGACTGGCCGACCGGAAGGCCGCGGACACCGAAGCCGACGCGGTGAACTTCGTCGTGGACCGTCCACCGCTCACCATCGTTCCCCCCAAGACGGTCGACTCTTCGTCGAAGGCCCCCGAGCCGTCCGGGCCACCGCTCCCGACTCCGCCGGCCGGACGCGGAGCCCCCACCATCCCCGGCCTCCCGTCGGCCCGTCCGCCGGTGGGCCGACCGCCCGTTCCGGCGTCGGCACGACCGCGGTTCACCCGCAGGTCAGGGCTGGGCTGACCAGCCTGGCGGCCTCACCCCCGGGGGTGATCGAGCGGGTATTGCAGCCCCGATCAGCC
>JAOPWH010000260.1 GCA_025965795.1 Blastococcus sp.
CCCGCACCGGCCGAGCACGACAACGTCCGGGTGCTCCGTCCGCGGCGGACCCGGCTGCTCCTCGCCGCCGCGGCGGTGGCGGTCGTCGCCGCCGGCGCCGGTGCTATCGCGCTGAACCGGGACGACACCGTGACCCTCGCGTCGACCGGCCTCGCCCCGCTGGACTCCTCCCGGGCGACCGGCACGGCGTCGGTGGTCGAGGCTGACGACGGCACGCGGATGCTCCGGATCGAGCTCGACGCCCCCGCCGCGAAGGACGGGCTCTACGAGGCGTGGCTCGCCGACCCGTCGGCGGTGCGCATGATCTCCATGGGGAACGTCTCCCCCGGGACGACCTCCCTGCCGGTGCCTGACGGGGTCGACCTGGCCGACTGGCCCACGGTGGAGATCTCCGTCGAACCGCTGGACGGCGACCCCAACCACTCGGGCGTCTCCCTGGTCCGCGGCGCCCTGGACACCTGAGCCCGACCCGCATCTCCTGCACCGGCGGGTTCTCCCCTAGCGTGCTGCCGTGACCGAACCGCGGGACGACCGCCTGCCGCACGCGGACCTCGGCGCTTCCTGGCGGGCGAGCCGGCCCCGGCCGGCCGGTCGGCACCTGGACAGCGCGGCCTCCAGCCGGCAGAGCAACCGGGCGCTGGAGGCCGCGGCGCACCACGCCCGGCACGAGGCGGAGCTCGGCGGGTACGTCGCCGAGGCGGCGGCCGACGACCTCCTCCAGCAGGGCCGGTCGGTGATCGGCGGGCTGGCCGGCATGGCGGCCGCGGACGTCGCGTTCGTCGAGTCAGCGCAGGCCGCGCTGGTCGCGCTGCTCACCGGCTGGCGGCTGGCCGCCGGGTCACGCGTGGCCTGCCTGCCCGGGGAGTACGCCCCCAACGTGGCCCAGCTGCGCACCTACGGGCTGCGCCCCGAACCCCTGCCGGTCGACGACCGGGGCCGGGCCGATCTCGACGGCATCGCCCGGCTGCTCGCCGGCGACCCGCCGCGGTTCGTGCACCTGACCCACATCGGCAGCCACCGAGGGCTGCTCCAGCCGGCCGCCGAGGTGGCCGCGCTGTGCCGGGAGGCCGGCGTGCATTTCGTCCTCGACGCCGCACAGTCCCTGGGGCACGCGGACACCGATCTCGGCGCCGACGTCGTCTACGGCACCTCCCGCAAGTGGCTGGCGGGGCCGCGCGGCGTCGGCGTGCTGTGCGTGCGGCCGTCGCTGGCCGCCCAGCTGACCCCCGTCCTGCCCGAGCCGGAGGGCGTGCCGCCCATGCGCGCCTTCGAGTCCGGTGAGGCGCACGTCGCCGGCCGGGTGGGCCTCGTCGTGGCCGTCGGCGACCATCTCGCCGCGGGGCCGCACCGCGTGCGCGAGCGGCTGGCCGCCCTCGGCGCGACCACCCGGGAGCTGCTCGACGGCGTGGCCGGCTGGCGCGTGATCGAGCCCCTGGAGGAGCCCACGGCCACGACGACCCTGCGCCCACCGGACGGCGTCGATGTCGTCGACACCCGCGCCCGGCTGCTCACCGAGCACGGGATCGTGGTCAGCGCGATCGGCCGCGAGCGGGCGCCGGGCGAGATGACCGGACCGGTGCTGCGCGTCTCGCCCCACCTGGACGCGACCGTCGACGACCTCGAGGCCCTCGCCGCCGCCCTGTGACGCGCCGGGGATCGCCCGGCCCCGTCCTGTCTCGGCAGGCCGCCGCCCATCCGGAACCGGAGCGGCTCCGGAGCGGAGTGTCAGTCGAGCGCCGACTGCATCCGCTCGGACACCCGGCGGTGGACGGCGAGCTGCTCGTCGATGCCGCCGTGGGTGGGAACGCCGCCCTCCACCACCAGCCGCCCGGCGACGACGGTGTGCCGCGCGGCGACCGGTCCGCAGCGGAGCCATGCCTCCACCGGATCCGACAGCGCCCCGGCGAACGCCGGGCCGGTGAGCGGCCAGACCACGAGATCTCCACAGGCCCCGACCGACAGCTCGCCGATCTCGCCGGCCCGTCCCAGGCAGGCGGCGCCTCCACGGGTGGCCATCTCGAGCGCGTCGCGAGCGGACATCGCCCCGGCGCCCTGGCGCAGCTTGCCCTGCAGCATCGCCGTCCGGGCCTCCAGCCACAGCGACGCCGAGTCCGCGGACGCCGATCCGTCCACCCCGAGCCCGACGGGAGCGCCGGCCGCCCGCAGCTCCGCCACGGGCGCCAGACCGCTGCCCAGGATCATGTTGGACGACGGGCAGTGCGCCGCACCGACGCCGGCGGCGCCCAGGCGCACCACCTCGGCGGCGTCCGGCCAGACCACGTGCGCCAGCCACGTCCGGTCGGTCAGCCAGCCGACGTCGGTCAGGTAGTCCACCGGCCGGCGGCCGAATCGCTCCAGGCAGAACGCGTCCTCGTCCTGGGTCTCGCAGAGGTGGGTGTGCAGCCGGACGTCGAGCCGCTCGGCGAGCTCGGCGGTCCGCGTCATCAGCGAGGTGGAGACGCTGAACGGCGAGCACGGGGCGAGTGCGATCCGGGTCATGGCCGCCGGGGACCGGTCGTGGTGGGCGGCGACCAGTCGCTCGGAGTCGGCGAGGATCTCGTCGTCGTCCTGCACGACGGAATCCGGCGGCAGGCCGCCGTCCTTGACCGACAGCGACATGGAGCCGCGGGTGGGGTGGAACCGCACGCCCAGTTCGCGGGCGGCAGCCACCTCGGCGGAGATCAGGTCGCCGGCGCCCCGCGGGTGGACGTAGAGGTGGTCGGTCGAGGTGGTGCAGCCGCCGAGGGCCAGCTCGGTGAGGCCGACGTAGGCGCTGACGTAGGCGGCTTCCTCGTCGAGGCGCGCCCACAGCGGATAGAGGGTGACCAGCCAGTCGAAGAGCCCGCCGGTCAATGCGGGGGCGAAGGCACGGGTCAGGTTCTGGTACAGGTGGTGATGGGTGTTGACCAGCCCCGGCGTCACGAGGCAGCCGCGGGCATCGACGGTGCGCACGGCGTCGGGAGCCGGGTCCGTCGGGCCCCCGAGGCCGCTGATCACGCCGCCGGTGACCGCCACCCAGCCGCCGGGGATCTCCCGCCGGGCGTGGTCGACCGTGGCCACGAGCTCGGCGTCGGTGATCAGCAGGTCGGCGCTCGCTGAGGTCTCCACCCCGCGCATCCTGCCCACGCCGGGTGCCCTCCGGGAACCGGGGACGGCGGTCAGCCCTGCGGCTGCTCGTCGACGGCGACGTCGAACGTCGCGTCGTCCCCGTCCACCGACGTCACGGTGATCTGCACGCCGTACTCCGTGGGGTCGTCCCCGGCGGTCAGCACGCACCGGGTCGTGGCGCCCACTGTCGCCTCGAGGTCGTCCGGGCAGGTGATGTCCGGCCGGGACCCGACCTGCTTCTCGAGCGCGTCCTCGGCCTTGGTCGCGACGTCGTCGGACGCGAGCCCTCCCGCGCCGCAGGCCGCCAGCACGGTCAGGGCCGTCGGAAGAGCGAGGAGCAGGCTCAGGCGGGACACAGCCGACGTCTTCAGGCCGAGCCGGTGATCAGCCGGGCGACCTCGGCCGGGAGGTCGGCGCCCAGTGGCCGTGCCCCGACGAGGCGGCCGGCCTGCCGGGGCGGGAGCCCGACGGAACCGAGCACCTCGAGCGCCTGGACGTCGGGCAGCGCGTCGAACCAGCGCCGTCCGAGGGCCTCCCGACCGGCCGCCGTCGGGCGCCCCCAGAGGCGGAGTCGCGCCATGCCGCCGTCGGGGAAGACGTCGAGCCGCACCCGGTCGACCCCCGGCGCCGCGGGCAGCACGAAGCGGTGCCGGGTGTCGGGCTGCAGGCGGGTGCGGGGGAGGAGCTCGACCTCGCCGTCGCCGGTCAGGCCGGTGAGCGAGGCACTTCCCGGCGCGTTGCCGAGGAAGTAGGAGGTGTCCAACTCGGCGAGGCTGACGACGCCCTCGCAGGCCAGCGCCACCTCCACCCAGTCGTTGCGGGCGTCGCGGCGGCGGGAGGTCTCCCAGCCCTCCCCCATCGAGCGCGCCAGTCCGGGGGCGATCAGCTGCTGGGGCCGGCCGTAGAACTCGTTGCTCACCCCGGTGACCAGTCCGCCGTTCTCCAGGGCCGCGAGGTCGAACGCTCCGGCGTCGACCAGC
This sequence comes from Blastococcus sp., assembly GCA_025965795.1. Lineage (GTDB taxonomy): Bacteria > Actinomycetota > Actinomycetes > Mycobacteriales > Geodermatophilaceae > Blastococcus_B. The sequence continues at coordinate 4,089 of JAOPWH010000260.1, forward strand.
CGGGGGTCGGCGAGCACCCGGCCGTGCACCCGCAGCCGGGCGACGCCGCCGTCGGGATGGATGTTGAGACGGACGTGGGTGACCCGGCGGTCGGAGTAGACCGGGAAGTAGTTGGTGGTGTTGCCGGCCAGCGAGGACAGCGGGAGCAACGGCCGCCAGTCCGCCTTCTCCAGGTCGGTCGCCGTCGGGTGCCCCTCCACCGCCGCGGCGTCGACCGAGCCCTGCGGAGGGTAGTTGCCGGTGAAGTGCGCGGTGTCGACGACGACGCCGGCCACGATCCCGGGGGCGCCGAGGCGCACGATCGCCCAGTCGTGACCGGGCGAGCGGCGGCGACGGGTCTCCCAGCCGTCGTACTCCTTGCCCCGGTGCCCGAACTCGCTGCGTGCCGCCGCCGGCTCGGGCCGCACCAGGTTCTCCTTGGCCGCGAAGAACTCGTCGTTGGCGGACACGACCGCGCCGCCGAGGGCGCGCGAGGCCAGGTCGGGCAGGCGGGCGAAGTCGGTCATCGGGGCTCCTCGGGACGTCGCGCGACCGGGGACCATCCCGGCGGGGGTCACTCTGGCATGCCGCGCCGGAGCAACCGGCCGATCGGGGAGCCGTCGGCGAGCTGCCCGCGCAGCCAGGTGCGCCGGACGACGCCCACGAGGTTCGTGCCGGTATAGGGCGTCACCGGGTTGCGATGGTGCAGTGCGCCCACCTGCCACGCCTCGTCGGGCGCGAAGGCGACCAGGTCGGCGTCGTTGCCGACGGCGATCGCACCCTTGCGGGGGAGCCCGGCGAGCCGTGCCGGGCCGGCTGCCATCCACCGCACGAC
>JAOPWH010000266.1 GCA_025965795.1 Blastococcus sp.
AACTGTCCCCCCGAGTCCTGCAAGCAGCACAGGGCCCCGACGCGGTCAGCGTCGGGGCCCTGTCACCGCTACGGTGATCCTGGCGGCAGCCAGGTACTCAGTGTCCGAGGGGGGACTTGAACCCCCACGCCCGATAAAGGGCACTAGCACCTCAAGCTAGCGCGTCTGCCATTCCGCCACCCGGACGAGTGCCGGATCAGACTACCGGACCCCGTGCCCCCCTCGACGCACCCCTCCGCGAGGCGTCGGCGGCCGGCTCAGGCCCCGGCGACTGCCACGCGACCCCTGCCGGAACGCTTGGCGTCGTACAGCGCCACGTCCGCGGCGTGGTACAGCGTGCGGAGCTTGCCGGCCTGCCGAGGGGTGTGGGCGACGCCGAGGCTGATCGACAGCGACAGCAGAGTGCCGTCGCGGAGGAGCAGCGGGTTGGCTCGCACCGCCTCGAGCAGTTCCTCGGCCCGCCGCTCGGCGCCTTCGACGGTGCAGCCGGGCAGCAGGACGGCGAGCTCGTCGCCGCCGAGCCGGGACAGGACGGCGTCCTCGGCGCGGACCTGCTCACGCAGCACGGCCGCGAGGTGCACCAGGACGTCGTCGCCCACCGGGTGACCGTGGCGGTCGTTGATCGTCTTGAACGCGTCGACGTCGATGAGTACGAGGGCAGTGCCGGCGGCGACCGGCCGGTTCAGGGACGCCTCCAACGTCTCGTCGAAGGCGCGACGGTTGACCAGCCCGGTCAGCGAGTCGACCCGTGCCTGCTGTTGCAGCGCGGCCACCAGCCGCTCCTGGGTGTTGCCGGCGCGGACCAGCAGCACCGCCAGGACGACGAGGGCGGCGCCGACGAAGACGAGGTCGGTGACCGCGGCGGCCGGCGGCAGCAGGAGGAACAGCGTCATGCCGTCCGCCACCAGTGCCGTCCCGGTCACCAGCGCAACGCCGCCGGCCCGCAGGTTCGAAGCGGCCCAGAAGACGGGGAAGGAGAAGAACGCCTGCGCGGCGGCCGAGGAGTCGTGCGTGATGAGGTTGAGCGCGCAGATCAGCGCGACTCCGGCCATGGCGGCGATCACGCCGATGCCCATCCGGTCGACCGTCTCCGGACGGAGGACTGTGCAGGCCAGGGCTCCGACCAGCAGAAGGGCGACGCCGGACCAGTGGGCAGCGAGGATGCCCGGAGCGGCACCGGACTGCTGCACGATCGTGAGGCCTGCGACCACGGCGGCGCAGACCAGCAGGATCAGCCGCGTGGTGTGCGCGGCCGCGTGCGGGTCTCGTGACCGGAGCGCCCGTCCCATCCTCACCCTGCAGACATCGGCGGAATTTGGCGGCCGGTCGAGGACCGCGTCACCCCTGCGGGTGATGCGTCCGCGGGTGGCACGATCACGGCCATGGCCGAGCCCACCGTTGCACCCCTCGCCGCTGCCCAGGACGAGGTCGCCGAGCTGCTGTCCGACCTCATCCGGATCGACACCACCAACACCGGGGACACGACGACGAGCGCCGGGGAGCGGGCCGCCGCCGAGTGGGTCGCGTGCAAGCTCGCCGACGTCGGCATCGACTCCCAGATCTGCGAGTCGGAGAAGGGGCGCGCCAACCTCGTCGCCCGCATCGAGGGCTCCGATCGCAGTCGCCCGGCGCTGCTGGTCCACGGCCATCTCGACGTCGTGCCCGCCGATCCGGCGGAGTGGAGCGTGCATCCGTTCTCGGGGGAGGAGCGGGACGGCTACGTCTGGGGCCGCGGCGCCGTCGACATGAAGGACATGGACGCGATGGTCCTGGCGCTGGTCCGCGACTGGGCCCGCACCGGGACGAAGCCGCCGCGCGACATCGTGCTGGCCTACGTCGCCGACGAGGAGGCCGGCGGCAAGCTCGGCGCCCGCTGGCTCGTCGACGAGCACCCCGATCTGTTCGAGGGCTGCACCGAGGCGATCAGCGAGGTCGGGGGCTTCAGCATCACCGTGCGCGACGACCTGCGCCTCTACCTCGTGCAGACCGCCGAGAAGGGGCTGGCCTGGATGCGGCTCACGGCCACGGGCCGGCCGGGCCACGGCTCGTTCGTGCACGACGACAACGCCGTCACGCGGCTGTGCCAGGCGGTCGCCCGCCTCGGTGAGGCCCGGCTGCCCACCGTGCTCACCCCGCCGATGCGGCAGTTCCTCGCCGCCGTCGAGGACGCCTACGGCATCGAGATCGACCCGGACGAGCCCGAGCAGGCGCTCGCCCGGCTGGGCAGCATCAGCCGGATGATCGGCGCGGCCCTGCGCAACACGGCCAACCCCACGATGGTCGACGCCGGCTACAAGGCCAATGTCATCCCAGGGACGGCGAGCGCGACGGTGGACGGCCGGTTCCTCTACGGTCAGCAGGAGGAGTTCGAGCGCCAGCTCGCCGGACTCATCGGCGAGGGCATCCAGCGCGAGTGGCTGGTGCACGACCAGGCCGTGGAGACGACGTTCGACGGCCCGCTGGTCGACTCGATGGTCGCCGCGCTCAAGGCCGAGGACGACGGCGCCCGCCCCGTGCCGTTCACCATGAGCGGCGGCACGGACGCCAAGAGCTTCGAGCGCCTGGGCATGCGGTGCTTCGGGTTCTCGCCGCTGCGCCTGCCGCCGGACCTCGACTTCGCGTCCCTCTTCCACGGCATCGACGAGCGGGTGCCGGTCGAGTCGCTGAAGTTCGGCATCCGGGTACTCGACCGGTTCCTGCGCTCGGCATGACGGCGTGGTGACCGAGCTTGCGAGGCCACCCGGCAGTGCAGCACCCCGAGGCACGAGTCCGACGAGCGTCAGCGAGGATGGGCGAGTGACTCAGCCCACACCCGCGCCCGGATCCGTCGCGCTCGTCACCGGGGGGACCGGCGGCTTCGGCCGCGCCCTCGCGACGAAGCTCCGGGCGCTCGACGTCACCGTCGTCCTCGCCGACCTCGACAGCGACCGCAACCGCCAGGTCGCGGCCGACCTCGACAGCCAGTTCGTGGCGCTCGACGTCACCGACCGGGCGGCCAACGAGACCGTCGTGGCGCAGATCGAGGCCGAGCACGGGCGGCTGGACGCGGCGTACCTCAACGCGGGCATCTCCGCCGCCAAGTCCGACGACGCCCTGGACATGGACGAGTTCATGAAGGTCGTCGCGATCGACCTCTTCGGTGTCGTCTACGGCGTCGAAGCCGCCCGCCCGGTGATCCGGCGGGCCGGGGGAGGGGCGATGGTGGTGACGGCATCCCTGGCCGGCCTCTCGCCGATGGCCGGCGATCCGGGGTACAGCGTGGCGAAGGGTGGCGCGATCGCGTTCGTCCGGTCGATGGCGCCCCGGCTGGCCCGCGAGAACATCACCATCTCCGCGATCTGCCCCGGGTTCGCCGACACCGCGATCATCGACCGGATCCGCGACCAGTTCACCGCGGCCAGTTTCCCGGTGCTCACCGCGGACGAGGTCGCCGACGCGATGGTCATGGCCTGGACGTCGGCCGAGCCCGGCGCCGCCTACGTCATCCAGCCTGGCGTCGGCACGATTCCCTACAAGTTCAAGGGCGTGCCGAGCGCGAAGACGGCGACCGGCGAGACCGCCGTCGTCCCCGAGACGCTGCGCCCACCGTCCATGCGATGAGGCGCTGGTCACGGCGCGCCGGAACGGGTCCGCCGGGAGCAGGACGGACCCATACTCACCTCTCTGCACGCCGTTGCGCGTCATGAGAGGTACCCGATGCGGCACGACATCCGAACCGAGATCGACATCGAGGCCCCGCCCGAGGAGGTATGGCCGCACCTGATCGGCCTTGCGGCCTACGCCGACTGGAACCCGTTCATCACGAGAGCGGAGGGGGTGCCCGAGGAGGGCCAGACGTTGTCGCTCCGGATGGAACCCCCGGGAGGGCGCGCGATGACCTTCAGCCCGCGCGTGACCGCTGTCTCCACGTCCGCCCACTTCGAGTGGCTCGGGCATCTCGTGGTTCCCGGACTCTTCGACGGCCGGCATCGTTTCGAGCTGATTGCCACCGACACCGGAACCCGGTTCGTCCAGAGCGAGTCCTTCCGCGGGCTGCTGGTCCGGCCGCTCCGGCGAATGCTGGACGGGCCCACCCGCGCGGGGTTCGACGCGATGAACGCCGCGCTGCGCCGGCGCGTCCGGGAGGCTCAGCCGGCCGCGTGACCTGGATCGGGTCCCGTGACGGCGGTCGGCGGCGTCTGGCAGGGTCGCGGGCATGCGTGCATGGCGGGTACACGAGCTCGGTGATCCCTCGCAGGTGCTGAGCCTCGACGACATCGACCAGCCGGTCGCCGGCGAGGGCCAGGTGCTCGTCAAGGTGCGGGCGGCGGCACTGAACTTTCCCGACGTCCTGATGGCGATGGGCATGTACCAGGAGAAGCCGCCCCTGCCCTACACGCCCGGCGTCGAGCTCTGCGGCGAGATCGTCGAGACCGGCCAGCGGGTGATCGGCTCGCCGTCCCGCGGGCCCGGTGCCTTCGCCGAGTACGCGCTCATGGACGCCGACGCAGCCTTCCCCGCGCCCGACGGAATGTCCGACGAGAAGGCCGCCTCGCTGTACCTGACCTACCAGACCGGATACGTGGGCCTGCACCGCCGCGCGAACATCAAGGCCGGCGACTGGCTGCTCGTGCACGCCGGCGCCGGGGGAGTGGGCTCGGCGGCGATCCAGCTCGGCAAGGCCGCCGGCGCGCGGGTCATCGCCACCGCCGGCGGCGAGCGCAAGGTCCAGGTCTGCCGGAACCTCGGCGCCGACCACGTCGTCGACTACACCGCCGACGACTTCGTCCCGGTCGTCAAGGAGGTCACCGGCGGGCACGGTGCCGACATCGTCTACGACCCGGTGGGCGGGGACGTCTTCGACAAGTCCCGCAAGTGCGTCGCGTTCGAGGGCCGGATCGTCGTCGTCGGGTTCACCAGCGGCCGGATCCCGGAGGCGCCCGCCAACCACCTGCTCGTGAAGAACTACAGCGTGGTCGGGCTGCACTGGGGGCTCTACCGCAAGCACGACCCCGCGATCTTCGGCATGGTGCACGAGCAGCTCACCCGGCTGGTCGAGGAAGGCCACGTCGACCCACTGGTCGGGGCGGTGCACCCGCTGGAGGAGGCGCCGCAGGCACTCAAGGCACTGGCCGAGCGGAGCACGGTCGGCAAGGTCGTGCTCGTCCCCTGAGAGCCGCGTTCCCGCGGGAACGCCGTCGCAAGGCCCACCGCTCCTGAGCGTTTCCGCGGGAACGCCTAGCCTGGTCCGGTCATGCCGGACCCCTCAGCGCTCGCCCATGACCGGTCGCACCTGCGGGCCGACTGCTCCCGCTGCGCCGGGCTCTGCTGTGTCGCTCCCGCGTTCGCCGCGTCGGCGGACTTCGCGATCGACAAGCCGGCCGGCCGCCCCTGCCCGAACCTGCGGGACGACTTCCGCTGCGGCATCCACGCCGTCCTGCGCCCCAGCGGGTTCCCCGGCTGCGAGGTGTTCGACTGCTTCGGCGCCGGCCAGCAACTCACCCAGGTCACCTTCGGCGGTCGGACGTGGCGGGAGACGCCGGGGCTGGCGGCCGCCCAGTTCGCCCTGCTTCCGGTGATGCGGCAGCTGCAGGAGCTGCTCTGGTATCTCGCCGAGGCGCTCACCCTCCCGGCGGCCGCAGAGCTGCACGAGGAGGTCGGGCGGCTTCAGCGGCGCACCGAGGAGCTCACCCGGGAGCGTCCCGAGGAGCTGGCGGCCCTCGACATCGGCGGGTACAGCCGCGAGGCCGGCGAGCTGCTGGGCCAGGTGAGCTCGCTCGCCCGAAGGGGGTTACGCGGGCCCGACCGCCGCGGCGCCGACCTGATCGGCAAGGACCTCCGCAACGCCCGGCTCCGCGGCGCCAGCCTCCGCGGGGCCTACCTGATCGGGGCCGATCTGCGGGGCGCGGATCTGCGCTCAGCGGATCTGCTCGGTGGTGACCTCCGGGCGGCCGACGTCCGCGGCACCGACCTGGGGGAGTGCCTGTTCCTGACCCAGCCCCAGGTCGAGGCCGCGCGGGGCGACGCGACGACCGGGATCCCCGCCGTCCTCAGCCGGCCGGCGCACTGGGGCGCCTGACCGCCTTCTTCAGTGGGACTGCGGCCGGCCGAGGCGCGCTTTCGTCTCCTCGACGTCCATCCCGTGCAGCCGCAGCAGGTTCTCGCCCAGGATCTTCCGCTTCGCGACGTCGGTGAGCTGCGGATAGCCGTAGCCGTCGCAGAGGTCCTGGGGGATCGAGAAGTCCCTGAACGCCTGCAGGGCCCACTGCGGCTGCCAGATCGGCGCTTCGGAGCCGTACACGATCTTGTCCTCGCCGCACCAGAAGAGCAGTTTGCCCAGGATCTCGGCGAACAGCCGCGGTGCCCGGACGACGAAGTTGATCGTCGCGGCGAGCGAGGCGTAGAGGTTCGGGAACCGGATCAGCTGCCAGCACGTCTCGTCGATGAACGGCAGCCCGACGTGGAAGATCACGAAGTTGATGTCGGGGAACGCCGCGGCCGCGCCGTCCATGTCCCATGTCTGGGTGGCCTCCACCGGCTGGGGTCCGAGGGGCACGCCCTTGTGCACCCCGATGAGGTTGATGCCGAGTTCCTGGGCCTTCTCGAATACCGGGAAGGCGATCTTCGGGTCGTCCATCCGCCACGGGAACGGCGAGCCGTAGTCGTAGCGGACGTTGTAGAACTTGAACGCCCTGGC
>JAOPWH010000122.1 GCA_025965795.1 Blastococcus sp.
CAGCCGTCGTCGAGACCCCGGTCGGACCCGTGACGATCAGCGTCACGGCGGCGCACGTGGTGACCGTTGCGCTGCCCCCGACCACGCCGAACACCCTCGTCTTCGGCGTCCCGTTCGCCTTCCCGCCCGGCCCGCCCGTCCTGCCCGGGTACACCCGGACGACGTTCGACACGATCACCGGCGGCGTCGTCTTCATCGACACGATCCGACTGCCGGCTGGGCCACCCACCCGCCCCGCGCGCCTGAACATCGCCGTCATCTCGATCCACCCGCCGAGCCCGTGCCGGGTGAGGACGACCGGCCTCACGGTCGAGTTCACGCCGATCCCGTTGGGTTCGCACGTCTGAGCCCCCGCTGAAGCCGCGACGGCAACGAGCCGTTCGTCCACGTCGGGTCACGCTCCGCGGAAGGACGAACACGGCCGGGAACGACCGAGGGCCCGGTCACCGTGGTGACCGGGCCCTCGTCGCAGTAGCGGGGACAGGATTCGAACCTGTGACCTCTGGGTTATGAGCCCAGCGAGCTACCGAGCTGCTCCACCCCGCGGTGGTGTCCTCCACGGTACACGGCGAACCGGTCGGGTCCGGTGTGAGCCCTGTGACAGCCCCGTCACACGCGTCTCAGGGACGCGCGCGCCTTCCGGCCGGTCCTGCCGGTGCCGCTTACAGTCCGGCTCGTGGGGGTGGACAGGGCGACGAGCGCGTTCACCGGTGCGCCACAGCCCGTGGAGATCCACCACCGCGGGATCTGGTACTCCGGCGAACTGCTCGGCTGGCGGCACGAGAGCGACGGCAGCGTCGTCGCCCGCGTCCGCTGCGTGGTCGACCGCCTGCGGCACTCGACGTGGAAGGACCTCACCGAGCTCCGGCTGCCCGATCCCGCCCGACCACCACGCTCCGAGCCCTTCCCGGCTCCCGTGCCCGATCCCCGGGCCGTCTCCCCCGACGGGGACGACGCGACCCAGCCACACGTGCTGCTCGCCGGACTGCGCACCCGCCCGGCCAAGCCGGCGCACGCGGTGACCCCACCCGCTCCGAGGCAGGTCGAGCCGCCAGCACCGCGGCCGGCCCCCCGGCCGGAGCGGATGCCGTCGCGTCCCGCGGTACGGACGCCGGAGTCCGCCCCCGCCGACCGGCGGCGGCCGCGCCCCCAGTCCGCCCAGCTCACCGGCGTCTGACGGCCCGGTCCGGAGCCAGGGAGCGGACGCCTCAGACGGCCGCGTCCGCTGCCGAGACCGCGGCCCCCATCGCTCCGGCGTAGGAGCCCAGCACGGCCGGCACGATCTCGACGTCACGGCCAGGCACCAGCCGCAGGCGACGCGCGACCTCGGCGCGCACGGGAGTCAGCAGCGTGTCACCGGCCGCCGCGACCCCGCCACCGACGACGATGCGCTCCGGACCGAGGACGTTCACCAGGCTGGCCAGTGCGGCGCCGAGGTGCCGGCAGGCCAGGGCCACGGCCGCGATGCAGTCCGGATCGCCGTCCCGCGCACCGGCATAGACCTGCTCGGCGCTCGCCCGCCCGGCCTGCGCCGCCAGGACGTCGGCCCGCAGGTAGGCCTCGAGGCAGCCGCGGGCACCGCAGCCGCAGGGTGCCGCGTCGTCGCCGTCCTCGACGAGCATGTGTCCGATCTCGCCCCCCATCCCCCAGCGCCCGAGATGGAGGCGCCCGTCCACCAGCACTCCGCCGCCGACGCCGGTGCCGAGAGTGATCCCCACGAGCGTGGCGCACCCCTGCCCGGCGCCCATCCGGCCCTCTGCCAGGGTGAAGGCGCGGGCGTCGTTGACCATCACGGCCGGCACGCCCAGCCCTGCCGCCAGCCGGGCCCGCAGCGGGAACCCGGGCCACGCACCCGGCAGGTTGCTGAAGAACTCGACGTCACCCGTCGTCCGGTCGAAGAGCCCGGGTACGCCCAGGCCGACAGCTGCGATCCCGTCGCAGCGCCCGGCGAGCTCGCGGCCCAGCGCCAGGATGCGCGCCGTCACGCCGTCCGGGAGCTCCTCGCCGTGGGTCGGCGCCATGGCGCGCGCGATGACGACCGGCGGACCGTCGCCGCCCACGTCGATCACCACGCCCTTGATGTTCGTGCCGCCGAGGTCGAGACCCAGGTACCGCATCCTCAGTCCTTCCGTTCCGGTGCTCGACCGCGTGCTCCTCCACCTGAGCCGGTCAGTCGCGCTGCCAGGCCGGCTTGTGCTCGTAGGCGTAGCGGTAGTACTCCGCGTGCGCGAGCCGGCCGGCGGCCGGCTCGTCCAGGTAGACGGTGACCGCCGGGTGCAGCTGGATGATCGACGCCGGGCAGGAGCTGGAGACGGCCCCCTCGACGGCGGCCGCCACGGCCGCCGCCTTCGCCTCCCCGCCGGCGAACAGGACCAGCGCACGGGCGTCGAGGATGGTGCCGAGCCCCTGGGTGAGGCAGTGGGCCGGCGGTTCCTCGCCGGGGCCGAAGAACCGTGCGTTGTCCTCACGGGTCCGCTCCGTCAGCGTCTTCACGCGGGTCCGGCTGGCCAGGGAGGAGCCCGGCTCGTTGAAGCCGACGTGCCCGACCGAGCCGATCCCGAGGATCTGCAGGTCGATCCCGCCCGCGGCCGCGATGGCCCGCTCGTACTCCTGCGCGGCCGCGGGCAGGTCCGCCGCCGCGCCGTCGGGCACCCGCACCCGGGCTGGATCCAGCCCGAGCGGCCGGACCACCTCCCGGTCGATCGTGGCGGCGTAGGAACGCTCGTCCTCCCGCGCGAGGCCGACGTACTCGTCGAGCGCGAAGCCCCGTACCCGGCTCAGGTCCAGGCCCTGCTCGACCCGGCGTCGCAGGGCGCGGTAGAGCGGGAGTGGCGAGGAGCCGGTCGCCAGGCCGAGCACGGCATCGGGCTTCGCGCCCACCAGCCGCGCGACCCGCGCCGCGGCCAGCTCGCCCGCATCGTCGAGCGACGGCAGGATGACGACCTCCACGCGCACCTCCACTCCGACGCCGGGAATCCGCTCCGTCCGCTGCGGACCGTAACACCGCGGCGCCCGCTGGTTCGTACCAGTCCGGCCCGCGTCCGAGCCGTCACCAGGGCGGACCCGCCGGTGGTACGGACCGGGTGTACGTTCCTCGAACCGGGAGGACGACGGGACGGAGGCGACATGGCGCTCAAGCGCGACGTCGTCCGCGAGCGTCTGCTCGACCTCGTCGAGGAGCTGCCGATCGGCGCGGCCCTGCCGGGGGAACGCACCCTGGCGCCCAGGCTCGAGGTCTCCCGGATGACCCTGCGCTCGGCCATCGACGAACTGGTGCGGCGGGGCCTGCTCGTGCGTCGCCAGGGCAGCGGCACGGTCGTGGCGAGTCACCGGACCACCGCCGTCCCGCCGCTGCGGATGGTGTCCTTCACCCAGGACATGCGCAGCCGCGGCCTCGACCCCAGCTCGCGCACCCTGTCGCTCGAGACCGCACCTGCCGGTCCCCGGGTCGGTCGCCGGCTCGCCGTTCCGCCCGAGACCCTGGTCCACACGGCGCTGCGGCTCCGGCTGGCCGACGGCACCGCGATGGCCCTGGAGACCCTGCACGTGCCCGCCTCCCTGGTGCCCGGTCTCGACGCCGTCGCGCTCGAGCAGACCGGCCTGTACGGGCTGCTCGCCGCGGCCGGCGTTGCGCCGACCGGCGGAACCCAGAGCGTCGAGCCGACCGTGCTGGAGGCCGAGGAGGCACGGCTGCTCGACGTGCCGCTGCACTCGCCGGCGTTCCTGTTCGAGCGCAGCGCCCACGACGCGCGCGGCCGGACGGTGGAGTTCGTCCGCTCGCTGTTCCGGGGGGACCGCTATGCGCTGGTCGCCGAACTGGTCCTGCCCGATCCCGCTCCGGTTCCCAGCCCCAGGACGGCAGCCGCTCCTGCTCGCGTCGAGAGGCATGCCCGATGACCGATCTCCTCTTCACCGACGCCCAGCTGATCGGCATCCCGCATCCGCTTCCCGGACGCGGATGGCTGGCCACCTCCGGCCGCCGGATCGAGGCGTTCGGCGACGGTGACCCGCCGGCCGGGCTGCGGGCAGGGCGGACCGTCCTCCCCCTGGGCGGGGCCTTCCTCCTGCCCGGCTTCATCGACGTCCACGTGCACGGCGCGGTGGGCTCCGAGGCCATGGACGGTGACGTGCCCGGCCTGCTGGCGATGTCGGCGTTCTACGCCACCCGCGGGGTCACCTCGTTCCTGCCGACCACGTGGACGGCCGACCGGGCCACGACGCTCGCCGCCCTCGACGCCATCGCCGCCGCGACGGCCCTCGACTCCGGCGGTGCGCGGATCCTCGGCGCCCACATGGAGGGCCCGTACCTCAGCTCAGCCCGCTGCGGCGCCCAGGACCCCCGCCACATCCGTGAGGTCGACCGGGACGAGGCCGCGGCGTTCCTCGACACCGGCGCGGTCCGGCTGATCACCGTCGCTCCCGAGACGGCGGGCGCCGACGACCTGCTGGACGAGTGCCGTCGGCGCGGCGTCACGGTCAGCGTGGGCCACACCGACGCCACCTACGAGCAGGTGGCCGCCGCCGTCTCGCGGGGTGCCCGCCACATGACGCACACGTACAACGCCATGACGCCGCTGCGGCACCGCGCACCCGGCGCGGTCGGTGCCGCCCTGGCGCTCCCGGGGTTCCAGGCCGAGGTCATCGCCGACGAGGTGCACGTCCACCCCGCTGCCGTGCGGGCGCTGCTCCGTGCCCGGGGTATCGACGAGGTCGTGCTGGTGACCGACGCGATCCGGCCCACCGGCACGTCCACCGTCGGCGGGCAGCTGCAGGGGCGAGCGGTCGCCGTGCGCGACGGCGCCGTGCGCTTCGACGACGGCCAGCTCGTGGGCAGCGTCCTCACGATGGACCTGGCACTGCGCAACGTCCTGCGGCTCAGCGGCCTGCCGCTGTCCGAGCTGTGGCCGGTGGTCAGCCGCAACCCCGCGTTCTCCGCCGGAGTGGCCGACCGCAAGGGCCGGCTCGCCGTCGGGATGGACGCGGACCTGGTCGTCCTGGACGAGGACCACCAGGTGGTCCGAACCGTCGTCGAGGGCCGCACCGTGCACATCGCAGGCGATTCCGCCGACGAGAGGACCACCCCGTGACCCCCCTGCGCATCGGCATCGTCGGATCGGGCTTCATGGGCGGGGTCCACGCCGAGGCCTGGCGCGCCGCGGGGTCGCCGGTCACCAGTGTGCTGACCCGGCCGGGAGGCTCGGGGGCCGAGCTGGCCTCCAGGCACGGCGCACGGCTCACCGAGGACTGGGACGCGTTCCTCGACGGCGTCGACGTCGTCGACCTCTGCACCCCCACCCACGTGCACGCCGAGCAGGCCCTGCGGGCGGCGCGGGCCGGCCGCGCCGTCGTCGTCGAGAAGCCACTGGCACGGACCGCGGCCCAGGCCCAGGATCTGGTCGAGACGTGCGAGGCGCTCGGCGTCCCGCTGCTGGTGGGGCACGTGCTGCGGTTCTTTCCCGAGTACGCGCGCGCGAAGGAGGTCGTCGACCGCGGCGACATCGGCACTCCCGCGGTCCTGCGGCTGAGCCGCAACCGCTCGCTGCCCGCCAAGGACGGCGACAGCTGGTTCCTCGACGACGCGAAGTCCGGCGGACTGGTCCTCGATCTGATGATCCACGACCTGGACTACGCGCAGTGGGTCGCCGGGCCGGTGACCAGCGTCTACGCGCGCAGCATCCGCGGCTCCCGGCCGGACGCCGACGTGGACCACGCCGTGGCCCTGCTCCGGCACGCCGACGGTGCGATCACCCATCTCGAGGCGTCGTGGGCACATCCCCCGGCCGTCTTCCGCACCTACCTGGAGATCGCCGGCACCGCCGGGCTGCTGCAGTCGGACTCCGACCGCACGGCCGCCGTGCGCCCCGCGCTGCGCGACCCCTCCCCCGACGATGCGGTCCCGCTGCCGGGCAGCCCGATGTCCCGGTCGCCGTTCGAGGCGCAGATGCGGCACCTGCTCGACGTCCTGGCCGGCGACGCGGAACCGGTCGTGACCCCCCGCGAGGCGCTCGCCGCGGTCCGCGCCGCCGAGGCCGCCGTCGAATCCATCCGCACCGGCCGCCCGGTGCTCCTCCCCCTCGAGGAAGGTGCCCGATGACCCGCATCGGCCTGCTCGGCGTGGCCCACCTGCACGTCGACGCCTACATCGCCAACCTGCGGGCGGCCGGGGCCGACGTCGTCGGGGTGACCGACGCCGATCCGGTGCGGGGCCGGCAGTGGGCGGCCCGGTACGGCGTTTCGTGGTTCGACGACCCCGACGCGCTGCTCGCCGCGGGCGTCGACGGCGTGGTCGTCTGCAGCGAGACGTCGCGGCACCGCCCGCTCGTCGAGGCCGCAGCCCGCTCCGGCGTCGCGGTGCTCTGCGAGAAACCTCTGGCGACCACCGCCGAGGACTCCGCCGCGGTGGTCGAGGCGTGCCGCACGGCCGGCGTGCCCCTGATGACCGCCTTTCCGATGCGCTTCAGCCCGGTCATGCGCGACGGCGTAGCCGAGGCCCGGTCCGGGCGCCTCGGGCGGGTGCTCTCGGCGGTGGGCGTCAACCAGGGTCAGCTGCCGATGGCGGAGCGGTCGTGGTTCGTCGACCCGACCCTCTCCGGGGGCGGCGCGCTGATCGACCACGTCGTCCATCTGACCGACATCCTGCGCTGGCTCCTCGGCGCCGACCCCGTCGAGGTCTACGCCGTCGCGAACCGGATCCTGCACGGCCAGGTGGTCGGCGTGGAGACCGGCGGCCTGGTCGTGCTCACCTTCGCCGACGGCACCTTCGCGTCGATCGACAGCAGCTGGAGCCGACCGGAGCGGTACCCGACCTGGGGCGGCATGGCGCTCGAGCTGGTCTGCGAGCGCGGGGTGCTGAGCCTCGACGCCTTCAGCCAGTTCCTCACCGTGTACGGGGGCCGCGAGGGCGACCTCGCCTGGCCGGCCTGGGGATCGGACCCCAACCAGGGACTCGTCGACGAGTTCCTCGCCGTCTGTTCCCGAGGAATCGACCCCAGTGTCGACGGCGAGGACGGGCACGTCGCGACGCTGGTCGCGCTCGCCGCCCTGGAGTCCGCCCGCACGGGCCGGCCGGTGCCGCTCGACGCGGCCCGCAGTACTCAGACGAGGTAGGGCTCGAGCACGTTGCGGGCGAGCAGGAAGCCCCGCTTCACCAGCTCGTCGGTGCCCTCGAACTGGCGGTCCTCGTGCTCGACGACGACGGCGCCCTCGTAGCCGACGCGGATCAGCGCCGACAGGAACCGAGGCCAGTTCACCTCGCCGAGGCCGGGGAGCCGTGGCCGCTGCCAGCCGATGCCGATCGACGTCGTCCCGTGCTCGTAGAGGCCGTTCCGGTCGATCTCCACGTCCTTGGCCTGCACGTGGTAGATCCGCGAACCGAACTCCTCGACCACCCGCTCGGCGTCGATCATCTGCCACACCAGATGCGAGGGGTCCAGGTTCAGGCCGAGCGTGTCGCCCGGGATCGCGTCGAACATCGCGCGCCACACCGCCGGTGAGTGCGCCATGTTGTTGCCGCCCGGCCACTCGTCCTCGGAGAAGATCATCGGGCAGTTCTCGATGCCGATCTTCACGCCCTGGTCGGCCGCGTAGGACACGAGGTCGGGCCACACCCTGCGGAACTCCTCGAAGTTCTCCGACGGGGTGCGGTGCCGGTCGTTGCCGATGAAGGTGTTCACCACGGGCACGCCCATCAGCGAGGCGGCGCGCATGACCGCCTTCAGGTGCTCGTGCGTCATGGCCCGGTGCTCGAGGTCGGGGTGCAGCGGGTTCGGGTAGTAGCCCAGGCCCGACACCTCCACGCCGCGCTCGCGGAGGTCGGCGACGAGGTCCTCGGCCTCCGACGTGCCCAGGTCGACCACGTCGATGTGCGACGTACCCGCGTAGCGCCGTTGCTCGCCCGAGGTCCGTGGCCAGCAGGCGATCTCGAGAACCGGATATCCGTTCGCGGCGGCCCAGTCGGCGACGTCGGCGAGCGGAGTGCTCTCGAACGGGGCGGTCAGCAGCCCGAGCTTCATGTGTCTCTCCTGACGGGCGCCCAGCGCCCGGTCTCGTTGCTGGCGAGGACGGCGTCCTCCAGGTGCAGCCCCTCGACGCCGTCGGCGAACGTGGGGAAGTCGGGCTCCGCCGGTTGACGTCCGTCGAGGACGGCGGCGTAGACGGTCTCGACCAGGCCGAGGAAGGACTCGGCGAACCCTTCCGCGTGCCCGCCGGGATAGTGCGTGATCCGCTGGGCGGCGGGACTCATCAGCGTCGCGTCGCGGAGCAGCAGCTCGTTGAACGCGCCCCGCCGGCCGATCCACAACCGCTCCGGGTCCTCGGAGTTCCAGGCCAGCCCGGCGGTGCTGCCCGAGACCTCGAACGACAGCGCGTTCTTCCGCCCCGCCGACACCTGGGACACCGTCAGCACGCCGCGCGCCCCGTTGTCGAACCGCAGCAGGATGCTCGCCGCGTCCTCGCTGGAGACCCGGACCTCCTCGCGCTCGACGTCGGTGACCCGGTCGGCGGTGAACGTCTCGACCGAGCCGGTCGGCCGGCGGCGTACCGGCAGGAAGGTGTGCAGATCGGCGAACACCTCCGTGATCCGGGCACCGGTGACGAAGGAGACCAGGTCCAGCCAGTGCGAGCCGATGTCGGCCACCGCCCGCAGGCGGCCCGACGCGGCCGGGTCCAGCCGCCAGTTCCAGTCGGTGTCGAGCAGCAGCCAGTCCTGCAGATAGGAGCCGTGCACCAGCCGGGGCACGCCGAGCTGCCCGTCCTGCACCATCGACCGAGCGTGGTGGACCACCGGGTTGAACCGGATGTTGAAGCAGACCGCGTGCACCACCCCGGCGCGCTCGGCCGCCGCGAGCATGACGGCGCCGTCCTCGGCGGTGAGCGCGAGCGGCTTCTCGCAGACGACGTGCTTGCCCGCCGCGATCAGCGCGGAGACCTGCGGGAAGTGCAGGGCGTTGGGGCTGGTCACGTGCACCACGTCGACGCCGTCGTCGGCACACAGCTCGTCCAGATCGGCGTACACCCGCGGATAGTGGCCACTGGCGCGGGCGGCCGCGGCGTCCCGGGTCAGGACTCCGGCGACCTGCACGCCGACGCGGCGCAGTGCGTCGATGTGCAGGGCGGCGATGAACCCGGTGCCGATGACCGCAGCCCGCACGTCGGAGAGTCGCCCTGCCATCAGGCGCTGCTCCGGCGCCGGGTGGCCCCGCGTCGAGTGGAGCTGACGTAGACCCAGGCGAGCGCGAGCAGGATGGCGCCGGCGACCAGCTGGCGCAGTGACTCGTCGACGGCGAGGCGGGTGAGCATCGTGTCGAGCACGGTCAGGATGAGCGCGCCCAGGACGGTGCCGCCGTAACCGCCGGCGCCGCCGAGGATCGATGTGCCGCCGATGACGGCCGCCGCCACCGAGGGCAGCAGGTACGACGCGGTCAGCTGCAGGTCGACCGCGCCGCTCCGCCCGCCGACCAGGATGCCGGCGACCGCGGCGAGCAGTGCGGCGATGACGTAGACGGCGGTCTCCACCCGCCACACCTGGACGCCGGCCAGCCGGGCGGCCCGGCGGTTGTCGCCCACCGCGTACACCAGCCGGCCCAGGCCGGTCCGACGGAGGAGCAGCACCAGTCCGACGCCGAGGACGGCCCACACGAGGAGGTTCCAGGGCAGCGGACCCAGGAAGGTGCCGCGGCCGAGGTCGAGCACGATCTGCGGCATCCGGGTGGCGCCGCCCAGGAACGACTGGCTGCCCACGGTGAGGACGCCGGTGATGATCGCGGCCATCCCCAGGGTCATGATCAGCGGGTTGACCCCGAAGACGCCGATGGCCAGGCCGTTGACCAGCCCGATCACGAGGGCGACGAGGAAGCCGAGCGCGATCGCCGTGAACGCGCTGTCTCCCGACGCCGCCCGCGACCCGACCACGTAGGCGACCGCCGTGGCCGTCATGGTCACCGAGAGGTCGATCCCGCCGGTGAGCATGCACAGCGTCTGCGCGCCGGCGAACAGCGCCAGCGGGGCGGCGATGAGCAGCGTGTTGCGCAACTGGCCGAGGGAGAAGAAGCCGGTGTCGACGAGTCCGTTGGCCAGGATCAGGGCCAACAGCACGCCGAGCAGGGCGAGCATCGCCGCGGGGATCCGCCGCAGCGGTGACCCCTGCTGCCGGGGGGCGTCGAGGACGGTCATGCCTTGCTCCACTTCCGGCGCAGCAGCGAGCCGCTGAGCACCACGAGCACGATCACCACGCCGCGGACGACCTCGCCGTAGGACGGGTCGACCCCGAAGGAGAGCAGGTTGGCGGGGATGAGGAACAGACACCACACCGCGAGCACCGGCCCGATCAGTCCCCCGACCCCGCCGGTCAGCGCGATGCCACCGAGGACGACGGCGGCCACGGAGCCCAGCGTCGCGGTGTTGGCGACCGCGATCGAGGCCTGGCCGCCTCCGGTGTAGGCGGTGGTGGCGAGCCCCGCCAGCGCGGTGAACATGCCGGCCAGGGCGTAGGCGGTCATCCGCGCGCGCGGCGCGCTCACACCCGCGAGGAAGGCCGCCTGCGGGTCGCTGCCCAGCGCGTAGATCGACAGCCCGATGCGGCTGCGCCGCAGCGGCACCCAGACGACCAGCAAGGGGACGGCGATGCACAGCAGTGCGGGCCAGTAGGCGGTGCCGGAGCCCACGAACATCTCCTGGAACGAGGGGTTCGCGCCACCACCGGGCTGCGGCATGATCCAGAGCGCCAACCCCAGCCAGATGAAGCTCGTCGCCAGCGTCACGATGATGTCCGGGACACCCGAGACCGTGATGATCCACCCGGTCAGCACGCCCACCACCGCGCCGAGCACGAGGGTCAGCGCCGCGAGGGCGAGCGAGGACCCGAAGCCGGCGCCCTCCATCAAGGAGGCGGCGACGCAGTTGAAGAGGACCATCTGCGCGCCGACGGAGAGATCGATGCCGCCGGCGATGACCACGACGCCCTGGGCCAGGGCGATGAAGACCAGGGGCAGGGTCGAGGTGGCCAGCGTCTGGAGCTCGAAGGAGCCCCAGGCCCGCACCTGTGTCGACTGCCAGAACAGCAACCCGGCGAACAGCAGCACGAGCGCGCCGGTCCAGGCCTCGTCCCGGAGGAACCGCTGCAGTCGCCCTCGGGGCTGGGTGGGCGGCGGCATCTGCGGCACCGGCGGTGCGGTGACGGTCACGAGGCCTCCCTCGGCTCGAGGTCGTGCGGTCCCAGCTCGTGCGGTCCCAGGTCGTGCGGTCCCAGGTCGTGCATGGCGTGCAGCAGTCGTTCCTCGTCCGCCTCGGCCGCAGGCATCTCCGCCACGATGCGTCCGTCGTGCAGCACCACCACGCGGTCGCAGACGATGCGGACCTCGCGCAGCTCGCTGGTGAACATGAGCACCGAGCGGCCTTCCGCCGCCTGCTGGCGCAGCAACCGGTAGATCTGGTGCTTGGTGCCCACGTCGATCCCGCGGGTGGGGTCGAAGCAGAGCATCACGTCGTAACCGCCCACCAGCCAGCGGCCGATGGTGAGCTTCTGCTGGTTGCCCCCGGAGAGCTGCTTGGCCTGACCGGCCGCCCGCATGTCGATCTCGAGCTCCTCGACGGCCTTGTCCACGGCACGCCGCTCGGCCCGGTCGCTGATCCAGCCCCACGACCGCATCGAGGAGTAGAGGGGCAGCGCGAGATTCTCCCGGATGGAGCGCTGCGGCAGCACGGCGTGCTGGCGGTCCGACGGCACGAGGGTGATCCCGCGACGGATGGCCTGGATCGGGTGCCGGCCGCGCACCGGGGTGCCCTCGACGAGCACGCGGCCCGACTTCGGGCGGAGGTCGCCGGCCAGCGCGAGGAACAGGTCGTCCTCGCCCTGCCCCTCGAGCGACACCACGCCGAGCACCTCGCCGGGGGCGACGCTCAGCGAGACGCCCTTGAGCCGGCGGCCGGCCACGAGCTCCTCGACCTCGAGGCGGGGGCGGGCGCCGGGAACCGCGGCGGGCCCGCGTTCGGCCATCGGCAGGTCCACCCGCGCCGCCCGCTCACCGAGCATGGCGCCGACGATGCGGGCCTCGCTGCCCTCCGCCGTCCGGTGCGTGTCGACCGCCCGGCCGTCGCGCAGGACGGTGGCCCGATCGCAGATCTCCCGCACCTCGGTGAGGCGGTGGGAGATGAACAGCACCGACCGGCCCCTGTCGCGCCACTCGCGCATCACCGCGAACACGCGGTCCGCGTAGTCCGACGGCAGTGCCGCCGTCATCTCGTCGAGGAGCAGCAGCTGGGGGTCGTGGGCGAGCGCCCGCGCGAGGTCGAGCATGCGCAACAGCGCCAGCGGGAGCGCGTTGACCCGCTCAGCGAGGTCGACGTCGAGCTCGAGCCGGTCGAGCCACGGCCGCACCGCCGCGCGGTCGGTGCCGGTCAGCGTGAAGTTGTCGGCAACCGACAGGTGCGGCACCAGCGCCGGGTCCTGGAAGACCGGCGCGATGCCGGCCCGCCGCGCATCGACCGGCGAGGAGAAACGGACCTCGCGGCCGGCGACGGCGATGGTGCCCGAGTCCGGACGCAGGGCGCCGCTGAGGATCTTGACGAGGGTGCTCTTGCCTGCCCCGTTGGCACCGAGGAGTGCATGGATCTCGCCGGGAGACACCGTGAGATCGGCGGAGACCAGCGCCCGTACCGCGCCGTAGCTCTTGGCGACGTCGCGGACCTCGAGCAGGTCCGGCGGCTGGGCCATGCGGGCCTCCTGGTTGACGTCGGGACGGGACGCCCGGGCCGGGAACGGCCGCGAGCATGACACGGGCGGCCCGGCGCTCGTCGCGCCGGACCGCCCGTGGTCAGTGCAGCAAGGTCACTCGCCGGGACCCTTGCAGGCGAACAGCTGCTCGTTCGTGTAGGTGGTGTAGGGCTTCACCTGGACGGCCGAGCTGTAGGTCGACTCGCGGTCGGGGAAGTAGTTCGCCTTCAGCGCTTCCTTGTCGTCCTTGGTCAGCACCTCGGGGGTCAGGACCGTCGCCTTGTCCACGCTCTTCCCCTCGAGGACGTCCAGGGCGATGGCCGTGCCGACACCGCCGATGACCGCGGGGTTGGTGACGGCGGCACCCTTGACCTTGTCGTCGTTGAGCAGCATGCCCACGAACTCGTTGTTGTCGGCGCCGATCACCGGGACCGGGTCGATACCGAGGGTCTCGAAGGCGTTGACGACCGTGTAGTCGATGCCCGAGGTCCAGATGCCGTCGACCTTCTCCGCGGAGTTGAGGATGTCCAGCGCCTGCTGGCCGCCCTTCGAGAAGTCCCACCCGGTGTTGGTCTCCTGGACGACCTTCATGTCGGGGTACTTGCCCAGGGCCTCCATGAAGCCCTCGTGCCGGTCGGTGTCGGCCGGGACACCCGCGATGCCGCGCATCTCGACGACGTTGCCCTTGCCCTGCAGCATCTCGGCGAGCGCCTCGCCCCCGAGCCGGCCGTACTCCTTCTGGTCGTTGGTGACGTTGTAGGCCGCGTCGGTGGTGACGGCGCTGTCGACGGCGACGACGACGATGTCCTTCTTCTTCGCCTCCTCGATCACCGAGTTCAGCTTGGTGGGATCGCTGGGGTTCACCACGATCGCGTCGACGCCCTGCGAGATGAGCGAGCGGAGGTCGGCGATCTGCTCGGTCGGGCCGCCGTTGCGGTTGGCGGAGATCACCTTGGTGACCTTCCCGCTGGCCAGGGACTGCGCCTTGACCGCGCAGATCATCTGCTCGCGCCAGCCGTTGCCGACCAGGGTGTTGCTGACGCCGATGATGTAGTCACCACCACCGTTCCCGCCGCCACCGGAGCCCTTGTCCGAGGAGCCGCCACAGGCGGCGAGGGCGAGGGCGAGGGAGAACGCGACGGAGGTCGTGACCGTCCTGCGGGCGAGGTGTGCCATGAGCGGGGAACCCTTCCGGGGAGCGTGGCCGGTGCTGCGGATGCCAGGACGAGCGTCCGGGACGCTCCGCGGTACATGGCCTGAATGGCGCGACTATAGGAGTCGGCACGTGTATTTGTCCTCACATAAGGACATGTGCGTTACGGAGTTGTGACACTGGCGTGACGCGAAACCCGCAGCCGCAACGTCGAGGCGCGGGAGGAGCCGGCCCCCAGCATCGGCAGCCGCCCCGCCGCCCGGTCCGACGCGCGCCCGAGCACCGAGCAGTTCGCCGGCTCGATGCCCAGGACGTACACCCCCGGCGCCGGGTGCACCCACTGGTGCAGTCGGGGCAGGACTGCCGCGTCCCAGCCGATCTCCACCTCGACGCCCAGCGCCTCGTTGACCACCGAGACCGTGCTCCAGCCGGCCGCCCCCGGTCCGGGGAGGTGCTCGAAGACCCGCTCGCCACCACCGGGCTCGGGGTCCGGCGCGACGTCCCAGTGCGGCAGTGCCGCCGCGGCCGTCTCGTCGCGCGGGACCACCTCGGCGGACGGCGCCCGCAGCCGGGCACCCGGAGACCACAGCGGTGCGCCGAGGTTGACGTGGTACAGCAGCGGGGCGGCCACCTCGCGCGCGCCGAGGTTGGTCACGACGTCACGAACCACGACCTCGCCGCGGCCGGTGGTCGTGGTGACCGTCCGCTCGCAGCGCAGATGTCCGCCGAGGGCCGTCACGTCGTCGACCACGCCGGACACCGACAGCAGCACCTGACCTGCCTCGCGAAGTCGGTCGACCCGGACGTCGTGCGCCGGCAGGTGGGAGAAGGTGCCGTGCTGCCCGTGCCCCTCCGACGGCGCGCCGACGTTCTGCAGTCCGCAGGTGGTGAGCAGGCCGCCACCGAAGGCGGCGTTCCACTCGGTGCCCCGGAGGCCCGGTCGCGGTCGCACCTCTCCCACCGGCGAGATCCAGGCCAGCGGCAACCCGCCGAACCAGGCTGCGGAGACGTCGAGGCCGCGGTCGGGCAGCAGCCGCAGGTCCACGCCGTCCAGGACCCGCAGGTCGAGGGCCCGCTGCGGATGACCACGGTCGGCACCGGTGGTCGAGGCGCGGACCGAGGCCACCTGGTCCGGGGAACCGAGCAGGCCGGCGTCGGCCAGGTCACCCGCGCCGGGCAGCATCAGTCCGTTCCGGCCGGTAGGACGTCGGCGGCCCAGGTCGCCGGCCGGTGCAGCGGCGCGCCGACGAAACCGAGGTCCAGCAGCGTCAGGTGCCAGCGGTTGAGGTTGGCGGCGACGAGGCGGTCGAGACGGGGACCGGCCAGGCAGAGATTGGTGGGCGCGGCGAGCAGCGTTCCCTCCGGATCGGTCGCGACGACGGTGGCGGTGCCGTCGACCCCCAGGTGGACGATCTGGTCGGGTCGGTAGCAGCTCACCAGCAGGGAGCCGTCCGCGAGCACCGCGAGGCCGTCCGGGACCGTGCCGGGGAGCCGGACGACGTCCTCCGGGAGCGCGTCGGGGGCGGTCAGGTCGATGCGGGACACGCCTGGACCCAGGGACTCGACGACGTAGAGCCACCGGCCGTCGGCGCTGACCGCCAGCCCGTTGGGAAAGCGGGGCAGCGCCTCGGTCACGGTGTGCGCGCTGCCGTCGGGCAGCAGGGCGACCAGCCGGCCGTCGTCGGCCTTCCAGGTTCCGGAGTCGCTCAGCCAGAGGGTGCCGTCCGGTCCGAAAGCCGCGTAGTTGGGCAGCACCAGGGGCCTCCCGTCCACCTCGGTGAGCACCCGCCGGCTGCGACCGTCCTCGACCACGCAGAGCGACCCGTCGCTGGAGGCGCAGGCGAGCACGCGGCCGACGCCGTCCACGGCCACCCCGAGCACCAGCCCCGGGACGGTGGCCACCTGCTCGAAGGCGCCGTCGAGGGTTCCGGCATAGATCTGGCCCGCCTCGCCCCCGGCGTACAGCCGCTCCGAGACCGGGTCCCAGCACACGCCCTCGGGATGGTCGAGGCCGTCGACGAGGACGCCCGAGTGCGCCCGCCAGTCAGGTCGCGACATGCCCGACGTTCCCGTTGATGGTGAGTCCGCCGTCGACGACGAGCTCCTGTCCGGTGATGTAGCGGGACGCGTGCGAGGCGACGAAGGCGACCACGTCGGCCACCTCCTCCGGAACGCCGATGCGGCCCAGGCCGATCCGGTCGGAGTAGCTCCGGCGCACGGCGTCGTCCCAGGCGACCGTGTTCAGCGGCGTCTCGATCGCACCCGGCGCGACGGCGTTCACCGTGATCCCGTGCGGCGCGAGTTCCAGCGCGAGGGTGCGCGTCAGCCCGACGATGGCCCCCTTGGCGGCGATGTAGGTGGACAGACCGCCGACGACGAGGATGTCCGCCGCGGAGGAGATGTTCACGATCCGGCCGTAGCCGTGCTCGGCCATCCGCCTGGCCGCGGCGGAACAGCCGTGGAAGTACCCGTGCAGGTTCGCCTGCAGCAGTCCGTGCCAGTCCTCGGCCGTGGTGCGCAGGAAGGGTTTGACGACGAGGGCGGCGGCGTTGTTGACCCAGATGTCGATCGGGCCGAGCTCGTCCTCGACGCGGTCGGCCAGCGCCTCGACGGTGGCCTGGTCGCCGGTGTTCCCGTCGACCATCAGCGCCCGGCGGCCGTGCGCCTCGACGGCGGCGACCGTGCGCGCGGCCCCCCGGGCGTCGTCGAGGTGCAGGCCGGCCACGTCGGCTCCGCCGCGGGCGAGGGCCACCGCGATGGCTGCCCCGATCCCGCTCGAGGCGCCGGTGACGACCGCGCGCCGCCCGGCCAGCGAGAAGGGGTCCACCTGCCCCGACGTCACGCGCCCGGCTCCAGCACGAACTTCACGCCGTCCCCGGCGCGGGTGCGGGTGACCGCCTTCTCCCACGCCGACAGCGGCAGGACGTCGCTGAGCAGCGGATCCAGGCGCACCAGCCGGGCGCCGACCAGCCGCTCCGCGCGACGCCACGACCGCGGCGTGCTGGCGAACCCGGACGTGACCGTGAGTTCGTGCAGGGTCACCACGTCGATCGCGATCGGGACCGGCTTTCCGCACAGGCCGATCTGCACGTAGTGGCCACCCTTGCGGACGGCCGTCAGTGCGGTGTCGATGCCGGCCGCGGCGCCCGAGCAGTCGGCGACGACGTCGAACCCGGCGCCGGGCGCGGTGAGGTCGCCGGACTCGAGCGCGGTCAGCCCCAGGGCGTCGGCCGCGGCCAGCCGGAGCGCGTCCCGGGCGGTGCCCACGACGGTGACCCGGGCGCCCTGCGCGGCCAGGACCTGCGCCGCGAGGAGACCCATCGCGCCGGGGCCGACCACGAGCGCGGTGTCGCCGGGCGAAGCGACGGCCGGGTCGCACAGGGCGTGCGCGACACAGGCCAGCGGTTCGTACAGGGCCCCCGCCGCCTCCCCCACGGACGGATCGACGTCGTGGGCGTTGTGCAGCGGTACGACGACGTGCTCCGCGAACCCGCCGTCGACGTGGCTGCCGATGGAGCGCCGTGTCGCGCACAGGTTCGGCGAACCGCCGCGGCAGTAGTCGCAGCTGCCACACGTGACGTAGTAGGTCTCGAGGGAGACGCGCCGGCCGATGGCGTCGGTGCTGACGTCTGCACCCACCGCGTCGACGATCCCGGTGACCTCGTGACCCATGACCACCGGCGGGATGCTCGGGTACTCGTCGTCCATGATGTGCAGGTCTGTGCCGCAGATCCCGGTCCCGCGGACCCGCAGGCGGACCTGACCGCGAGCCGGTACGGGCAGGGGCACCTCGCGCAGCGACGTCCCGGCCTGGCCCGGCCCACCCTTCACCAGCGCCTGCATCGTCTCGGTCACGGGGTTCCCTCTGCGCGCATCTGCTCGATCTCCTCCAGCGTCGGCATGTCGTCGGCACAGCCCAGGCGCCCGGCGACCAGCGCGCCCGCGGCGTTGGCGCGGTCGACCGTATCCACGAGGCCCGTCGCGGTCAGGAGGCCGTACATCAGGGCCCCGCCGAACGCGTCGCCGGCGCCGAGGCCGTTCACCACCTCGACCGGGCGCGGCGGCACACGGACCATCTCCTCCGAGGTGGCCGCCAGCACTCCCTCCGGGCCGAGTTTCACCACCGCCAGCCGTACGCCGAGGTCGAGCAGCGCCCGCGCCGCGTCCTCGGGCTTCCGGTCCCCGACGACGACAGCCACCTCGCTCTGGTTGCCGACCGCCACCGTGCAGTGCGCGAGGGCCGCCCGGCCGCGGGGTCCGGCGTCCGCCGGATCGGTCCAGAGGTCGGGGCGGTGGTCCAGGTCCAGGACGGTCAGGGCGTCGCGGGACCGGAGGCGGAGCGCCGCCATGGTCGTACCGAGGCTGGGTTCCTGCGACAGCCCCGTCCCGGTGACCCAGACCGCCCGCGCGGAGGTGAGCGCGTCGACCGGGAGGTCGGGCTCCTCGAGGGTGAGGTCGGGGGCGACCGGCGCACGGTAGAAGAGCAACGGGAAGTGGTCCGGCGGATAGATCTCGCAGAAGGCCAGCGGCGTGCGCAGCGTGGGGTGCGTGCCGATGAACGACGCATCGACGCCGAAGCGCCGCACGGCCGCCCGCGCCGCGTCGCCGAAGCCGTCGGCGCCGACCTTCGTGACGACGGCGGTCCGCAGGCCGAGCCGGGCAGCGGCGACGGCCACGTTCGTGGGGCTGCCGCCCAGCATCTTCCGGAAGCTCGTCACGTCGCGCAGCGGCGTGCGGCTCTGGTCCGGATAGAGGTCGATGCTGATCCGCCCGATCGTCACGAGGTCGAACGGCACGCCCGGAGCGGTCACGCCGGCACCTCCGCAGGACGCCGGGCCACGCCGCCGAGGTACGCCGCGATGCAGGCTTCGTAGGTGCTGGCCATCTCCGCGATCGCGTGGTCGCGGGACATCCCCCCGGACAGCCAGGCATCCAGGGGTCCGGCCCAGATCGTCCGGCCGACGGCGAACCCGTCGTATCCCGCCGCCGCGGAGTGATCGATGCCGGTCACGGTGGCGTCGACGTCCGCGCCCCCGCCCAGCACCACCACCCGCACGTCCGGATCGGCGGCCCGGCAGGCCGAGAGGAGCCGGGCGAAGTCGCCGGACCGGCTCGGCGCCTCCAGCTTCCACACCGCGGGCCGGATGCCCCCGGCGATCAGCTGGTCGAGCGCCCGCAGGGTCAGCGGCAGACGCTGCCGGTCGACGTAGTCGGGCGCCTGCTGCTCGGGCAACGCCGGGACGAGCAGCTCGAACAGCAGCTGGCGACCGGCGGTCCGGCACCAGTCCGACAGTGCGCGCAGACGGGCGGTCTGCCGATTGAGCAGCGCGGCGTCGTCCTCGGGATTGTGGCGGACCAGGACCTTGACCAGCTGGGGGTCGAACGTGTCGAGGTGCCCGGCGAATCGTTCGCCGAACTCACAGAGGAACTCCCCGGCCCTGCTGCGCTCGGCCGGCATCGCCAGCACCAGCCGCTCGGCACGGGCGCGCAGGGCCACGTGCGCCCCGTACTGCTCGTCGACGAAGATCCCCAGACCATCGCGGGCGGCCGGCGCCGTCCGCTTCCGCACGAGCAGGCACGCCTCGAGCACCAGCTCCTTGGCCGTCGCGATGGTGGCGAACCGGCTCAGGTCTCCGCCGCCGCGTCCGTCGATCATCTGCTCGAAGTAGTCGCGGTGGTCGAACGCGCACAGCAGGAGGGCGCCGCGGCCGGCCGGCGCGCCGTCGGGACCGTTCAGCGACCGGCCCCCGGGAGTAGGCCCGGCGACGGGCTGGAACTCCTCCACGTCAGTTCGACGTCGGGAACGCGTAGCTGGCGACGGCACGCGGCCAGCGAGCCGTCACGACCTTGCCGCGCGTGTAGAAGGCGACACCCTCGGGACCGTGCACGTGCGTATCGCCGAACAGGGAGTCCTTCCAGCCGCCGAAGCTGTAGTACGCCATCGGGACGGGGACCGGCACGTTGATGCCGATCATGCCGACCTGCACCCCGCGCTGGAACCGTCGGGCGGCCTCGCCGCTCGACGTGAAGATCGCCGTGCCGTTGCCGTAGGGATTGGCGTTGACCAAGCGGATCGCCTCGTCCACGTCGGCGACGCGCAGCGTCGACAGGACGGGTCCGAAGACCTCCTCGCGGTACACGGTCATCGAGGGCCGGACGTGGTCGAGGACGGTGGGGCCGACGAAGAACCCGTTCTCCGAACCAGGGACGACGAGTCCGCGGCCGTCCACGACGAGCTCGGCACCCTCCTCCTCGGCGGAGGTGATCAGCCCGACGATCCGGTCGCGGGCCGCGGCGGTGATGACCGGGCCCATGTCGGAGGTGGCATCCCGGCCCGGGCCGACGACGATCGTGCGGGCGCGGTCCCGGATGGTGGCCGCGAGCTCGGCAGCCACCCCGCCGACGGCGACCGCCGCCGACACGGCCATGCACCGCTCCCCGGCGGAGCCGAAGGCTGCGGCAAGGAGGTGGTCGGCGGCCCCGTCGAGGTCGGCGTCGGGAAGGACGACGGCGTGGTTCTTGGCGCCGCCGAGGGCCTGGACCCGCTTTCCGGCCCGGCTCGCCCGCTCGAAGATCGACCGTGCGATCGGGGTGGAGCCGACG
Source organism: Blastococcus sp. (assembly GCA_025965795.1). GTDB lineage: Bacteria > Actinomycetota > Actinomycetes > Mycobacteriales > Geodermatophilaceae > Blastococcus_B. Next base: position 20,466 of record JAOPWH010000122.1, read on the forward strand.
AAGGAGACGGCCGCGACGTCGGGATGGTCGAGGAGCGCGTCGACGGCGGTCCGGTCGCCCTGCAGCACGGAGAACACGCCGTCGGGCAGGCCTGCCTCCGCCCACAGTTCGGCGATCCGCAGTGATGCCGAGGGATCGCGCTCGCTGGGCTTGAGGACGAAGGTGTTGCCGCAGGCGATCGCGACCGGGTGCATCCACATGGGCACCATGACGGGGAAGTTGAACGGCGTGATGCCGGCCACCACCCCGAGCGGCTCCCGGAAGGAGAACGCGTCGACGTCGGTGGAGATCTGGTCGGAGTAGTCGCCCTTGAGCAGCTGCGGTATGCCGCAGGCGAACTCGACCACCTCCAGTCCGCGCTGCACCTCCCCTCGGGCGTCGGCGAGGACCTTGCCGTGCTCGGCGGAGATGATGCCGGCGAGTTCGTCGATGTGGTCGTGCACGAGCTGGCGGAAGGCGAACAGCACGCCCGTGCGGCGGCTGAGCGAGGCCTGCGACCAGTGCTCGAACGCCGCGACCGCGCTGCGCACCGCCGCGTCCACGTCGCCGGCCGAGGCCAGGGTGACCTGGGCCTGGATCTCTCCCGTCGCCGGGTCGTGCACGGGCGCCGTGCGCTCCCCCGTGCCGGCCGCCCGACGGCCGTCGATCCAGTGCTCGATGATTCGCACGGGGCTTCCCATCCTCGATGTTGCGATGACTGCACGGCATGCGGCGGTCGACCCCGGTGTCTGGCGGGACTGCCTGTCCGTATGTCAGGACATTAGCCTCAACGGCCGGAAGCGACTAGGTTGCGCCGCGTGACACTCGTGGACCCGGTGCTCCAGAGGTCGAGTCCCGTGCCCTTGTACTTCCAGGTCGCCCAGCACCTGGAGGCGGCGATCGAGCGCGGCGATCTCCGGGTGGGCGACCGCCTCGAGAACGAGGTCACCCTCTCCGAGCGCTGGGGCCTGTCCCGTCCGACCGTCCGCCAGGCCATCGGCGACCTCGTCGACAAGGGACTCCTCGTCCGCACGCGCGGCGTCGGCACTCAGGTCGTCCGCCGCCGGGTCCAGCGCCAGGTGCAGCTGACCAGCCTCTTCGAGGACCTGCGGTCCTCGGGCCAGCAGCCGACGACGTCGGTGCTCGTGCTGGAGCGGGCCCCGGCCGACGACGAGATCGCCGAGCACCTCGGTCTGCCGTCCGGGTCGGAGGTGGTGCACATCGAGCGGGTCCGGCGGGCCCGGGGCGTGCCGCTCGCCGTGCTGCGCAACTGGCTCCCGGTGACGGTCGCGGGCTCGATCGAGCGCGCCGCCCTCGAGGAGCACGGCCTCTACGAGTGCCTGCGCACCGTGGGTGCGCACGTGCATTCGGCTCAGCAGCGCATCGGGGCACGCGCCGCCTCCGCCGCCGAGGCGCGGCTGCTGGAGGTTCGCCGTGGAGCGCCGCTGCTCACCATGGAGCGCAGCGCCTCCGACGACCGGGCACGTCCCGTGGAGTGGGGGTCGCACGTCTACGACGCGCGGGCGTACTCGTTCACGGTGAACCTGCAGTCGGGCTGAACCCGAGCTCCGCGCCGGCTCGGCTAGGGGCGCGCCGACAACGCGTCGGTCAGCAACGCGACCAGGGCCTCCTGCTGCACGTCGGCGGAGGTGAAGACCTCGTCGTCCGAGCCGTCGAGCGCCCTCGCCGCGAGTCCGGCCTTGCTGTCGATCAGCTCGGCGATCCGGCCGTCGATGGTCTGCGCGGCGATGATGCGCCACGCGGTCACCGGTTCGGTCTGCCCGATGCGGTGGCTGCGGTCGATGGCCTGGGTCTGCTCCGCGTCGGTCCAGGACAGCTCGGCCAGCACGATGTTGGAGGCGACCTGCAGGTTCAGCCCCACGCCGGCCGCGGTGAGCGAGCAGACCGCGATGGCGACGTCCGGATCGTTCACGAAGGCGTCGATGTTCCGCTGCCGCGACGTCGGCGTCTGGTCGCCACGGATCGAGGAGTAGCGGATCTCCTGCCGGGCGAAGGTCTCCTCGGCCACGTCCATCACGTCGACGTGCTTGGCGAAGAAGACCACCTTGCCCGCGCTGCGGGCCAGCTGTGCGGCGTAGTCGGCAGCCAGCCCGGCCTTGGCCTGGCCGATCCGCCGCATCATGCTGAACACGTTCTCGCCGGTCTTGGTCGAGGCCGCTTCCTTCAGCTCCGACCGGGCCACCCGGCGCACGAGGTCGTGGTCGATGCCGTCTACCGGACCGGACCGGCGGCTCGCCATGGCTGTCTCGTACCGTGCGACCAGCCGGCGGGCGAGGTCGCGCTCGGCCGCCCGGATCGAACGGCCGATTTTGTCGTCGAGCTCGACGGGAAGGTCCGCGGTGCGGCGGGCCGGGATGTCGGCGGCCACGTCGACCTTGCGGCGACGAACGATGCCGAGGTCGATCACGCAGCTGCGCGCGGCGGCGTAGAACCCCGGGTCGGCGGGGGTCAGACCGGTGGCGTCGAGGGCGTCCATCAGCTCGGCGAGCGGCTTGGTCTCGTCGATCCAGCCGAGGAACTGCCAGATGGCCCGGAAGTCCTCGATGTCGTTGATCAGCGGCGTGCCGGTCAGTGCCATCAGCAGCGGACGGGAGACGCGGGACCGGATGCGCTGGGACAGCTCCAGGACGTGCTTCGAGCGCTGCGAGCTCTTGTTCTTGATGAAGTGCGCCTCGTCGATGACCATGCCGCGGAACCCGAACTCGCCGAACCAGCCCACATGACGGTCGAGCACCTCGTAGTTGACGATGACGATGTCGGCGAAGCCGTCGATGGTGTTCCCGTCGCCGTGGATGACCGTCGCGGCACGGTGCGGTGTCCAGAGGCCGGCCTCGCGTGCCCAGTTGGTCTTGACCACGCTCGGCACGACGACGAGCAGCGGATAGGCGTTGGCCGCCTCCGCGGCGAGGAGCGCCTGGGCCGTCTTGCCCAGGCCGGGCTCGTCGGCCAGCAGGAACGTCCGGTGGCCGCCCCGGGCGGCCGCCACCAGCTGGGCCTGGTGCGGCATGAGCTGAACGGCATCCGGCGCGCGCAGCGAGGACGGCGCGGGAAGGGCCATGCAGGACGGCGCACCGCCGCCGGCACGCTCGAAGGAGTTGAACAGCGGGCCGAGCAGCTCCCAGCCGGCCAGACGGTGCGACCGCGCCGTGCTCGGCCGGGCGGAGGAGAAGTCGGGGGCGAGGAAGGGGTTGGCCAGCTGCCGGGACACGACCGACTGCGGCACGACCCGCCGCTCGGACGCGGCGGGAGCGGCCGCCGGCTCCGCCGGCGCGATCTGCTCGGGAGCCGGCTCGATGCCCACCGCCCTCAGCATCTCCCGCTTCATCGATCTGGCGGCATCGGAGACGACGGCGTCCTCGGCGAGCAGGGCGAGGAGCCCGGAGTCGCGCACGGCGGTCCTCGCCAGGATCGTGGCGATTCCGTCCAGCCGCTTGAGCTGCTCGGCCCGGCGTGCCTGGCTGGTGTTCTCCTCCGCACGGATCCGGGCGTGCTCCTCGCGCACCAGCAGAGCCACCACCTGGAACCGTGTGCGCACAGCGGGCGTGACCCGTCCCCGCTCGGCGGCTGCCTCCACCTCGCGGACGGCGCGGGCGAGCACCGAGATGACGTCGCCGTCGTCGCGGTGGCGCCGCTGGTTGCGCGGGGCGGTGCGGGCGCCGGCCTGGCGTTGGCCCCGTCGAGCCACGGACTCCTCCTCCTGAACGCCGCGGACGGTTGCCGCGGCGGACTGCGGCGCGTTCCGGCCCGGGACTGGATGCCGGTGGAACCGCTGCTCAGACCGAAACGGCCCCCACAGGATCTGTGAGGGCCGTCTCTCGTGGTAGCGGGGGCAGGATTCGAACCTGCGACCTCTGGGTTATGAGCCCAGCGAGCTACCGAGCTGCTCCACCCCGCGTCGGTAGGACCACCCTACCAGCAGGTGGCGGGAGCAGGACGCGCACCCGCGTCCTGCTCCCGCTGGGCTTCGCCGCTCACCCCGTCGGCTTCGCCTCTCACCCCGTCGGCTTCGCCGCGCCGCCCGACTGCTGCGCCGTCTGGTAGGCCTTCACGGCGGCCTGGAGATCGGCGAGCGCCTTGCCCTGTGCCTCGAAGTTCCCGCTGCGCTGGGCGGCCGACAGATCGCTCAGCGCCTTGTTCAGGTTCCTCACCGCCGCGTCCATGTCGGGGTTCGACGGGGAGGCGCTGCCGCCGGGAGCAGGCGTCGTCGGGGAAGCCGACTCCGTCGTCGGGGTCGCCGTCCCGTCGGAGGGCTTGGTCGGCTCAGCTCCGCTGTCCGTCGCGCCCTGTCCTGCCCCCGCGCCGAACACCTGATCCAGCGCGTCACTGAGAGTGTCCGCGTAGCCCACGCGGTCTCCGTAGTTGACCAGCACCTTCCGCAGCAGCGGGAAGGAGTTCTCCGTCCGCCCCTCGACGTAGAGGGGCTGCACGTAGAGCAGCCCGTTTCCCCCGATGGGCAACGTCAGCAGGTTGCCGAACACCGGCTGGGCCGCCGAGTTGCGGAAGAGCGTCAGGTCGCTGGCGACGTTGTCGTTCGTGTTGAACGACTGCTGTACCTGTTTCGGCCCCCGGAACGGGGTGTTGCCCGGCAATCGCAGCACCTCGATCTGGCCGTAGCTGGCCGGGTCGCTCGAGGCCGTGATGAAGGCCGACAGGTTGTCGCGTTCGAAGGCGTTGAGCGCGCTGGTCAGCTGGAACGAGGCCCGCTCGTCGCCCGGCCGCTGAGCGAGGATGTAGTAGGGCGGCTGGTCGGAGTTGGTGTCCTGGGTCGGATCGTTCGGGATCTGCCACCGGTCGCTGCCCTCGTAGAACGTGCTCGGCTCGTCCACGTGGTAGCGGGTCAGCACGTCGCGCTGCACCTTGAACAGGTCCTCGGGATAGCGCATGTGGCCCTGGAGCTCGTCCGTCATCTTGCTCTTCGGCTGGACGACGCCCGGGAACGCCTTCATGAAGGTCTTCAGCACGGGGTCCCGCTCGTCCCACGCGTACAGCGTCACGGTGCCGTCGTAGGCGTCCACCGTGGCCTTCACGGAGTTGCGGATGTAGTTGAACGTCTTGTCCGGCAGGGCGGTGGTCCCGGTGCCGGTGAGGGCGTCGGTCGCTGCCTCGCCCAGCTGCATCTGCAGGGCGTAGGGGTAGGAGTCCGACGTCGTGTAGCCGTCCAGGATCCACGTCACGCGCCCGTCGACCACGGCCGGATACGGGTCGCCGTCGACCTGGAGGAACGGCGCCGCCTTCTCCACCCGGTCCCTGGGGTCACGGACGTAGAGCACCTTCGAGGCGTCGTTGACCGAGTTGGAGAGCAGGAAGTTCCGCTCGCGGTAGTAGATGGCGAAGGTCAGCTGCCGGAAGAAGCTGCCGACGGAGACACCGCCCTTGCCGTCGTAGGTGTTGCTGATCTGCCCCACATCCGAGCCGCCCTCGGGCTGGTCGAACTCCCGCTTGGCGCCGCCCTGTGGGGCTCCGACCACGGAGTAGACGTCCTGCCCACCCTGCTGGATCAGCTCGCCGTAGTAGATCCGCGGCTGGGTGATCTTGATGTCGCCGACCGGTGGCAGGTCGCGAGTGGTGAACTTCGGCTCGCCACCCTCCTGACCCGCCAGGGAGACGACCTCGTTGGCCGGCGCGGCCACGAAGCCGTTGCCGTGGGTGTAGACCGTGTGCCGGTTGATCCAGGTGTCCTGGTTCTCCGACAGTCCCTCGCTGTTGAGCTCGCGGACGGCCACGACGTAGTCCCGGGTCTTGCCGCCGATCGTGTAGCGGTCGATGTCCAGCTTCTTCGGGAACCCGTAGACGTTGCGGATCTGCTGGCGCGCGGTGAACGTGTCGGCGAGGACGTTGGGGTCCAGCAGCCGCGCGTTCGGGATGGTCTGGGTGTCGTTGCGCAGTTCGGCCAGTGCGGCCGCGGTGTCGACCTCGTTGCCGGTGGCCTGATGGGCGTAGTCGACGTAGGTGATGTCCGACAGGTCATAGGCGTCGCGCGTGGAGGCGATGGCCCGCTTGATGTAGGGGGCCTCCTTCTCGTTCGCGCTCGGCTTGACCACGAACTGCTGCACGATCGCCGGATAGGCGACGCCGATGACCAGGCTGGAGAGCAGGAGCAGCACCAGCGCCGCGGCGGGCAGGAGGAAGTTGCGGACGACGATGTTGGCGAAGAAGGCGACCGCGCAGACCGCCGCGACGAACATCAGGATCGTCTTGGGCACGAGCAGGGCGTTGACGTCGGTGTAGCTCGCGCCGGTGAAGACCTCGCCCCGGTCGGAGTAGACGAGCCCGTAGCGGTCCAGCCAGTAGGCCACCGCCTTGAGCGCGACGAACAGCCCCAGCAGCACCGACAGCTGCACCCGGGCTGCGGCCGTGAGCTTCTGACCCGGCGTCTGCAGCCGCAGCCCACCGAAGACGTAGTGGGTCAGCAGCGAGCCGATGAGCGCCAGCACCACGATGGCGAACCCGAAGCCCAGCGCCAGCCGGTAGAAGGGGTAGTCGAAGACGAAGAAGGAGAGGTCGATCCCGAACTCCGGATCGGTCTGCCCGAAGTTCGTGCTGTTGCGGAAGCTGAGCCACGTCTCCCAGCTGCCCTGGGCGGTGAAGCCGGCGAAGAGACCCAGCACCACTGCGACCGCGGTGAGCACCAGCCCGCGGCGTGGCTCCAGCGACTGCCGGTAGCGCTCCAGGTTCTGCTGCTCCAGCGACATGGGGCGGAACGTCGGCCGGTGCCGGTAGGCCAGGTGGATCGCGGTGGCGACCACACCGCCGGTGGCGACGCCCGCGACGGCGAACAGCAGTGCGCGGGTCTGCAGCTCCGTCCAGAAGATCTCGGTGAAGCCGGTCTCGTCGAACCACAGGTAGTCGACGTAGACGTTGGTCAGCGTGCCGATGGCGGTGAAGAGCACCAGCAGCACGGCGATGGCGCCGACGACCAGCTTCGCGCGCCGCGACAGGGTCGGCACGGGCACGGGGGGCCGCATGGCCACGAGCGGTCTCCTTCAGTTACGAGAAGTCAGGTACGAGCGGATGACGGAACCCTTGCGGAGACCTCCGGTCATCCCAGCACAACGCACCGGGGCCGTTCGGGTTCCCGCGTCAGCACGGGGCCGGGGTCCGCCCCGCCCGGAGATCGGTCAGCGCCGCGAGCGCGTCGTCCAGGGTGGCCACGCGGGCCAGGGGGAAGCCCGGATCAGGCGCGGCCACGGCCTCGGCGCAGTTGTCGGCCGGGACCAGGAACAGCTCGGCGCCGAGGTCGCGGGCGGCCACCATCTTCAGCGGGATCCCCCCGATCGGACCGACCTTGCCGCTCGCGTCGATGGTGCCGGTGCCCGCGATCACGGCTCCGCCGGTCAGGTCGTCGTCGCCGACGAGGTCGAGGATGCCGAGCGTCAGCATGAGTCCGGCCGACGGCCCGCCGACGTCCGCCACGTGGATGTCGACGTCGAAGGGCGCCGCGGGCTGGTCGAGGACGGAGACGCCGAGCAGCGCGCCCTTGCGGTCGTCGGCGGTCGTGCTGGCGACCGTCGCGCTGCCCAGCTTGCCCAGCCGGGTGTAGGACACCGTCACCTCGGAGCCGCCGGGGATGGCCGACAGCACCGCGTTGAGCGTCTTCGAGTCAGGTGTCGGGCGGCCGTTCACGGCCTCGATGGCGTCGCCCTCCTCGAGGCGCCCCTCGGACGGCGAGTCCTTGGGCAGCCCCTTCACGACCACCTTCTCCGGATAGCCGAGGTGTCCCAGCGCGACGATCTCGGCCGCCTGCTCCGAGGTCAGGAAGGCCTCCCGGTTGGCCCGGCGGGTCTCCTCCTCGGTCTGCTCCGGCGGGTAGACCGACTCCTCTGGGACGACGCTCACCTCGCTGTCGAACCAGCCGCGGACGGCCTGCACCAGGCTGAGGCCGCCCCGGCCCACGCCGACGGTGGTCAGGTTGAGGTTTCCCTCGACGTCGTTCCGTGCCCTGCCCTCGACGGCGATGATCGGCTGCCCGTCGAGCTTGCCGAGGGTGTTGTAGGTAGGGCCGGGCACCTGGGCCACGTAGGGCACCGGCAGGGCCGTGCCCAGGACGCCGAACACCAGCAACAGCACGGCACCGGTGGTCAGGACGGCGATCCGACGGGTCACGACGGGCGAGCCTATGTCGCTTCCCTGTGGGGTCGTCCGCAGCCGTGCTCCGACGGGCCGCACGCCGGGCCCGCGTCACGTGAAGATCTCACGTCTACCGTGGGCGCATGAGTGACGTGCCGTTCGGCTTCGGGGTGCCCGATCGCGATCCCGAGCGTCGGGAGCCCGGCAAGCAGGGTGACCCGGCCGGGGATCCCTTCGGTCTCGGTGCCCTCTTCGGTGGGCTGGCCGGCGGCGGATCGCCCGAGGACCTGATGGGCAAGATGCCGCTGTTCGCCGAACTCCAGAAGCTGATGAGCTGGTCGGGCGGCCCGGTCAACTGGGATCTGGCCCGGCAGGGAGCGATCAGCCAGCTCGCGGTCGGGCACCAGCCCACGTCGCAGGCGGAGCAGACCGCCGTCGCCGAGGCACTGCGCCTGGCCGATCTGTGGCTCGACCAGGTCACCGACCTTCCCTCCGGCATCGAGCGCACCGCGGCGTGGTCACGGGTGGACTGGGTGGAGAAGACCCTTCCCGCCTGGAACGAGCTGATCGACCCGCTGGCCGAGAAGGTCGTCGCGGCGATGACCAGCGCACTGCCGCAGGAAGCCGCGATGGCCTTCGGTCCCGTCGCCGGGATCATGGGCCGGATGGGTGGCCTGATGTTCGGCGCCCAGGTCGGCCAGGCGCTGGGCAAGCTGGCCGACGAGGTCGTCACCAGCACCGACGTGGGCCTGCCCCTGGCCCCGGCCGGCACCGGCGTGCTGGTTCCGCAGAACGTCGCCGACTTCGCGGCCGGCCTCGACCGCCCGGCCGACGAGGTGCGGCTGTTCCTGGCCCTGCGCGAGGCCGCCTCGCAGCGACTGTTCGCGCACGTGCCATGGCTGCGCCAGCAGCTCCAGGACGCCGTGCACGCCTATGCGCGCGGCATCACGATCGACCGCGAGGCGATCGAACGCGGGATCAACGAGGCGATGTCCGGGATGGAAGGGGGCCTGGACCCCAGCAACCCCGAGAGCATCCAGCAGCTGCTGGGCAGCGGCCTGCTCGAGCCCGAGGAGACGCCCGAGCAGCAGATGGCGCTGCGTCGGCTGGAGACCCTGCTGGCCCTCGTCGAGGGCTGGGTGGACACCGTCGTGGCCGCCGCTGCCACCGACCGTCTTCCCGGCCTCTCCGCGCTGGCGGAGACGATGCGCCGGCGTCGCGCGACCGGCGGACCGGCGGAGCAGACCTTCGCCACCTTGGTGGGCCTGGAGCTGCGCCCGCGCCGCCTGCGCGACGCCGCCACGGTGTGGGCCGCCATGAGCCAGCGGTACGGCGCGGCCGACCGCGACCGCCTCTGGTCGCACCCCGACCTGCTGCCCACCTCCGACGACCTCGACGAGCCGATGGACTTCGTCACCCGTCAGGGACTCGACGACGAGTTCGCCGCGCTCACCGCCTCGGACGCCGAGGACGAGCCGACCGACGAGGAGAACCCCGAGGGGCCGGGAAACGGGGAGCCCGACCGGCCCTGACCTAGTCGACCGGGTCGCGGCCGTCGGCGGCGGCCTCACCGGCGGTGTTGGCCAGCTCGACGCCCTCGAGGAACCCGCGCGCCCGCTCGGCGCGCGGATACCGGGCGACCAGAGCCCAGAAGCGTTCGTCGTGCCCGGGCTCCAGCAGGTGCACGAGTTCGTGGACGAGCACGTAGTCCACGACGTAGTCGGGCATCGACTGGAGCCGGCTCGACAGGCGGATGCTGCGGTCGGCGGGTGTGCACGACCCCCATCGCCGGTGCTGGTTGTCCACCCAGCGCACGCTGGCCGGCTCCGCGGCGCCGTCCAGATGCGCCTCCGACAGCTCTCGGGCGCGGACCATGAGCGCGTCGTCCCCGCCCAGTGCGCGGCGGCGGCGTTCCTCGCGGGTCTGCAGCTTGGCGACCATCTGCGCCACCCAGCGCCGCTCCTCCGCGGGGCTGAAGGCAGCCGGGATCAGGACGACGGTGCGGCCCATCTCGCGGTAGGCGGTGACGGTGCGGCGGCGGCGCGGGCTGCGGCGGACCTCGACGACGTCGCCGTCGCCCGCTCCCCCACCGGGAGCCCCGGAACGGGCCGCGGGCAGCGCTCGGCGCGCCCCGAGGGCGGCCGGCGGCATGCCGGGCCTCTCGGGGTGGGTGGAAGCATCGGGCGTCGATCCGGGCACGGCTGCACCGTAAGCCACGGGTACGGCACTTCGCCTCCGTACGGGCCCTCGTCCGGTACAGGTCCACCGGACGGTGGACATGACCGCCGCTCTCGTCGGTGATCCTGCTACGGACGGCGGCCGATCCACAGCCCTCATCCGGACGTCCGCGCTGGTCATCCGGCCAGTCGCCGGTCACGCCAGCCGGTGCCGACAGGGCGTCGTCCCCGGTTCGCACACAGGGACACGCCGTCCCGTCCCCACGCCGTCCACAGCTCCGTCCACAGGCTGTGGGCAGCTGTCCGCACCCAGCGGGCCGCCCGGGGCGTCGTGCCCGGCGGCGCCGGGTAGCGTGCCTCCGCAACGGCGCCCGGCCTGCATGCCGGAGCACCCCGAGAACGAGGAGAAACCCGTGGCGGAGAGCTACAACGGTTACTGCGTCAAGTGCAAGGAGAAGCGCGACTTCGACGGCGAGGTCAAGGTCAGCGAGTCCGGCCGTCGCATGGCACAGGGCACCTGCCCGGTCTGCGGCACCAAGATGAACCGGATCCTCGGCAAGGCCTGAGCACCAACCCTTTCCTGGAGGGGGCCGGTACGGCGGCGTTCCCGTCACGGGGACGCCGCCGTCGTCGTTCCCGCGCCTGTGGACGGCGTCAGCAGCGGAGTGCGCTCCACTGCGACGCTGCCTCCGTGAGCGACACCGCACATCCCCTCCTGCCGGGCGCCACTCCCCTGCTCCGCGCCGGGGACGGTGCCGTCCGGGTCGGCGGCGTGGACTCGACCGACGGCGTCGTGGTGCGCCCGGCCGGTGCTGCTCTGACCGCACTGCTGCGCCGCCTCGACGGCCGCCGAACGCAGCGGGCGGTCCTGGCCGACGCGGCCCGTGAGGGGCTCTCCCCCGACGCTGTCGCCGACCTGCTGGACGGACTGCGCAGCGAGGGCCTCGTGATGGACCTCGACCCGGCCGATCTGCTCGCCGCTGCCGCCGGTCCGGCGTCCATCGCCCGGACGCTTCCGGAACTGGAGGCCTCGATCGACCGTCGCGCCCGGCGCGACGCCATCGTCGTGGTCGAAGGGGCGACCCGCGTCGGCGCGCCACTGGCCGCCATGCTGGCCGCCAGTGGAGTCGGCCGGGTCAGCGTCCGGGACCGGGGCCTGGCCGGCGCCGGCGACGCCGTGGTCGGTGGCCTGACCGCCGAGGACGAGGGCCGGCCGCGCACCCTGGCCGCCGCCGACGCCGTGCGCCGCGCCAGTCCGCTCGCCGATCTGCGGCCGCTGCCCCCCGGGGTCTCGCCCGATCTCGTGGTCCTCGCCCGTCCCTGGGCGGCGTCCGATCCGCTGACCGCCGGCGTCCACCGATCGGGCGTGCCGCACCTGGTGGCCACCGTGCGGGGCCGGATCGGAGTGGTGGGCCCGCTGGTCCTGCCGGGGCTCACCAGCTGCCTGCGCTGCGCCGACCTGCACCGGCGCGACGCCGACCCGGAGTGGCCGTCCCTGGCGGCCCAGCTGACCTCCGGGGAGGCACCGCCCAGCGGAGCGACGGTGACGTGCCTGCTCACCGCCGCCACGGCCGCGCTCCAGGTACTCGCCTTCCTGGACGGGTCCGCGGCGCCGGCGACGCTGGACGCGACGGTCGAGCTGCATCCGCCCGATCTCGTGCCACGGATCCGGCGCTGGTCGGCGCACCCCGCGTGTGGCTGCGGGGCCGCTCCTGCGGGCAGAGTGCACTCCGAGCAGGAGACAATGGGCCGCTGACGGGGCTCACGAGCTCAGCGAGGACGACGAGGGGGCTCATGGGCTCACCCGGGACGACACGGCGGCGCTGCGCAGGCGGCGAACCGGCGCCGACGAGGAGGACGTGTGAGTGACGACGGACCGGTGATGCCGAGCGGCTCGGTCTCGCGGACGGCACGACTGGCGTCACTTCCTCTGGGAGCGGCCGGCCGGGCCACCCTCGGGCTGGGCAAACGGCTGTCGGGACGACCCGCCGACGCCGTCGCCGCCGAGTTGCAGCAGCGCACCGCCGAGCAGCTGTTCGCCGTGCTCGGCCAGCTCAAGGGCGGCGCGATGAAGCTCGGTCAGACGCTCTCGGTGTTCGAGGCAGCTGTTCCGGAGGAGATGGCCGCGCCGTACCGGGAGGCTCTGACCAAGCTTCAGGAGGAGGCGCCCCCGATGCCGGTGCGCACCGTCCACGCGGTGCTGGCCCAGCAGCTGGGCGGCAAGTGGCGGGAGCGTTTCCAGTCCTTCGACGACGCCCCCGCCGCCGCGGCGAGCATCGGACAGGTGCACCGGGCGACGTGGCGCGACGGGCGCGACGTCGCCGTTAAGATCCAGTACCCGGGCGCCGGTACCGCGCTCATGTCGGACCTCAACCAGCTCGCCCGCTTCGCCCGGCTCTTCGCCGCGCTGTTCCCCGGCCTGGACGTCAAGCCGCTCATCGCCGAACTCAAGGCCCGGGTGGTCGAGGAGCTCGACTACGGCCTGGAGGCCGACGCGCAGCGCACGTTCGCCGCGGCCTACCTCGGCGACCCGGAGATCGTCGTGCCGCGGGTGGTGGCCAGCGCGCCGAAGGTGATCGTCTCCGAGTGGCTCGAGGGCACACCGCTGTCGAAGATCATCGCCGGCGGCACCCGGGAGCAGCGAAACCGCGCCGGTCACCTGCTCGCCGTCCTGCATTTCTCGGGGCCGCAGCGGGCCGGGATGCTGCACGCCGATCCGCATCCGGGCAACTTCCGGCTGCTGGCCGACGGCCGGCTGGGCGTCATCGACTTCGGCGCGACCGCGCGGCTCCCCGACGGCCATCCCGAGCCGATCGGCCGGCTGTTGCGCTGGGCCCTGGCCGGCCGCGCCGACGAGGTGCTGACCGACCTGAGGGCCGAGGGGTTCATCCGGCCCAGCATCGACGTCGATCCGGAGGAGGTGCTGGACTATCTGCGCCCGCTCCTCGAGCCGGTCGAGGACCGGCACTTCCACTTCACCCGTGCCTGGATGCAGGAGCAGGCCGCGCGGATCGCCGATCCGCGGACGGAGGCGAACAAGCTCGGCCGCCAGCTCAACCTGCCGCCGGCGTACCTGCTGATCCACCGGGTGACCATCGGTTCGATCGGAGTGCTCTGCCAGCTCGACGCCGCCGGCGACTACCGCGGCGTCCTGGAGGAATGGCTGCCCGGGTTCCTGGAGTAGGGGTCCGAGCGGCTACTCAGCGGCTCAGCGCAGCAGGGGGACGGCTCCTGGCCGCGGTGGAGTCGGTCGAGGCGAGTGGAGGCCCGGAGGGTCTCCGCGCAGCCTCGACTCAGCGGCTCAGCGCAGCAGGGGGACGGCTCCTGGCCGCGGTGGAGTCGGTCGAGGCGAGTGGAGGCCCGGAGGGTCTCCGCGCAGCCTCGACTCAGCGGCTCAGCGCAGCA
>JAOPWH010000124.1 GCA_025965795.1 Blastococcus sp.
GCTGGGGCGAGCACTTCATCCACCGCACCGGGCACGGCATCGGGCTGGACACCCATGAGGCGCCCTACATCGTGGCCGGCAACGATCTTCCGCTGGTGCCGGGCATGGCCTTCTCGGTCGAGCCGGGTATCTACCTGGCCGGTCGTTGCGGCGCCCGCATCGAGGACATCGTCGTCTGCACCGAGGACGGCGTCCGCACCCTGAACGACGGTCCCCGTGAACTCGTCGAACTCCCCGGCTGAGCGGGGCGACGGCGGGCCCGCCGTCGACGTGGACAGCGCACTGCTCGCCGTCCTGGCCCGCGACGGGCGGGCCAGCTACACCGAGCTGGCCGAGAAGGTGGGGTTGTCGGTGTCGGCGGTCCACCAGCGGGTCCGCCGGCTGGAGCAGCGCGGGCTGATCACCGGCTACCGCGCCGTGCTCGACGCCAAGGCGCTCGGGCTGCCGCTGACGGCGTTCGTCTCGATCACGCCGATCGACGTCGCCCAGCCCGACGACGCCCCCGCCCGGCTGGCGCACCTGAGCGCCATCGAGGCGTGCCACTCGGTGGCCGGGATGGAGAGCTACATCCTCAAGGTGCGGGTGCCCTCACCCGATGCGCTCGAGGGCCTGCTGCAGGAGATCCGGGCGGCGGCGAACGTCACCACCCGGACGACCGTCGTGCTGTCGACCTTCTACGAGGACCGCCCACCGATCTGACCCCTGTCGTGGGCGCTGCGCACCCGCTCAGTGGTACAGTTTCTCGTACGAGTTGCCGATAGGGGTGCTATGTCCGTCACCGCGAGCGAGGCACGCCAGCGGCTGTTCCCGCTCATCGAAGAGGTCAACGACGACCAGGTCGCGGTGGAGATCGTCTCCAAGAAGGGGACGGCGTACCTCGTCTCGGCCGACGAGTACCGCTCACTCAAGGAGACGGTGTACCTCCTGCAGTCACCGAAGAACGCTCACCGCCTGCGGGAGAGCCTCGGCGATGTGCGGGCCGGCCGAGTGGAGTCGCACGACCTGACCGAGTGAACATCGTCTTCACCCGTCACGGCTGGGACGACTACGTCAGCTGGGCCGATGACCGCCGGACCCTCAAACGGATCAATCGGCTCATCCAGGAGGCGGCCCGCGACCCGGGCAGCGGCACGGGTAAACCCGAGCGGCTCAGCGGGGACCTGTCCGGCTGCTGGTCCCGCCGGATCGACCAGGAACACCGGCTGGTGTACACGGTGGAACGGGAGCAGTTGATCATCATGCAGGCGCGTTACCACTACTGACGACCGTGGCGGGCCGGCGTGGTGGTCGACCGGCCCTTGGTGTGGCCTGACCGATGAATTTCCGCGCCGTGCCCGTCTGTACTCCGAACACGGACTCACGAGAGGCTGACGCCGTGGCGACACTGACCTTCGGCATGAACGTGAGCCTGGACGGCTACATCGCCGCGCCGGGCGACGACCTCGGCTGGGGCGTGCCGAGCGACGAGCTGTTCCAGTGGTGGTCCGACCGGGTGGGGGCGACCGGCCTGGCGCTGTACGGGGGCAAACTGTGGAAGAGGATGAGTTCGCACTGGCCGACCGCCGCCCAGCAGCCCGGCGCCACACCGGCGGAGATCGAGTACGCCCGCCGCTGGCAGGACATGCCGAAGGTGGTGTTCTCCTCCACGATCAGCTCGGTCGACTGGAACGCCCGACTGTTCAGCGGCGACGCGGTTCCCGAGATCACCCGGCTGAAGGCCGAGGACGGCGGCGCCATCGACATCGGGGGCGCGACACTCGCCGCAGCGGCGATGCGGGCCGGGCTGATCGACGAGTACGTGCTGGTCACCGCACCGGTCCTGGTGGGCAGCGGCACGCCGTTCTTCACGGCCCTGGACAACTGGGTGAACCTGACCCTGCTGGAGACGCGGACGTTTCCCGGCGGCGTGGTCCTGACCAGGTACGAAACCAGGAACTGAGCGTCCGACGTCGGATCGGCGCCGGCTTCGGGCCGGTCCGGGATGGACACCGCTTCGAACATGTGTTCGTATGGGTTCATGCGATGGGATGCGCAGCGCCTGGACGTCGACGACGAGGCGGCCCTTCCTGGCATGCCCAGCATCCGCGGGCTGCTGCGCAGTGTGCAGGTGCCGGAGTTCCCGGGCCTGACCTTCCACGAGGTCCGCGCGAAGAGCGCGCTCAACCACGTGCCCGGCGAGTCCGCGATGCCGTTCCCGTGGACGATCAATCCGTACCGCGGCTGCTCACATGCCTGCCTGTATTGCCTGGCGGGGGACACGCAGGTCCTCATGGCGGACGGCAGCCAGCGTGCTCTTGCCCACCTGCGGGTGGGGGACCGGATCGTCGGCACCGAGAAGCGGGGCACCGGCCGCCATTACGTGACGACCCAGGTGCTCGCGCACTGGTCGACGGTGAAGCCTGCCCACCGGATCAGCTTGGCGGACGGGACGACGATCGTCGCCAGCGGCGACCACCGGTTCCTCGCCGCCCGCGGCTGGAAGCACGTGACGGGGGCCATGACCGGCCCTGGTCAGCGACCTTTCCTGACCACCGATGACGAACTGCTCGGCTTCGGACGGACGGTCAACGGGATGGAGGCGTGCGGCGACTTCCGGCGCGGTTACCTCACGGGCATGGTGCGCGGCGACGCGAATCTCAAGGTCCATCGCTATCAGCGCGCCGGTCGGTCCCACGGTGATGTGCACCGGTTCCGGCTGGCCCCGGCGGACGTCGAGGCGTTGGACCGGACCCAGGTGTACCTGAGCGGCGAAGGCGTCGGGACGGACCGTTTCGCATTCACACCGGCGACCGAGGTCCGCGGGGCGATGACCGCGATCCGGACCTCGGAGGCAGCCTCCGTGGCCAGCATCAGGGAACTCGTCGCATGGCCCGAGGAGCGTTCGGAGGCATGGCAGCGGGGCTTCCTCTCCGGCATCTTCGATGCTGAAGGCAGCCGGAGCGCCGGCGTGTTGCGCATCTCGAATGCGGCCGACGACATCCTCGACAGGACACGTGAGGCCTTCGCGACATTCGGGTTCGACGCCGTCCTCGAGGACCCCGGACGCGCGAACGGCGTCAAGACCGTCCGGCTACGAGGGGGGCTCAGGGAGCACCTGCGATTCCTGCACCTCGTGAATCCAGCCATCAGGCGGAAGTGCTCCGTGGACGGCATCGCGGTGAAGAGCGACGCGGACCTTCGTGTCACCAGCATCGATCCCCTCGGGGTGGACATACCCATGTACGACATCACGACGGGAACGGGCGACTTCGTCGCCAATGGCGTGATCAGCCACAACTGCTTCGCCCGGGGCACCCACGAATGGCTCGAACTCGACTCCGGCAACGACTTCGACTCGCAGATCGTCGTCAAGACCAATCTGGTCGAGGTGCTGCGGCGGGAACTCGCGCGGCCGTCGTGGCAGCGGGAGCACGTCGCGCTCGGCACCAACACCGACCCCTATCAACGGGCCGAGGGCCGATACAAGCTGATGCCGGGCGTCATCGGTGCCCTCGCCGACTCGGGCACGCCCTTCTCCATCCTCACCAAGGGAACGCTCGCGCGCCGTGACATCCCGCTGCTGGTGTCGGCCGCGGCCGATGTCCCGATCGGGTTCGGCGTCTCCATGGCGATCTGGGACGCCGACCTGCATTCCGCGCTCGAGCCCGGCGTTCCGACGCCGCGCGCGCGCCTCGACCTCGTCCGGGCGCTGACCGACGCCGGTCTGCCGTGCGGCGTCTTCCTCGCCCCCGTCCTCCCCGGTCTCACCGACGGCGTCGAGCACCTGGACGCCGCCCTGGCCGCGGTCGCCGCCGCCGGTGCGACCGGCGTGACGGTGATCCCGCTGCACCTGCGCCCCGGTGCACGCGAGTGGTTCATGGCCTGGCTGTCCGGCGCCCATCCCCAACTCGTGCCGCGCTATCAGCAGCTGTACGCCCGACGCGCCTACGTGCCCGCCGAGTACCGAAGCTGGTTGGCGCAGCGCGTCGCCCCGCTGCTGGCACGGCACGGGCTGGACCGGCAGAAGGGCGGCGCCGCCCGCGGCGTCGAGCCGGTCGCGATGGGCGTCCCCGGCGACGAGGAGGTCGGCTTCCCCGCGGGCAGCCTGCCCACGGGAGGCATGCCGGGCGTGCGGCCGAAGGGGGAGTCGGTGGTGCCGGGGAGGCCGGACGGCCCTGACGCCGCCGAGCAGCTCACGCTCATCTGAGCCCTGTGGGAGGCGGCGACCATGTGCCGTCGTGGGCAGTTCCGACGCCGGGAACTGCCCTCGGCGCACAGTGCCCGCCGGGTCAGCGTCCGCCCGGCCGGCCGGGGAGATGCGGAGTTCGTGAGGCCCGGGCGACCGAGCGGGCCGCCCGCACCATTCCTCGCGCGGACACCGGCTGCGCGCCCGCGGCGAGGGCGAGCCGGCGGAACGAGTCGTAGGACAGGTCGCGGTAGGCGAGGGCGAGCTCCTCCGCGTGTTCCTGCTTCGACGGCGCGGCCGTGGCGCGCAGGTGCTGGGCGGTACGCCTCGCGTGCTTGAGGAAGGTGACCTGCAGCGCCTGGTTGGACAGTCGCCCGCCGATCCGCGAGTCCAGGCCCGGACCGCGACGCAGCGCCGGCAGCACCCATGCACTGTCCGCAAGCACCGGGAAGCGGGACCGGACGTCCTCCCAGGCGTTCCAGGCGGTCAGCGCCCCCGGGACCGTCCACTCGCCGTCGTCGGTGCGCAGCAGCAGACGCCGGGCGGTGGCGTGCACCTGCTCACGGCGCAGGGAGCGGAACTGCGCCACCGGCGCCGGCCAGGCCAGGGCGAGCGCGCACCACGCGACGGTGCGCAGGTGCTCCGGGTCCTCGCCCCGCACCTGCGTGAGCGGGCGGAGATCGAGCGCCGGCGGATCCGGCTCCGGAGTGGGCACCCGCGACAGCGCGAGCCCGCCGTACCGCGCGACCTTGCTGTAGAGGGCCACCGTGGCCGGCTTCCAGCCGCGGGCCGCGGCGAGGGGGTCGAGGCCGGTGTCCGCCAGCTCGTCGGGACCGATGCCGAGCTCGAGGGCGGCATCCACCAGCCGTCGCCACTGCGGTTCGTAGCCCTCCGGCTCGGTCAGGCGACGCCAGGCGCGGACCGGGGGAGGGGAGGGCATGTCGGGCAACGGCTTCTGCCATGCACGTGACATGACGAAATACTACCGTTATCCCCAACAATTCGGCGCGCTTCGCTTGTGGGCACCTGCCGAGGGAAAGGACCGGCGCCCTCCGGGCGCCATAGCGGCAATCGCGGGAGTGGCGTGCGGCGTCGGTACTGGACCACCATGAGCGGGACCGAAGGTCCCGCCAGGAAATCCCGTATCAATGTTGGGCATAACGGAAGAACAACCGGGTGACCCGTTCGGAGCGGTTGCGTCGTCGAACCGGCAGCACACGCGACGGCTGGTGATCATGGGCCGGTGCGCACCGTAGGAGTCGAGGAAGAGCTGCTGGTGGTGGACGCTGCCGGCGTGCCCGTTCCGCTCGGGCCCGATGCCCTCGTCGTCGCCTCCCGCCGCGGCGAAGGAGAGAGCGCCGCCGAGCACGACCGGGCCGAGCACGAGGAATCCGATCGCTCGCCCGACGCGCACCTCGTGCCCGAGCTCAAGGCCCAGCAGGTCGAGCTCGGCACCCCCGTCTGTGCCGGCCTCGCCGAGGTGCACGAGGAGATCCGGCGCTGGCGGTCCCGGGCCGACGCGGCCGCCGTCGCGGTGGGCGCCCGGGTGGCCGCGCTGGCCACCTCACCCGTGCCGGTGCGCCCGGTCCCGACCGAAGGAGAGCGCTACGCCCGGATGCTCGACACCTTCGGCCTCACCGCGCAGGAGATGCTCACCTGCGGGTGCCACGTGCACGTGTCCGTGAAGGACGACGAGGAGGGCGTGGCCGTTCTCAACCGCATCCGGCCGTGGCTCCCGGTCCTCACGGCGCTCACCGCCAACTCACCGTTCTGGCAGGGCGCCGACACCGGCTACGCCAGTTTCCGCTCCCAGGCCTGGAACCGCTGGCCGTCCGCCGGGCCGACCGAGCCGTACGCCGACGCGGCTGACTACCACCGGGCGATCGGCGAAGTACTGGCCACGGGCACCGTGCTCGACACCGGCATGATCTATCTGGACGCACGGCTCTCGGAGCAGTGGCCCACCGTCGAGGTCCGCATCGCCGACGTCGCGCTGCGGGCGGCCGACGCCGTCACGCTGGCCGGGCTGGTCCGTGCCCTGGTCGAGACCGCCGCCCGGGAGGCCCGGGAGGGCACGCCGGCACCCGTCATCCGTAGCCAGGTCCTGCGGGTTGCCGCCTGGCGAGCCGGCCGCTCCGGCCTCGGCGGGGACCTGGTGCACCCACGGACGGGACGTCCCGCGGCCGCGGGGGCCGTCGTGACCGATCTGGTGGAGTACGTGCGGCCGGCGCTGCGCGAGGCAGGCGACGAGCAGCGGGTGGCCGACGGCGTCGCCGCACTCTTGCGGCGCGGGACAGGGGCCGACCTGCAGCGACAGGTGTTCCGCGAGACCGGCGATCTCGGTGCCGTGGTGCGCGCCGCGGTCGAGGTCACGAACGAGGCGCCCGGCACCGCACGGGCATCGGACCGCGCCACCCGTTAGATTTCGGCCCATGTACACGGCGAGCTGGCGCGACGTCGTTCGACGCGACCTCTACGGGCCGTCCCCGGATCCGCGGGACCGGCCCTACCGCTTCATCATCCGGGTCGCCCTCGTCGTGTTCCGGCTGTTCCGCTTCCGCTTCGACGTCCGTGGCTCGGAGCACGTGCCGACCACCGGTGGCGCGATCGTCTGCAGCAACCACGTCAGCTACTTCGACTTCACGTTCCTCGGCCTCGGCGCGCTGCCCCAGCGCCGGCTGGTCCGGTTCATGGCCAAGTCGGCCGTATTCGACCACTGGCTCTCCGGCCGCTTCATGCGCGCCATGCAGCACATCCCCGTCGACCGCACGGCCGGCACCGCCGCGTTCGAGACCGCCGTCCGGGCGCTCAAGGACGGCGAACTGGTCGGCGTCTTCCCCGAGGCGACGATCAGCACGAGCTTCACCGTCAAGGACCTCAAGGCCGGCGTGGCGCGGATGGCCGTCGACGCCGGCGTGCCGATCATCCCGGCCGTCGTCTGGGGTGGGCAGCGGGTCGCCACCAAGGGCCGCCGGCAGTTCCGGCGCGACGTGGCGGTCACCGTCGTGCTGGGCGAGCCCCTGATCGCCGAGCCGGGGGAGCGGCCCCAGTCTCTGCTGCGCCGCACCCGCGCCGCCATGGAAGCCCTGCTGGAGGAGGCCCAGGCCGGCTATCCCGACCAGCCCACCGGCCCCGACGACCGCTGGTGGCTGCCTGCGCACCTCGGCGGCACCGCGCCCACACCCGAGGAGGCGGCCGCCGACGCCGCCCTCCGGGCCAAGGGCCTGGAGAAGAAGCCGGTCAAGCCCACGCCGCTCGCCCGGGTGCGCCGGCTCGTCCGCCGCGCCCGCTGACCGACCACGCGTCAGGGTCCCGCCCGGTCTTGCACGGGGAGGGGGACACGGGGCCCTTTTCAGCCGATCAGGTCGGCAACGGACGCGGTCCGCGAGTTCGCGGCCTTTCGCTCGGCGGCCACGGGGTCGTGCTCACGCTCGGCCCACCACGCCTGGCCGGCCTCCGGCAGCGTCGCGACCGGGTCGTAATAGGTGTACCGGCGGTCCAGTGCGGCCTCGTCGGTGCGCTCGATACCGGTGCGGTAGTTCTTCGTCCAGTAGCTGATGCCGCGCTCGCGGTCGTACTCGGCGACCTGGTGCACCCAGCGCTTCCCGACGTATGGCACGTCGCAGACGATCCGCGGCGTCGCGAAGCCGGGCAGGTACCCCATGATGTCGTGCTGCAGCGTCTGGGCCTGGGCCAGGGAGACCCGCCAGTGCTCGGCGCTGGGGATCATGTCGCACATGTAGAAGTAGTACGGCGTGATCAAGGCGCCGTCCTGCAGCGCGAAGCACAGGTCCAGCAGCCGGCCGGCCGTCGCGTTGACGC
>JAOPWH010000037.1 GCA_025965795.1 Blastococcus sp.
CTCGATCGACAACCACGCCGTGCGGCCGACGCAGGGGGACGTCTACGGGGTCATCTCGATGATGTTCTGGTCGATCACCCTGATCGTGTCGATCAAGTACATCAGCATCCTCATGCGCGCCGACAACGACGGCGAGGGTGGCGAGATGGCGCTCACCGCGCTCGCGCGGCGGCTCTACGCCGCCCGGGGCGCGCGCACGGGCCCGCTCGTCATCCTCGGCATTCTCGGGGTGTGCCTCTTCTACGGCGACTCGCTGATCACGCCCGCGATCAGTGTCCTGTCGGCGGTGGAAGGCGTCCGGGTGGCGGCACCCTCCCTGGGGCACATCGTCGTACCGGTCGCCGCGGTCATCC
This sequence comes from Blastococcus sp., assembly GCA_025965795.1. GTDB lineage: Bacteria > Actinomycetota > Actinomycetes > Mycobacteriales > Geodermatophilaceae > Blastococcus_B. Next base: position 354 of record JAOPWH010000037.1, read on the forward strand.
TCACCGCGCTGTTCGCCGTCCAGCGGTTCGGCACGGGCCGGGTCGGGGCGCTGTTCGGTCCGGTCATGCTGCTGTGGTTCGGGGCGCTGGCGGCCGCCGGAGTGGCCGGCATCATCGCCCGGCCCGGGGTCCTCGCCGGGCTGTCGCCCACGTACGCCGTGCTCTTCGTCGTCGACCACCCCCTCCTCGCCTTCATCGCGATGGGCGCGATCGTGCTGGTGATCACCGGCGCGGAGGCGCTGTACGCCGACATGGGCCACTTCGGCCGGCCACCGATCCGCCGCGCGTGGTTCTTCCTCGTCTTCCCGGCGCTCGTGCTGAACTATCTCGGGCAGGCCGGCCTGATCCTGCGCCACCCCGAATCCGTCTCCAGCCCGTTCTACCTGCTCTTCCCGAGCTGGGCGCAGCTGCCGATGGTCGTGCTGGCCACCGCGGCGACCGTCATCGCCAGTCAGGCCGTCATCACCGGCGCCTTTTCGCTGTCGAGGCAGGCCGTCCAGCTCGGCCTGCTCCCACCGGTCACGGTGCGTCAGACGTCGGAGCACGAGGGCGGGCAGATCTATCTCCCCGGAGTCAACGCCTTCCTCTTCGTCGGCGTGCTGGCGGTCATGCTCACGTTCGGCTCCGCGGAGCGGCTGGCCACCGCGTACGGCGTGTCCGTCACCGGCGCTCTCGTCATCGACACGCTGCTGATGCTGGTCGTCGCCAGAGTGCTGTGGCACTGGCAGCCGTGGAAGCTGGCCCTCGCCGCGGTGGCGTTCGGCGGCGTCGAGCTCACCTTCCTCGCGGCGAACCTGTCCAAGGTCGCCCACGGCGGCTGGCTGCCGCTGCTCATCGCCGTCCTCGTGTTCACGGTGATGACCACCTGGCGGCGGGGACGGGAGATCGTGGCGAAGAACCGCCGGGTGCAGGAGGGGACGCTGCGGGAGTTCGTCGACGACCTGTACGTCCGCGGGCTGCCCCGCGTCGCGGGTACCGCGGTGTTCCCGCATCCGAACAAGGAGACCACCCCGCTGGCCCTGCGGGCCAACGTCGAGCACAACAAGATCCTCCACGAGGACGTGCTCATCGTGTCCGCGACCTCGGCCAACGTTCCGCATGTCCCGGTGGCAGAACGCTTCGAGGTCGACGACCTCGGCTACGAGAACGACCGCATCCAGCACCTGTCCATCCGCTTCGGATTCTCGGACGAGCCGAACCTGCCGGAGGCGCTCGCCCAGGCATGCGAGACCGGGGTCCTCGAGTCCGGCTCGATCAGGGTGCAGGACGCGTCGTTCTTCCTGTCCCGAGGAGCGCTCCGGCGGACACCGGCGAAGGGCATGGCGCAATGGCGCAAGGTCCTGTTCCTCAGGCTGGCGCACAACGCCGCCGATCCCGCCGCCTACTTCGGCCTGCCGGTGGACCGGACCGTCACGATGGGCAGCCCGGTCGACGTCTGACACCCGCGAAGATCAGCACAGGCCGTCCCACGACCAGTGCGGCATCGGCAGGCCGCTCGGGACGACCGCATCCTCCGCCGAGCACCTCGGCCCAGTAGTCGGCCAGGCGCTGCACGTGCTCCGGGTTCAGGTCGCCGTGCGAGAAGGGATGGTTGAGCTCGGCATCGGCCTGGCAGCGCGCGTGGTGCGCCGTAGCCGGGGCGAGGAAGGCGCCGTCGGCGCCCGCGTACTCGTCGGGCGCATGGTCCGGCACCATGGCCGGTCGGCGCCGCGGCCGGGCGGCCCGGGTGCGTCTGGCGACGGACCGCTCGACACGCCACAGTGGTCGCAGGCCCACGCCGGTGGACCAGCAGCGACGCCGAGGAGACCGAGTGACCGCGTCCGAGCCGTCCGCAGGGTCGTCGGGTACCTCCGCCGGGGACGACGAGGTTCGCCGCTCCCCCGCGTGCGCCCTGGTCATCTTCGGCGCCTCGGGGGACCTGACCGCCCGCAAGCTGCTGCCGGCGCTGGAGCGCCTGTCGGCCTACGGGGCGCTGCCGCCGGAGGTGGCGCTGGTCGGCGTGGCCCGCACCCCCATGACCGACGCGGAGTTCGCCGACTACTGCCGCGCGAAGGTTCCCGGTACGGACAACCCCCGCTGGGCCGCGCTCACCGCGGGCGCCCGTTACGTGCACGGCGGCTACGACGACCCGGATACCTACGCGCGGCTCGCGGAGGTGCTCGAGGACACCGACCGGACCCAGGGCACCGCGGGCAGCCGGGCCTACTACTTCGCGACGCCACCCCGGCTGTTCGGCCCGATCGCGCTGAGTCTGGGCAAGGCAGGGCTCAGCGAGGCGCACGGAGACGGTTTCGTACGCGTGGTCATCGAGAAGCCGTTCGGCTGGGACGAGGACAGCGCGCGGGAGCTGTACGACGACCTGTCGACGGCGTTCGTCGAGGAGCAGATCTTCCGGATCGACCATTACCTGGCCAAGGAGACGGTGCAGAACCTGCTCGCGCTCCGGTTCGCCAACTCCATCTTCGAGCCGATCTGGAACCGCACCTGGGTGGACAACGTGCAGATCACCGTCGCCGAGTCGATCGGTGTCGGCGACCGGGGCGGCTTCTACGAGACGACCGGGGCGATGCGGGACATCGTGCAGAACCACGTGCTGCAGGTGCTGTCGCTGTTCCTGATGGAACCGCCCACCTCGTTCCACGCCGAGGCGATCCGCGACGAGAAGGTGAAGCTCCTCCGGGCGATCCGGCCGCTGGACGAGGAGGCCGAGATCGCCGCGCACGCCGTGCGTGGGCAGTACACCCGCGGGGGCACGCGGGAAGAGCTCATGCCCGGCTACCGGGAGGAGGCCGGCGTCGACCCGTTGAGCTCGACCGAGACCTTCGTGGCGATGCGGCTGAGCATCCAGAACTGGCGCTGGGCCGGCGTCCCCGTGTACGTGCGCACCGGGAAGCGGCTGCCCGCGCGGACGACCGAGGTGTCCATGCAGTTCCAGCGGCCGCCGCACCTCCCGCTGTTCCCGGGCATCGCCGCGGGCCTGGAGCCCGACGCCCTCATCGTGCGGGTGCAGCCCGACGAAGGGCTGAGCCTCCGGTTCGGCGCGAAGGTGCCGGGACACGCGTTCCGCGTGCAGAAGGCGTCGATGGACTTCTCCTACGAGAGCTTCGAGCAGGAGTCGATCGACGCGTACGAACGGGTGCTGCTCGATGCGCTGATCGGCGACCCGACGCTGTTCATCCGGGCCGACGAGGTCGGCCGCTCCTGGCGGATCGTCGATCCGGTGCTCCGGTTCTGGGCCGCCGACACCCGACCGATCCCCCTGTACCAGGCCGCCACGTGGGGGCCCACGGAGGCGGCGGCACTGATCGAGCGCGAGGGACGCAGCTGGCGCCGGTAGCGCTCCGGTCAGACGAAGAGCGGCTCGGCCCGTGCCCGGCCGGCCAGCTCGGTCATCTCCTCGTCGGAAGGGCGGCGCTCGAACCGTTCGGCGGCGTCGAGAAGCCGCGGCAGGATCTCGACGTCCCCGGTGGTCAGCAGGAACGCCGCCGGCCGGCCGAGGACCCAGTGCACGGCCGGATCGATGTCGGCCTGCTCGCGCAGCGGCTCGTACCAGGTGGCCGCGGTGTGCTCGCGGCCGTCCCAGCGCCGCCGGGCCAGGCTCTTGATGGTCTGCAGGGCTACGTTGCGCTCCGCGCACACAGCCGCCAGGGCCTCGAACGTCTCCGCGTAGCGCGGATCCTGCATCTGGACGAAGTTGTACGGCGCGAGCACGGAGTCGAAGGCGAACCGCTCGAGGCTGCGGCGGTGCATCTCCGGCACCGACAGGCCGTGCCCGGTGACGCCGATGAAGCGCACCAGGCCCTCCTCGCGGGCCTCGATCGCCGCCTCGAGGGCGCCGTCCGCACTCAGCGCGGTGTCCCACTCGATGACGTCGACGAGGTTGTGCAGCTGGATGGAGTCGACCCGGTCGACGCCGAGCCGGTCGAGCGAACGGCGGATCTCCTCGCGGGCGCCACGGTAGGTGCGCTCCCCGGTCTTCGTGGCAACGAAGAACGTGCCGGGATTCCGCTGCAGCCAGCTCGCGATCCGGAGCTCGGCGTCGCCGTAACTCGCCGCGACGTCGATGTGGTTGATCCCGTGCTCGAGCAGCAGCTCGAGCACCCGGTCGGCATCGCCCTTGGACACACTGCCCAGGGCGGCGGCGCCGAAGATGACGCGGCTGGAGTCGTGGCCGGTCGCGCCGAACGGCGCCCGCTCGATCATTGGCGGAGCCTAGAGCCGGTCCCGGCAGAGGCCGCAACCGGGCGAGCTCGGCCTGGGTGCCCGGCGGCCTGCCGAGGCGCCGCCGTGTCGTCCGAAGTCGTCCCGGCAGATTTCGGGTGCGATGCTCCAGGTCGAGGACATGACTGGGACTCTTTGGGGTGACTGGGCTGACTGCGCCACGGCCGGAGTCCTTCCATGTCGACGTCGTCGAGTCGCGACCGGCGCGCGTCCGCCGACCGCTGGATCTGGTCCGCCTGACCGGTCTCGTCGTCGTGGTCGTGCTGCTCGCCGGACTTGCGGTGGTGGGCCGCGACACGAGTCGCGGCGCCGCGGGTGATCTTGCGCGTCTGCTGGGTCACCTGCCGGCCGTCTTCGAACAAGGGTTGAGACTCGCCTCCGCGTTCGGCGGGCTCGCCCTTCCCCTGGCTCTGATGGTGCGGGAGGTGGTCCGGGGCCACCGGCGTCGTCTGATCGAGGCGGTGTTCACGGGCTTGCTGGGGATCGGTGTCGCCGAGGGGATCAACCGGATTCTCGCCCACTTCCCGTCGAGCGGGCTCTACGCGGCGCTGACCGACCGGCCAGGCGGAGCGACCATCCGGCCGCTCGACGCCTACCTCACCGCCCTCTTCGCATTCGCGGCGGTGGTCGGCGTCTCGCACGAACGGTCGTGGCGCAGGCTGCTCGGCGCAGTCACAGCGATGTACGGGCTCTCGGCATTCGCCACGGCCCATGCCACGCTGCCGTCGTTGATCATCAGCCTGACACTCGGGCTGGTTGTCGGCGTCGCGGTCCGCTATGTCGCCGGCAGCGTCAACGATCGTCCCGACGGGACCGCGATCGCGACGGCGCTGGGGCGACGGGGTCTCGAGCTGACACGGCTGGAAGCGACCGCAGCGGGCGCCGACGACCACCGCGCCTATCGGGCGACCACCAGGACCGGCGGGCAACTCGCCGTGCAGGTGTTCGACCGGGAGCTGATCGCATCCGGCGCCGTCTACAACCTCTGGCGAATACTCAGGCTCCGCGCGGAACTGGCCCCGGCCCCGGCACTCTCCCTGGAGAGGGTGACCGAACACCGCGCCCTGCTGGCCATGGCTGCGCGGAGCATCGGCGTCGCCACCCCTCGTCTCGTCGCAGGGCTGCCCTGTGGTCCGGACACGGTCGTCCTCGTGTACGAGGTCGCGGTCGCCGAACCACTCGAGGAGCCCACCGACAGGCAGCTCGACCAGCTCTGGACCGCCGTCAACACCTTGCACGGCCACCGCGTCACCCACCGCGGTCTGACGGCGGGGGAGATCCTGATCGACCCGGCCGGCCGGATCGTGCTCCCGATTCCGGTCAACGGCGCGCTGTTCGCCAGCGATCTGCGGGTGACCCTGGACCGCGCGCAACTGCTGCTCACCACCGCGCAGCTGGCGGGAGCGGAGCGGGCGGTGAGCAGCGCCCGCCGGAACATCAGCGACGACGAGTTGGCCGCCGTCCTTCCGGTACTGCAGCCCATCGCCCTCCCGGCCGCCACCCGCTCGGCCGTCAGGCGGCACGGAGGCCTTCTCGAGAGCCTGCGCGACGAGATCCAGGCGCAGACCAACCACCGGCCGCCCCAGCTCGCCAATGTCGAACGCTTCCGGCCGCGGGCGATCCTCTCGATCGTCGCGGTCATCGTCGCCGGCTACCTGATCGTCGCCCAGCTGTCCTCCGTCGACCTCGCCACCGTGTTCTCCCAGGCACGGTGGCGGTGGGTGCCGCTGGTCCTGCTCGCGTCGGCAGGTACCTACGTCGCGGCCGCCGTCTCGCTGACCGGCTACGTGCGCGAAAGGCTCTCGTTCCCCCGGACCGTCCTGACCCAGGTGGCGGCGTCCTTCGCCGGCTTCGTCACCCCACCGGCCGTCGGCGGGCTGGCGATCAACGTCCGGTACCTGCGGGCGTCGGGAGTCGCGCCGGCGGGCATTGCGACCAGCCTTGGACTCTCCCAGGCGGTGAACTTCGCGTCGCACATCGTCCTGCTGGTCGCGTTCGCGGCGGTGACGGGCGCCGCCACGAACGACAACGTCCCCGTGCCCGGATGGGCCTTCGGGGCGCTCGGCGGAGTGGCCGCGCTGATCCTGCTCGCGCTGGCCTTGCCGGGTGCACGGCGTTGGTTCGCCGCCCGGATGCTGCCGCCGTTGCGCCAGGCGCTGACCCGGCTGAGCGACCTCGTCACCACTCCCGCCAAACTCGCCCAGGCTCTGCTGGGTGCGCTCGCGCTGAACGGCGCCTACATCGCTGCCCTGTGGTTCGCGGTGCATGCGTTCCACGGTGCGATCGGATTCTCCGCCGCGGCCGTCGTCTACCTGAGCGGCGCCGCGATCGGATCCGTCGCGCCGACACCCGGGGGTCTCGGCGCCGTCGAACTGGCGCTGTCCACCGGCCTGGCCGCCATCGGGATCCCGAGCACGGCAGCGGTCAGCGGCGTGCTGCTCTTCCGACTGGCAACCTTCTGGCTACCCGTCCCACTCGGCTGGCTCGCCCTGCGCTGGTTACGGCGCCGCAACGCGGTCTAGCGGGGGCCGGCCACCCGGTTCTCTGCGGCGTACCACGCGGTCTCCGCGCCGGGAGTAGGTCGGTAGGTGCGCACGTCCTGGGTGCTGCGCAGCAGAGCGCGGAGTTCGGCCAGCCCACCGGAGAGGGCACCACCGGCCCGCGCCTGCACCAGCGCGTTGCCCAGGGCGGCCGCCTCGACCGGACCGGCCAGGACCGGCAGCCCGCAGGCATCGGCGGTGAGCTGGCACAGCAGGCTGTTGCGGGCTCCCCCACCGACCAGGTGCACGACCTCGACGTCTCGCCCGGACAGCTCGGCGGCGCGCCGGACGGTGCGCCGGTAGGCCAGTGCAAGGCTGTCGAGGATGCAGCGGACCGTCTCGGCCTGGCTCTGCGGCGGCGTCTGGCCCGTGCGGCTGCACGCCTCGGCGACGCGCGCGGGCATGTCGCCGGGCGGCAGGAAGCGAGGGTCGTCCGCGTCGACCAGCGCGGGAAATGCCGGCACGTGAGCGGCGGCCGCGAGCAGGTCGGGCAGGTCGGACCGGAGGCCGGCCGCTGCCCACGTGCGCTGGCACTCCTGGAGCAGCCACAGCCCCATCACGTTGTGCAGATAGCGAACGGTCCCGTCGACGCCGACCTCGTTGGTGAACCCGGCCGCGCGGCTCTCCTCGGTCAGCACCGGCTTCTCCAGCTCCACACCGACCAGGGACCACGTTCCGCAGGAGATGTAGGCGAAGCGCTCGGTGTCCGCCGGCACGCCCACGACCGCCGATGCGGTGTCGTGCGACCCCACGGCCGTCACGGGGACGGGACCGGCCAGCCCTGTCTCGGTCAGGACGTCGGGCAGGAGTTCTCCCAGCCGCTCCCCCGGCTGCCGCAGCGGCGGGAACAGGTCTCGTGGAAGGCCGAGTCCGTCGATCACCGGCCGGGACCACTCCCTCGTGGTCGCGTCGAGCAACCCGGTGGTGGAGGCGTTCGTCACCTCCGCCCCGATGGCCCCGGTGAGCCAGTGCGCCAGCAGGTCGGGAACGAGCAGCAGGGTGCGGGCGGCCGCCACCTGAGCGCTGTCGCGTCGCGCGGCCAGCTGGAACAGGGTGTTGAACGGCAGGTGCTGCAGGCCGCTCACCCGGTACAGCTCGGCGGGCGGGACGGCGGCGTGCACCGCGGCGACGGCGGTCTCGTGCCGTGCGTCGCGGTAGTGCACCGGGTTGCCGAGCAGCGCCCCGTCGGCGTCCAGCAGCCCGTAGTCGACCGCCCAGCTGTCGATGCCGACGCCGTCCAGCCGGCCCAGGTCACGTCCGGCGGCCCGCAGCCCGTCGAGGATGCCGGCGTAGAGCGCGAGGACGTCCCAGTGCAGGGTGCCGGCCGTGCGCACCGGCCGGTTGGGGAACCGGTGCACCTCGTGCAGGTCCAGCCGGCCGGGCCCGACCCTGGCGGCCATGACCCGGCCGCTCGAGGCGCCCAGGTCGACGGCCGCCAGGGTCAGTTCGCTCATCGCAGGAAAGCGGCCGCGACGCCCGAGTCGACCGGAACGTGCAGGCCCGTCGTCCTCGTCAGGTCGCCGCCGGTCAGGGCGAAGACGGCGTCGGCGACGTGGTCGGGCAGGACCTCGCGCTTGAGCAGGGTGCGCTGGGCGTAGAACTCGCCGAGCTTGTCCTCCTCGACCCCGTAGACGGCGGCGCGCGACGCGCCCCACCCGCCGGCGAAGATGCCCGAGCCGCGGACGACGCCATCGGGGTTGATGCCGTTGACCCGGATCTGGTGCGGACCCAGTTCCGCCGCGAGGAGGCGGACCTGATGGGCCTGATCGGCCTTGGTCGCGCCGTAGGCGATGTTGTTCGGGCCGGCGAACAGCGAGTTCTTGCTGCTGATGTAGACGATGTCGCCGCCGAAGCCCTGCTCGATCATGATCCGGGCCGCCTCGCGGGAGACCAGGAAGCTGCCCTTCGCCATCACGTCGTGCTGCAGGTCCCAGTCCTGCTCCGTGGTCTCCAGCAGCGGCTTGGAGATGGACAGCCCCGCGTTGTTGACGACGAGGTCCACGCCCCCGAAGGCGAGGACGGCCGCGCGGAAAGCGCCGGCGACGGCCTCGGCGTCGGAGACATCGGCCGCGACACCGATGGCGACGTCGGAGGAGCCCAGCTCGGCCGCGGCGTCGGTGGCCTTCTGCAGGTCGAGGTCGGCGACGACGACGCAGGCACCCTCGGCGGCCAGCCGCACGGCGATGGCCTTGCCGATCCCGCTGGCCGCGCCGGTCACCAGGGCGACGCGGGTGGCGAGCGGCTTGGGCCTCTGCATCCGCGCGAGCTTGTCCTCCTCCAGCGCCCAGTACTCGATGCGGAACTTCTCGCTCTCGTCGATGGGGGCGTAGGTGGAGACCGCCTCGGCGCCGCGCATCACGTTGATCGCGTTGACGTAGAACTCGCCGGCCACCCGGGCGGTCTGCTTGTTCGCCCCGAAGCTGAACATGCCCACGCCCGGCACCAGCACGACCGCCGGGTCCGCGCCCCGCATCGGCGGGCTGTCCGGGGTCGCGTGCCGCGCGTAGTAGGCGGCGTAGTCGGCGCGGTACTGCTCGTGCAGCTCCGTCAGCCGGGCCACGACGTCCTCGACCGGGGCCGACGCCGGCAGGTCGACCACCAGCGGGCGCACCTTGG
>JAOPWH010000040.1 GCA_025965795.1 Blastococcus sp.
TCTGCGCGACGATGCTCGAGATCTCCTCGATCGCCGTCACGGCGGCGGTGGTGTCGCCCTGGATCGCGAGCACCCGGCGGGCGATGTCCTCGGTCGCCTTGGCGGTTTCCTGGGCCAGCTCCTTGACATCGTTGGCCACCACGGCGAAGCCCTTGCCGGCCTCACCCGCCCGGGCCGCCTCGATCGTGGCGTTCAGCGCCAGCAGGTTGGTCTGCTCCGCGATCGAGGTGATCACCTTGACCACGTTGCCGATCTCGGCAGAGGACGCACCCAGCTTGGCAACCGTGGCCGTCGTCGTGGCAGCAGCGTCCACGGCCTTGGCCGCGACCTCGCTCGCCTCCGCGGCATTCGACGCGATCTCCCGGATCGAGGCGCCCATCTCCTCCGCACCGGCGGCGACGGTCTGCACGTTGCGGGAGACCTCCTCCGCGGCCGAGGACACGACACCCGACTGTGCCGAGGTCTCCTGCGCCGAGGCGGAGATCTGCGCCGACGACGCGCTCAGCTCCTCCGAGGAGGCCGCCACGGCATCGGCAGAGGAGATGACCTCGGCGATCATCGTGCGGAGGGCTCGCTGCGCAGCCTCCATGGACGTGGCCATCTGGCCGATCTCGTCGCCCGAGCGGACGTCGGGAGCGACGGTCAGGTCGCCGGCAGCCATCGCGTCGAGGGCCAGCTTCATGCGCCCGACGGGACGGGTGATCGTGCGCAGGGTGGCGACGCAGATGAGCAGGATGACCAGGACGCCCAACCCGGCGGCGAGCTCGCTCCTGAGCTGGGAGGTGGCAACGGCGTCGGTCAGCCGAGCCTCCGCGGCCACTGTCTCGGCGGCCAGGGCGTCCTTGGCGGCGCCGACGGCACCGTCGGTCAGGTCGTTGGCGGCCTGGATCTCCTGCCACCGGACGCGGGTCCCGGCCTGGTCGGCGATCGCCGCATCGATGAAGGCGCTGATGGCCACGGTGTAGGCCGAGTAGCTGTCGGCGAGAGCGGCGACCGTCGTCGCGCTCTTCCCGGTGAGGGAGACCTTGTCGAGCTCGGCGAGCATGCCCTCGGGGGTGGCGATGTCGTCAGCCAGCTCGGCCAGCTGCGCCGTGGGGTCGGGCCGCACCAGGGCCTTGAAGCCGTCCACCTTCAGCTCGCTGGCGCGGGTGTCCAGCTGCAGGACGAGCCCCCGGGCCTGGCTGAGGTTCCACAGTTCCTTGTCGGCCTTGCTCACGGCTGCATTACCGGCGAAAACGGAGCCGACGAGGCCACCGAATGCCAGGACGACGACGCCGATCATGATCCCGAACTTGACGGCAAGCGGCCGGTTGGCGAACCAGCTCGCACGCCGGCGTCCGGGATGGGGGAGGGAAGTGGTGCTCACGGAGAACCGTCCTGGGGTGCTGCCTGCGCTGGATGGGGAACACCGGAAGTGTGGTCAGTACAGACGGGCCAGGAAAGGTTGAGACCCTATGGTCGCGAACATTGTGATGTGTGGAACGGGTCGCCGTTCCACACCCGAGCATTTGTCGACAGCGGCTGCCCACTGAGTCGTGACGCGGTTCCCGTTCCCATTTCCGAAAAGCGCTCGTCGGCCGCGCTCGGGGCGACGTTTGTCGACAACGACCGGCTGCTCAGCACGCAGCGGTCAGGACGGTCACTTCCGGGGCCTTCCGACACGTGCGACGCCCGCTCTCGCAGTGGTCGAGCGGGCGGCGCTCAGCTCACGAGGTCGGCGAGCCTGTTCAGCAGTGCGAGGGCGCCGGACACGTCCGCCACCCGGAAGCGGGCGGCGGTGTCGCCGGTCCCGATCTTCACCGTCACGTCGTCGTCGCCCAGCGCCCGGAAGCCGTCCTCGTCGGTGACGTCGTCGCCGAGGTACAGGGCGCCGTCGCTGCCGAGCTCGTCCCGGAGCCGGCGAAGGGCGGTGCCCTTGTCGGCGTCGGTCATGGCCATCTCGAGCACGTCCTTGCCCGGCTTCAACGTCAGTGACGAATCTGCGAACTCCTGGGCGGACCGGAGAAGGGCAGCCGCTGCCGACCGGTCCTGCACCTGACGGACATGGACGGCGACGCTCGCGGGCTTCACCTCGAGCCGGCCGCCCGGGGTGCCGGCGACGACCGGAGCGAGTCGCTCCACGAGCGCGTCGCGGCGGGCGGCGAGCTCTCCGGTGAGGGGTCCGTCGAACTCCGCCCCGTGGCTGCCCACCCAGCGGAAGGGCCCCGTGAGGCCGCTCGTCGTCTGCAGGTCCGCGACGCCGCGACCGCTCACCAGCGCCACCGTCACTCCCTCCGCCGTCGCCAGGCGCGACAGGACCTCGGCGGCCCCGGGCGCGGGTACGGCGTCGGACGGAACGTCGCGCAGCGGCGCGAGCACGCCGTCGTAGTCGCTGGCCACCAGAAGCGGCCGCCGGGCGGCCAGCGCGACGAGGGCCGAGTCCAGCTCCGCCGGGAGGCCGGTCACCCCTGAGCCCCCGGCTGACCGCGGGAGTCGTCGGAGGACGCGGGCTGTCCGGCCCGCCCACGCAGCGCGTCGAAGAAGGAGCCGGCCCAGTGCTCGAGGTCGTTCTTGAACAGGTGACGCCGCATGCCGCGCATCCGCTTCGCCGCCTCGGCGGGCTCCACCCGCAGCGCGCGCACCAGCTGGCTCTTGACGCCGGCGATGTCGTGCGGGTTCACCAGGAACGCCTGCTTGAGCTCGGCCGCCGCGCCGGCGAACTCCGACAGCACCAGCGCCCCACGCAGGTCGCCGCGGGCGGCGACGTACTCCTTGGCCACCAGGTTCATGCCGTCGCGGTACGGGGTGACGAGCATGACGTCGGCGGCGCGGTAGAGAGCGGCCAGCTCCTCGCGGGGCATCGACTGGTTGAAGTAGTGCACCGCCGGCCCGCCGATGGAGCCGAAGGTGCCGTTGATGTGGCCGACCTGCTGCTCGATCGTCTCGCGCATGTGGACGTAGTGCTCGACCCGCTCGCGGCTCGGCGTGGCCACCTGGACCAGGACCGTGTCGGCCGCCTCGATGACGCCGTCCTCGAGCAGTTCCTGGAACGCGGCGAGCCGAACCCCGATGCCTTTGGTGTAGTCCAGCCGGTCCACACCCAGGATGATCTTGGCCGGATTGCCCAGCTCCTTGCGGATCTCGGCAGCTCGGGCCAGCACCTCGGGGGAGCGGGAGAGCTCGTCGAAGGCCGCCACGTCGATGGAGATCGGGAAGGCCCGGGCGACCACGGTGCGCTTCTCGTACTCGATCTGCTGCCCGCGGGCGGGCAGGTCGTGCAGCCGGCGGGCGAGCTGGACGAAGTTGGCAGCGGCGGCCGGGCGCTGGAAGCCCACCAGGTCCGCGCCGAGCAGCCCTTCGACGATCGCCGAGCGCCACGGCAGCTGGGTGAACAGCTCGTACGGCGGAAACGGGATGTGCAGGAAGAAGCCGATGGTGAGGTCGGGCCGGCTCTGCCGCAGCAGCGCCGGGACCAGCTGCAGTTGGTAGTCGTGCACCCACACGATGGCGCCCTCGGCGGCCACCGCGGCTGTGCGTTCGGCGAACCGCTTGTTGACCTGCACGTAGGTGTCCCACCACGTGCGGTGGTACTCCGGCTTCTCGACCACGTCGTGGTAGAGCGGCCACAGCGAGGCGTTGGACATGCCCTCGTAGTACCGGTCGACCTCGGCCTCCTGCAGGGGGACCGGGATCAGGGACATGCCGCCGGACTCGAAGGGCTCGGGGGCCTCGCCGGCGGAGCCCGACCAGCCCACCCAGGCGCCACCGCGGCCGGCCACGAACGGCTCCAGCGCGGTGACCAGTCCGCCCGGGCTGCGCTGCCATCGCGACTGGCCGTCGGGACCTGTGACCAGGTCGACCGGCAGCCGGTTGGCGACGACGACGACGGGGCTGTCCGCCCCGACCAGGTCCCCGTTGTTCTCCACCATGCCGCCCCCGACCCTACTGACGCCGTCGCGGGCCCGCCGCCCCGGCGGTCGGTCAGAGCCCGCGGGCGAGGAAGTACGCCGCGGCCGCGGCGCCGATGCCCAGCACGAGGGTCGCGGTCAGATAGGCGAGCGCCCGGCCCACGAGCCGTTCCTCGACCAGCCGCACGACGTCGTAACCGAAGGTCGAGAAGGTGGTGAGGGTGCCGCAGAAGCCGGTGCCGACCAGTGTCCCTACCCAGGCCGGCGCACGGGCCAGCCCCAGGACGAGGCCGAGGACGGCGCTGCCCACGACGTTCACGGTGAGCGTGCCCAGGACGGTGCCATGACCCCGACGCGCGACCGCCCACCGGTCGGCCAGGAGGCGCAGGGGCGCACCGACCGCCGCGCCGACCACCACGAGCAGCGCCGTCACGTCTGGTCCTCGCCGGCTTCCAGTTCGGCCAGGACCGACCCGCTCGGGTGCAACGCCGCCCGGGCGGTGAGCAGGCCGACGAGCACGCATGCGGTCCCACCCACGACCGAGGCCAGCACGTACCCGAGGGCGGTCGGCCAGGATCCGCCGTCGGCCAGGCGGACGGCCTCCACCGCGAAGGTGGAGTAGGTCGTGTACCCGCCGAGCACGCCGACGGCGAGGAACGGCCGGATCCAGGCAGAGGTGGGGAAGCTGTGCAGCACCACGGCCAGCAGCACGCCGATGAGGAAGCAGCCGCTGAGGTTGACCAGCAAGGTGGCCCGGGGCCAGCCGCCTCCGGCCCCCGGGAACGCCGTCGTGATCGACCATCGGGCCAGGGCCCCCAGGGCGCCGCCGACGGCCGCGAGCAGGTAGGCCATCCGGCTCCGACCTCCCCGATCCCGGCGCGACAGCATCCGGCAGCATGCCCCGGAGAGGGTCGCACGCCGACGGCCCGCCGCCGGGAAGGAGTGGCCCGTGGGACCGCTCGAAGGCGTGCGCGTCGTGGAGTTCGCCGGCCTGGGGCCGGGTCCGTTCTGCGGCATGCTCCTGGCCGACCTCGGAGCCGACGTCGTCCGGATCGACCGTCGCGGCTCCCGCGGGGGGCTGATGGGGGCGCTCGGGGCGACGTCGCTGCTGGACCGGGGCAAGCGGTCCATCGCCCTCGACCTCAAGGACGCGGGTGATCTCACCGTCGTCCGTGCCCTCGTGCAGCGCTCCGACGTGCTGCTCGAAGGCTTCCGCCCCGGCGTCATGGAGCGGCTGGGGCTGGGACCCGCGGAGGCGCACTCGGCCAACCCGGCGCTGGTCTACGGCCGCATGACCGGATGGGGACAGACGGGTCCGCTGGCGTCCAGTGCGGGGCATGACATCGGCTACATCGCGCTGACCGGCGCGCTCGGCGCGAGCGGACGCCCGGACGAGCGGCCGGCGCCACCGATCAACCTGCTCGGGGACTTCGGCGGCGGGGGAGTGTTCCTCGCCCTCGGCGTCCTGGCCGCGCTGCTGCACGCACGCGCCACCGGTCAGGGGCAGGTGGTCGACGCGGCGATCGTCGACGGGACCGCCGTCCTCACGACCATGATCCACGGCATGCTCGGCGACGGCGTCTGGACCGACCGGCGGGGCGTCAACCTGCTCGACACCGGTGCGCCGTTCTACGACGTGTACCGCTGTGCGGACGGGCAGTTCCTGGCGGTCGGCGCACTGGAGGAGCAGTTCTACGCGGCGCTGCTGGCGGGCCTCGGGCTCGCCGACGACCCCACGCTGCCCGATCGCAGCGATCCCCGGCAGTGGCCCGCGCTGCGGGAGCGGTTCACCTCGGCCTTCGCCGGCCGCACCCGCGCCGAGTGGTGGGCCGTGTTCGAGGGCACCGATGCCTGCGTGGCGCCGGTCTGGTCACTGCTGGAGGCGACCACCGACCGGCACAACCGCGAGCGGGGCGTGTTCGTGGAGGTCGACGGCCGGCTGCAGCCCGGCGTCGCCCCCCGGTTCTCGGTCACCCCGGGCTCGGTCGGCCGGGTTCCGGCAGTCGGGGAGCACGGCGCCGAGATCCGCGCCGAACTCGGCCTCTGAGGTACGTCTGGTGCCAGAAGTACCTCAGCGGCTGCGGGTCTCGGGAAAGAGCAGGTCGACGAACCGTTCGACCACCGGCTGCGGCTCATGGTTGGCCAGCCCGGGCCGCTCGTTGGCCTCGATGAAGACGTAGTCGGGCCCGCTCACGTCGGGAACCAGGAAGTCCAGGCCGGTGACCGGGATGCCGAGCGCGGTGGCCGCCCGGACGGACGCCTCCGCGATCTCCGGATGCAGCAGGGCGGTGACGTCCTCGATCGTGCCGCCGGTGTGCAGGTTCGCCGTCCGTCGTACCCGGATCCGCTCCCCCACGGGCGGCACGTCGTCCATGGCGTAGCCGGACGACGCGACCACCTCGGCGGTGATCTCGTCGAGCGGGATGGTGGACTCCCCGCTCGTGGCGCGCTCCCGCCGCCGGCTGGTGGACCGCACCAACTCGGTGACCGAGTGCCGTCCGTCGCCGACGATCTCGGCCGGCCTGCGGACGGCGGCGGCCACGACGGCCCCGTCGATCACGATCACGCGGAGGTCGTCGCCGGTGACCAGTTCCTCGACCAGCACGTCGGGGCAGTACTGCAGCGCAACGGCGACGGCGCGCTCCAGCTCCGCGCCGTCGCGGACGCCGACGGTGATGCCCCGGCCCTGCTCACCCCGCGCCGGCTTCACGACGACGGCGTCCACCTCGGCCGACAGGGCCGCGGCGGCTGCCAGGTCCCCGTCTGCCGCGGTCGTCCCCCGGGCCACACGGACGCCGGCCCGCTCCATGATCCGGCGGGTGACGCGCTTGTCGTCGCAGCGGCTCATCGCCACGGCCGTGGTGAACTCCGACAGCGACTCGAGCGTGAGCACCGTCCGGCTCCCCACCGACAGCCGCATCTCGCCGAACTCGGCATCGGTGACCTCGACCCGTATGCCGCGGCGCAACGCCTCCTCGGCGATGATCAGCGCATACGGGTTGAGGTCCTCGAGCCCCGGTGGCCGGGCCGCGAACAACGGGGTGTTGATCGGGTTCTTGCGCTTGACGCACACCGCGGCCACGCGCGTGAAGCCCAGCTTGCGGTACAGCGCGATGGCCGCGGCGTTGTCGTGCATCACCGACAGGTCCAGGTAGGACCGGCCACGGCCGACGTACCGCTCGGCCAGGACGCGGACGAGGGCCTCGCCGGTGCCGGGCGGCGCGTCCTGCGCGTGCACCGCGAGGCACCAGAGGCTGGTTCCGCCCTCCGGGTCGCCGAAGCCCAGCTCGTGGTCGACACCGGTCACCGTGCCCACGATCTGCCCGGTGCTGCGGTCCTCGGCGACGAGATAGGTGAAGCACCGGGTGCGATGGTTGGCCCACATCACGTCGGCGTCCCCGACGACCATGCCGTTGCGGGCGTAGATCCCGTTGATCTCCTCCATCTCGGCCCGCGATGTCACCGTCCGCACGAAGACGCCGCGGATCACCTCCGCCCTCGGCCGGTACCGGTGGAGGTCGAGCCGGTAGGTGTAGCTGGGGTCGATGAACAGCTCGTCGGGCGCCAGACCCACCAGCACGTGCGGATCGCGCGGATAGATGCAGATGTCGCGCTCGCCGGACTCCTCCGCCCGCAGCGCCTCGACGATCCCGGTCAGGTCGGCGAAGGTCTGCCCGAGGACCAGCCGCCCCCAGCCCATGTCCAGGACGACGTCGGAGGCCATCCCCCGCAGCTGGTGCTGCGACGGCTGCTGCCAGGACCGGCTGGTGAGGGCCGGCGCTGCGGCCGTGTGCCGCCTGCGGCGCCCCGCGACGCGGTGTGTTCCGGTCACGCGGGTCACGCCCCGTGCGTCTGCAGCCAGAGCTCGAGCAGGCCGAGTTGCCAGAGCTTGTTCCCCTTGAGCGGCGTCAGCTCCGCGTTCGGGTCGGCGACGAGCCCCCGCACGTACTCCGGGCGGAACAGGCCGCGATCCCGGGCCGCGTCGCTCGCCAGCGCGTCGCGCACCAGGTCGAGCACCTTGCCCTCGAGGTGGGTGATAGCCGGAACGGGGAAGTAGCCCTTCGGGCGGTCGATGACCTCCGCGGGCATGATCCGGCGCCCGATCGCCTTGAGCACGCCCTTGCCGCCGTCGGCCAGCTTGAGCTCCGGCGGGCAGGCGGCGGCGAGCTCGACCAGGTCGTGGTCGAGGAAGGGGACCCGCGCCTCGAGACCCCACGCCATGGACATGTTGTCCACCCGCTTGACCGGGTCGTCGACCAGCATGATCTCGCTGTCCAGCCGCAGGCCGGCGTCCACCGACGTCTCGGCGCCCGGCGCGGACATGTGCGCCCGGACGAAGGCCAGGCTGGGGTCGTCGGCGAGCGCGTACCGGTCGGACACGATCCCGGCCATCGCCGCGTGGTCGCGGTCGAAGAACCGCCCGGCGTAGGTGGCGACCGCAGTCTCGCGGTCGAGGCCGGCCAGCGGTGGGTACCAGTGGTAACCCGCGAAGACCTCGTCGGCGCCCTGACCGGACTGGACCACGCGGATCGTCTCGCTGACCCGCTCGCTGAGCAGGTCGAACGCCACGACGTCGTGACTCACCATGGGCTCGGCCATGGCCCCGATGGCGTGCCCCAGCGCACCGGCCAGCTCGTCGCTGCTCACCCGGATGCGGTGGTGGTCGGTGTCGAAGTGCTGCGCGATCACGTCGGAGTAGGCGAACTCGTCACCCTCCCGCCCACCCACGGACTCGAAACCGATGCTGTACGTGGCGAGCCCGGTCTGGCCTTCCTGGGACAGCAGGCCGACGATCAGGCTGGAGTCCAGCCCGCCGGAGAGCAGTACGCCGACCGGGATGTCGGCGACCAGCCGACGGCGGACGGCGACCCGCAGCGCGTCCTCGATCGCGTCCTCCCAGTCGCGGGCGGACCAGCCGGCGTGCTCGGGGCGGCGCTCGTACCGCGGCTGCCAGTACCGCTGCTCGGAGCTCGACCCGTCGGCCTCGACGACCCGCACCGTCGCGGGGGGCAGCTTCCGCACGCCGGTGAGCAGCGTCCGTGGTGCCGGGACGACGGCGTGCCAGGTGAGGTAGTGGTGCAACGCCACGGCGTCGATCGAGGTGTCCACGTCCCCGCCCCGCAGCAGGGCGGGAAGCGTGGAGGCGAAGCGCAGTCGCTTCGGCGTCTCCGAGAGGTAGAGCGGCTTGATGCCGAGCCGGTCACGGGCCAGGACCACCCGGCCGGTGTCCCGCTCGTGGATCACGAAGGCGAACATGCCGTGCAGGTGCGAGACGACGTCGGTGCCCCACTGGGCGTAGCCCTTGAGGATCACCTCGGTGTCGCTGGTCGAGAAGAAGCGGTGCCCGTGGCCCTCGAGCTCGGCGCGCAGCTCCTGGTAGTCGTAGATGCACCCGTTGAAGACCGCGGTCAGCCCGAGCTCGTTGTCGACCATCGGCTGGGCGCCGCAGGGGGACAGGTCGATGACCGACAGCCGCCGGTGACCGAAAGCCACCCGCCCCGCGCTCCAGGAGCCCTGACCGTCCGGACCGCGAGGCGCGAGGGCCTCCACCATCCGGCCGACCGCGGTGGTGTCGGCCAGCGTTCCGTCGAACGTGATCTCGCCGCAGAGGCCGCACATGGTTACTGATCTAACGCGTGGCGATGGTGGTGCGCGACGCGAGGGCGCGCGTCCCGGCGGGAGTTCACACAGTCCTCACACGGGCGCGGGCCGCCCCGTTCCACGTGGAACAGCGCCGCGCTGGGCCCCGTGGCGCAGCCGCACCGGCACCGACCGGTTGGGGGTGCGCTCGGGCGGGCAGGAGCGGGGCATGCAGACACGGACACTCGGCAGCCTGACCGTCCCGGCCCAGGGACTCGGCTGCATGGGGATGAGCGAGTTCTACGGCACCGGGGACCAGGCGGAGGCGGAGCGCACCATCCAGCGCGCACTGGACCTCGGGGTCACCTTTCTCGACACCGCTGACATGTACGGGCCGTTCACCAATGAGCGTCTGGTCGGCCACGCCATCGCCGGCCGGCGGGACGAGGTGGTGCTGGCGACGAAGTTCGGCAACGAGCGCGCCGAGGACGGCTCCTTCCGCGGCATCAACGGCAAGCCCGAGTACGTCCGGTCGGCCTGCGACGCCTCGCTCCAGCGGCTCGGCGTCGACGCGATCGACCTCTACTACCAGCACCGGGTGGACACCACGGTGCCGATCGAGGACACCTGGGGAGCGCTGAAGGAACTCGTCGACGCCGGCAAGATCCGCGCCGCGGGGATCTCGGAGGCCGCGCCGGAGACGATCCGCCGTGCGCACGCCGTCCAGCCGGTGACCGCGGTCCAGACGGAGTACTCGCTGTGGACCCGGGACCCCGAGGACGACGGCGTCCTGGCCACGTGCGCGGAACTGGGCATCGGCTTCGTCGCGTACTCGCCGATCGGCCGCGGCTTCCTCTCCGGGCAGATCCGGAGCCTCGACGACCTGGCCCCCGACGACTTCCGCCGCCGCAATCCGCGCTTCCAGGGCGAGGCCTTCGAGCAGAACCTCCGCCTCGTCGACCGGGTGCGGGAGATAGCCGACGAGAAGGGCGTGACCGCGACCCAGCTCGCGCTGGCCTGGGTGATGGCCCAGAGCGATCGCTCCGGTCATCCGGCGGTGGTGCCGATCCCGGGGACCAAGCGGGTGCGGTACCTGGAGGAGAACGCCGCGGCAGCCGACGTCGCCCTGACCGACGAGGACCTCCGCCGGCTCGACGAGGCGGCACCGGTCGGCGCGGCGGTGGGCGACCGCTACCCGGACATGTCGACGGTGCACCGGTAAGGACCCCGTGCAGCGGGGCCGACGAGGACGCGCGGGAGGATGAGCGCGTGCTCGTCGTCGCCGTCGCCCCGGAGCACTGGGCGTGAGCCTGGTCCTGGTCGCCGCCATCACGGTCGTCGCCGTTCTGCTGGCCCTGCTCGGCGGGGCGGCGATGCTCGCCCGGCGCCGCATCGGGCTGGTGCACGTCGGCGGCGCCGTCCTTCTGGAGGTGCTCCTGCTGGTCCAGGCCGGGGCCGCCGTCGTCGCGATGGTCGGTGGTGAGCGGCCCGTGGAGACGGCGACCTTCCTCGGCTACCTCGTCGGCGTCCTGCTGGTGCCGGTCGCCGGCGTCCTCTGGGCCCGCACCGAACCCACCCGCTGGGCGGGCGGCGTGATCGTCGTGGCCGGAATCGTCGTCGCGGTCATGGCCTGGCGACTGCTGCAGCTGTGGGAGGCCACGCGTGCGTGAGGACAGGGCGCTGGGGAGCCCGGCCGCGCCGGCCGGGACGACGTCCGGACCGGGCGGCGCAGGGCGGGTCCTCGTCGCCGTCTACGGCGTCTTCGCGCTGGCCGCGGGCGCACGGGCGGCGGTCCAGGCGAGCACCCGGTTCTCGGAGGCGCCGCTGGCGTATCTCCTGTCGGCACTGGCCGCCGTCGTCTACCTGCTGGCCACCATCGGCCTCGCCCGCGGCGGACGCGGTGGCCGCCGGCTGGCCTTCGTGGCGATCACGGTGGAGCTCGTCGGGGTGCTGGTGGTGGGCACCCTGTCGATCGTCGACCGCGCCGCGTTCCCGGACGAGACGGTCTGGTCGGTCTACGGCCGCGGGTACGGCTTCGTGCCGCTCGTGCTGCCCGTGCTCGGCCTGCTGCTGCTCCGCCGCCAGGGCCGCCGCCCCGCGGTCCTGTGACGGCCCCGACGCCGAAGAGTGTGCGCCGACTGGTAGTCCTGCCATCCAGGACCACCCCTACGCGCACACCGTTCGGCCGGTGAGACGGGGGCCCATGCGCGGGGACTAGAAGTCGCCGCCGCCGAAGTCGCCCCCGCCGAAGTCCCCGCTGCCGAAGTCGTCCTGTACTCCTCCGGCGTAGTCCCCACCCGGGTCCCCGCCGTAGTCCCCGCCGTCGGCCACGTTCTGGTCGCCGCCGCCGTCCCCGGCGCCCTCGCCGCCCTCGTCGCCGCCACCGAAGAGGCCGCCGTCCCCCATTCCGGTGTCGAACAGCGCGTCGGCGACGGCGGTGCCGATGACCAGGCCCCCGATGGTCCCGAGCAGGCTGCCACCGATCATGCTGCCCATGCCCATGCCGCCGCCGTAACCACCGCCGTAACCACCGCCGTAGCCACCGCCGTAACCACCGCGGCCGTTGCCCGGGCCGTAGCCGGCGCCGTAACCCGGTCCATAGCCGCCCAGCGCCCGCTCGAGGGTGCCCGGCTGACGGATCTCCGCGCGGGTGGCCACGCGGGCCAGCGTCTGGGGATCGTCGGTGCGCGGTCGCTCACCGGCGGGAACGGCGGCGGCCAGTTGGGCGAGGACCTGCTGCCGCTGGTCGGTGGTCAGCTGGGCGAACGCCTCGGCGTGCGCCTGTTCGATCTGCTCCGGCGGGGCGGTCCGCAGGAGATAGCGGTAGCGGGCGACCGCCTGCTCGTCGGGGAGATTCTCCGGGCGCCCGCGGTACTCGGTCGGCTGGCTGTACTGCTCGCGGGCCGGTGTGCGGCGACCGAAGAGCCGGTCGAGCAGTCCCATGACGTTTCTCCTCGCGGTTTCGGGCGTCCGTGCGCCGACGGCACATGACTCCGGACACATTCCCAGGCACCGAGTGCAGCACACCAGGCTGTGCACCGTTAGATTTTGTACGTGCCGGAGCGCGACGGAGTGGATGCCTCCCCGACACCGTCCCCGCCCCTGGACGTCGCCGTGGCCGCCGTCGGCGCGTCGTCGGCCCCGTCGCGCTCTCTGGGTTCCGAGCTCGACCAGGCCGGCATCGTCACCGCCGCCAGCGCGGCGGTCGCCGGTTCCAGCGGAGCGGATGCCGGCCATGCGGCACTGCCGGGCATCCTCTCCACCGTTCCGGTCGCCGTCCTGGTGATCGACCAGAAGAACAGCGCCGTCACCTACGCGAACACCGCTGCCGTCGAGCTCGCCGGCAACGTCGCCCTCCCGGTCGATGTGGACACCTGGGGAGCGGCCGCCGGGCTCACCGACCTGGCCGGGCAGCCGCTGGCCAGCAGCAGCGGCCCGTTGTCGACCGTAGCGCAGGGGCGACCGGTCGCGGGCGAGGCGGTCCGGCTCTCACCCGGCCGCAGCAGCGTGCTCTCCCGCGCCGACGCCGACCGCGGCGACACCGACCAGCTGCTCTGGGTCACCGGCTTTCCGCTGTCGCAGGTGGGCAGCGACGAGCAGCTGGCCCTCGTGGTGTTCCTTCAGCTGGATCCGCTCGAGGAGACCGCGGACCCCGAGGCCTACCTGCAGGCCCTGCGGGAGCGCGCCGTCATCGCCACGGACATCACCTTCACCATCACCGATCCGCGCGAGCCCGACAACCCGCTGGTGTGGGCGAACCCCTCGTTCACCCGGGTCACCGGCTACGAGAGCGACGAGGTCGTCGGCCGGAACTGCCGCTTCCTGCAGGGGCCGGCGACGGATCCGGCGGCGGTCGACGCCATCCGCGCCGCGATCGCCGATCGGCGGACGGTCACCACGACTCTGCTGAACTACCGCAAGGACGGCACCGCCTTCTGGAACCAGCTGTCGATCAGCCCGGTCTTCGACGGCTCGGGCGCGCTGGTCAGCTTCGTCGGCGCCCAGACCGACGTCACCGAGCGGGTGCGGGTCGAGCGCGAGCGCGAGGCCGCCTTCGCCGCCGAGCAGGCCGCACGGCACGAGGCGGAGCTGGCCCGGTCGATCGCCGAGCAGGCCCGCGCGGACGCCGAACGCGCCCAGGCCGAGGCCGAACGTGCCCAGGGGCGGCTGGGTCTCATGGCCGAGGCGACCAGCGCCCTGATCGCCACGCTGGACATGGGTGAACTCATCGAGCGGCTCGCCGAGCTCTGCGTCCCCCGCCTGGCCGACTGGGTCTTCCTCACGCTGCTCGACGAGTACGGCGCGGTCCAGGACACCGCCTACCTGCACCGGGACGGGCACGAGGACGACCTGCGGCTGTTCAGCGACCTGCACGCCCGTCACCTGCCGACGGCGTCACCGAGCCGGCGCAGCATCGCGACGGCCCGTCCGGTCCTGATCAAGGACTTCGCGCCCGAGACGGTGGAGGCGATGATCGTCGACCCGCAGGCGCGGGCGGCCTTCCGCCGGTTGGGTGCCCACTCCGGCATGACCGTGCCGATGGTGGCCCGCCGTCGCACGCTCGGCGCACTCGCCCTCATCCGCACGTCCGACGAGCGGCCGTTCGCCCAGGACGACGTCGATCTCGCCGAGGACCTGGCCCGACGGGCCGCCCTCGCCATCGACAACGTCCGCCTCTACCAGCGCGAGCACAGCGTGGCCGACACCCTGCAGCGCTCCCTGCTGCCGGAGCTGCCGGACATCCCCGGCCTCCAGGCTGCCGCCCACTACGTCAGCGCATCGACCGCCGCGGATGTCGGTGGCGACTTCTACGACGTGCTGCACCTGCCCGACGGGTCGGTCGGCCTCGCCGTCGGCGACGTGGTCGGGCACGACGTCGCCGCCGCGGCGGCCATGGGACACCTCCGCGGGGTGCTGCGGGCATGCATCTGGGACGCGGCCGACCCCGACCCCGGATCCGTGCTCGCGCGGGTGGACCGGCTGGTGCAGGGGCTGCAGGTCGCGTCGATGGCCACCATGGTCTACGCCCGCGCTCTGCCCCCGGAGGAGCCCGGCGGACCGTGGCAGGTCAACGTGGCGAACGCGGGTCACCCCCCGCTGTTGCGCCGCGACCCGGACGGCGACGTCCGCCTCGTGGACGGCGTCACCGGGTTGCTGGTGGGCGTCGACGCCTCGGCGCACCGGGCGACGCTGACGCTGGACCTGCCGCCCGGCACGACGCTCGTCGCCTACACCGACGGTCTGATCGAGCGGCCCGGACAGGACATGGACCAGGGCATCGAGGATCTGCGCCAACGGCTGGCCGCGGCCCCCCGGAACGCCTCCCCGCGAGAACTGTGCGACGCCGCGGTCGCGGGCTCGGTCGACCACCGCGACGACGTGGCGCTGCTCGCAGTCCGCTTCGGCTGAGGGGCTCAGGCCTCGCTGCGGTGCAGGAACCCGTAGGTCCCCCGGTGGAACAGCAGGGGACGCCGTGCGGGGTCGGCGCCCAGGTCCAGCACGCGGGCGACGACGATCGTGTGGTCGCCCCCGTCGTACTCCGCCCAGAGCTGCCCGTCGATCCAGGCGACCACGTCGTCGAGGACCGGTGATCCGTGCGAGCTCGGGGTCCACGGGACGCCGGCGAACTTGTCCGCGCCGGAGCGGGCGAAGTTCTGCGACACGTCGTCCTGCCCCTCGGCCAGCACGTTCACGCAGAACCGACCGATGGCGCGCAGCGCCGGCCACGTCCGCGAGGTCTTCGAGGGTGCGAACGCGATCAGGGGCGGGTCGAGGGAGAGCGAGCTGAACGACTGGCAGGTGAACCCGGTCGGTCCGGCGTCGGTCACCGCGGTGACGACGGTGACCCCGGACGCGAAGTGGCCCAGGACCTCACGCATCGCCTGCCGGTCGACGATCCGTGGGACCTCCTCGGGGGAGGGCATCAGGTGGGGACCCCGGACCGGGGGACGGAGCGACCACCGGCCCGGAACAACGAGCTCGGCAGCTCGTGCCCGACGGCTCCCTCGGTGACGCGTGCCGCGGCCAGGACGGCGTCGAGGTCCAACCCGGTCGAGACGCCGGACTCCTCCAGCATGTAGACGAGCTCCTCGGTCGCGATGTTGCCGCTGGCGCCGGGCGCGAACGGACAGCCCCCGAGCCCGCCGATCGAGGAGTCGAGGTGGATGACCCCGGCCTGGATCGCGGCCAGGGCGTTGGCCTGACCGGTGCCCCGGGTGTCGTGGAAGTGCACGCCCACAGCCACGCCGGGGCAGGCCCGGCGGACGTCGTCGAGCAGGGTCACCACGCTCAGGGGGGTGGTGGTGCCGATGGTGTCGCCCAGGCACAGCCGGCCGGCTCCGGCGGTCACGGCTGCCCGGGCGACGTCCACGGTCCGGGAGATGGGCGTCCGGCCGTCGAACGGGCAGTCCCACGCCGTGGCGATGATGACCTCGAGCGAGCCACCGGCACCGGCGGCCAGGCCGGTGATCTCCCCCACGGCCGCGAGCGCCTCGGCCGTCGTCCGCCCGGCATTGGCGCGGCTGTGGCCGTCGGTCGCCGAGACCACGTACTCGAGATGTGCGACCCCTGCGTCGACCGCCCGCACGGCGCCACGGGCGTTGGCCACCAGGGCCGACCAGTGCACCCCCGGCCAGCGGGACAGCTCAGCAGCGACGCGGTCGGCGTCGGCGAGTGCGGGCACGGCCTTCGGCGACACGAACGACGTCGCCTCGATCCGCCGCACCCCGGTGGCGACCAGCGCCTCCAGCATCTGCAGCTTCGCCTCGAGCGGAACGGGCTCCTCCAGCTGCAGACCGTCGCGCATGCCGACCTCGCGGATGTCGACGGCCGTGGGCAGCACCAGGTCGAACTCGATCACGGATGTCTCCTCCATGTCCCTCGTCCGGGTCCGATCCGCATCCTCCACCCCCCGTGCGTTCCCCCGACAAGGCGACCCGGAACGGTTCCGGGGCGTCCGGCGCGCCGAACGTCCTCCGGGTCGCGCAAGATGAGCGCAGGCGACGGAGGTGGGGAGTGAGCGAGGTGGTCGACGCGCTGCCCTCCGCTGACCGTCGGAGCGCCTTCGCCAACGCGCCGATGGGCGTCGCCCTGACCACCCCCGCCGGTGTCCTGGTCGATGCCAACCCGGCCCTCACGGCGATGCTCGGCCGGACGGCCGAGGAGCTGTACGGCAGTTCGGTCCTCGACCTCGTGGCCCCCGACGCCGCTGACGCCGCCCAGGAGGCGCACGCGCGTATCGGCGTGGGCCGACGTCCCATGCGGCTGGAGACGCGGCTGGTGCGGGCCGACGGCACCGACCTACCGGTCCAGGTCACCGCATCGCTGGTGCCGGAGTCGCCGGAGGGTCAGGCCGCCCACCTGGTGCTCATCCTCGAGGACATCACCGAGCGCAAGGCCCTGGAGGCCCAGCTCGTGCACCGGTCACTGCATGACCAGCTGACCGGGCTGCCCAACCGGTTCCTGTTCCAGGACCGGCTGCGGCACGCGCTGACCCGCGGCCGGCGGGAGAACACACCCACCTGCGTCCTGATCATCGACCTGGACGGCTTCAAGGTGATCAACGACGAGCTCGGCCACCCCATGGGCGACGCGGTGCTGGTGGCCTTCGCCGACCGCCTCCGATCGGTGCTCCGGGCCAGCGACACCGCTGCCCGCCTGGGCGGCGACGAGTTCAGCATCGTGTGCGAGAACACCGAGCCCTCCGACGCCGAGGTCCTGGCCGAACGCCTGCGCTCGGTCGTGACCGAGCCGCTGTCGCTGCACGGGCAGGTGGTACCGGTCGGTATCAGCATCGGCATCGGCTCGGCCCCCGGCGGCGAGGAGCCCGAGGTGGTCTACGAGCGCGTCGTCCGCGAGGCCGACGACGCGATGTACGCCGACAAGGCGGGCCGTCGCCTGCGTCGCCTGCAGCCGTAGGCCAGGGCCTCCGCCCCTCAGGTCAGCGGCCCGCGGCCACCGGCTCGGGCTGCGGCCCCGGCGAGGCCGGGACGGCACCCAGGCGGGCCCCCTCGATGTCGAGATCGGGCAGGACCCGGTCCAGCCAGCGGGGCAGCCACCAGGCCGAGCGGCCCAGGAGAGCCATCACCGCGGGCACCAGCGTCATGCGGACGACGAAGGCGTCGACCAGGATGCCCACGGCCAGGCCGAAGGCGATCGCCTTGACGATGACGTCGTCGATCGTGACGAAGCTGGCGAACACCGAGAACATGATCAGCGCCGCGGCGACGACCACCCGCGCGGCGTGGCGGGCACCGGTCACCACGGCGTCCAGCGGAGCGGCGCCGTGCACGAACTCCTCCCGCATCCGCGAGACGAGGAAGACCTCGTAGTCCATCGCCAGTCCGAACAGCACGGCCATGAGGATGATCGGCAGGAAGCTGATCACCGGGCCCGTGGCCGCGACGCCGAGCGGGCCGGAGAGCCAGCCCCACTGGAAGACGGCGACGACGGCGCCGAACGAGGCACCGACCGAGAGCAGGAAGCCGACCGCCGCCTTCACCGGGACCAGGATCGAGCGGAACACCAGCAGCAGCAGGACGAGGGCCAGGCCCACGACGACCAGGGCGAAGGGCAGCAGTGCGGCGCCCAGCCGGTCGGAGACGTCGATGCCCACGGCGGTCTGGCCGGTGACGGCGAGGCCGGTGCCGGTCTCCCGCTCGAGCGCGGAGTTCCGGTCGCGCAGCTCGCCGACCAGCGCGTTGGTCGCCTCCTCCTGGGGGCCGCTCTCCGGGATGACGGTGACGATCGCCGTCCGTCCGTCGGGGAACAGCGTGGGCGCCGCGTAGGCGACGTCGTCCAGGCCGCCCTCGAACCGTCCGGGCTGTCCGGTCGGTGTGCCGCCGATCTGGGCGGCGATCTGCTGGACGGTCTGCTGCGCGGTGGCCGGGTCGAGGTCCCGCACCAGCACCACCAGCGGACCGTTGAGGCCGGGTCCGAAGTACTCGCTGATCAGGCCGTAGGCCTGCCGCTGCGGGCTGTCGGGAGCGGCGGTGGAGTTGTCGGGCAGGGCCAGCTGCAGCTGGGGTGCGGGAACGGCGAGCACTGCGAGGCCGGCGAGCGTCAGCAGCACGGTGACCAGCGGCCGGCGGGTGATCAGCCGGGTCCACCGGGCACCGGCGGAGGATCCGGCTCCGGTCGAACCGGCGTCGGCCCGCTCCCGACGGTCCGCCCGGGAGCCCGGGCGGGGGGCCAGCCGGCGGCCGGCGAATCCCAGGAGGGCCGGTAGCAGGGTCAGGGCGACGAGGACGGCGACGAGCACGGTGCCCGCGGCGCCGACGCCCATGACCGTGAGGAACGGGATGCCCACCACGGCCAGGCCGGAGAGCGCGATGACCACCGTCAGGCCGGCGAAGACCACGGCGGAGCCCGCCGTAGCCGTCGCCCGCGCGGCGGACTCGGCGGGCTCCATGCCGGCGGCCAGCTGGGTGCGGTGCCGCGACAGGATGAACAGCGAGTAGTCGATGCCGACGGCCAGACCGATCATCAGGGCGAGGGTGGGCGCCGTCGAGGACAGGGTGACCAGGTTGGAGGTCAGGAGCAGCCCGCCCATCCCGACGGCGATCCCGACCACGGCGGTCACCAGGTTCATCCCCGCGGCCAGCAGGGAGCCGAAGGTGAGTGCCAGCACGAGGACCGCCACAGCCACCCCGATGAACTCGGTGGCCCCGATCTCCACCCCGGTCGTGCCGAAGGCGTTGCCGCCCACGGCCACCTCGAGGCCGGCCTTCTTCGCCGTCGCCGTCGCCGCCTGCAGGGCGTCGAGGCTGCCGTCCTCCAGACCCTCGCGCGCCACCCCGTACTGGACCTGGGCGAGAGCGGCCCGGCCGTCCGGGGAGACCGCCGAGCTGTCGAACGGGCTGACGACACCGTCGACCTGCGGGGCGTCCTGGGCGGCTGCGACGGTCTGCTCGATCGCCCGGGCGTACGCGGGGTCGGCGACCGACGAGCCTTCCGGCGCGACGAACACGATCTGGGCACCCGCTCCGCCGGCGCCCGGCGAGGCGGCGTTGAGCAGGTCGAGGGCCTCCTGCGACTCCGACCCGGGAATGGTGAACCGGTCGTCGAACGAGCCACCGACGGTGACCAGCAGAGTGACGACGGCGCCGAGGATGACCAGCCAGGCGACCGAGACGATGCCGCGACGGCGGTAGGAGGCGCGGCCGAGCCGGGCGAGGAACGAGCTCATGGGACAGAGGTCTCCGGGTTCAGGAGGTGCGGTTCGGGGGTGGTGCTTCAGGAGGTGGCGGAGCGGAGAAGCAGGAGGAGTGCCGTGCGCTCGAGATCGGAGGCGGCCCGATCGCTGCTCCGTGCGGTGCCGCCGCCGAGCACCTCACGGATGACGACGCCGTCGTGCAGCGCGAGGACGATGCGGGCCAGCCGGTTGGCCGGGACGGAGAGCCGCAGTCCGGCCCGCGACGACGCGGTCTCGACCAGCGCGGTCAGGCGGCGGTGCAGCTCCTCGGCATGGCGACGGAGCGCGGTGGCCGCTTCCGGGTGCCGGGTGGCGTAGAGGGCGTACTCGGTGTGCACGAGGACCCAGGTGCGGTCGGCGCGGAACGTGGACAGGCAGCGCTCGACCGCCGCCGTCACCGGGTCCGACTCGTGCTCGATGCCGGTGAGCTGTTGCTCGGCCAGGGCCAGGTTGCGCTCGGTCTCCCGGGCGAACAGGGCGCCGAAGAGCTCGTCCTTGGTCTTGAAGCTGGAGTAGAACGCACCTCGGGTGAACCCACCGCGGCGACAGATGTCCTCCACGCTGGCGGCGGCGAAGCCGATCTCCGCGAAGGTCTCCAGTGCCGCGTCGAGGAGTCGCTCGACGGTCTCCGCACGACGCCGTTTGGGCCGCGAATCGATCTCGTGGACACTCACGATGCAGCACTGTATTGGATGCATCAGCGCATCGGATACACCCACGCATCGAAGACCTCGCGACACCTGTCGCCCCGAGGGACCTTCGGTACCGGAGTCCCCCGCTCCCCGGGCACGTTCCCCGTGGGAAGTCGCTTCGTCAGCGGGGCCAGGCGGCGATGACTGAACCGAAGGCAGCGACCGCCTGCTCGAGTTCGCCCACCTCCACGTACTCGTCGACGGCGTGCATGACGGCGGGGGTTCCGGGCCCCCACACCACGACCGGCGCTCCCCGAACGACCCGGGCCAGCACCGACGCGTCGGTGAAGTACGTGGCCGGGCCGGCGAGGACGGTGCCGGGCAGCGTGGCCACCCATGGGTCGTCGGCCGGAGTGCTCAGCGGCGGCAGGTCCACGCGCACGTCCACGTCGGCCACCTCGGACTGCGCGCGCCACCACTCGAGGAGCGCGGCACTCTCCCCCACGGTGCGCATGTCGACGACCACCTCCGCACGGTCGGGCACGACGTTCGGGACGGTGCCGCCCGTCACGACACCCGGATTCCAGGTCTCCGTACCGAGGAAGGGATCGGTGCGCAGCGGCAACTGCCCGCCGGCACGGGCCAGCAGGCCGGCCAGGTCGAGGATCGCGTTGTGCCCCCGTTCGGGAGTACTGCCGTGGGCCGCCCGCCCTGCCGTGCGCACGGCCAGCCAGAGGGCTCCGCGATGGCCCAGCACGACCTGGTTCGCGGTCGCCTCGGGAACGACGACGGCGCCGATCCGCTGGTGCGCGACGGCCTCGGCGGCCGCCGCGGCTCCCTTGGACCCGATCTCCTCGTCGCTGGTCAACAGCAGGGCCACCGGCGTCTCCGGATCAGCCGCCGCGAGCGCCGCCGCGGCGGCGGCGAGGCCGGCCTTCATGTCACTGGCCCCACGACCCCATACCCGTGCGCCGTCCAGGTCCGCGCCGAAGGGGTCCCGCCCCCAGGCGCCGGGATCGGGCACCGGCACGGTGTCGACGTGGCAGGCGAGCAGCAGCTGCGGACGGCCGGGATCCGCCGGGTTCCGCAGCAGCGTCCACGGCTGGTCGGGGTCCTGCCCGGACGTCGCCTCGAGATGGGGCGCCCGTTCCCGGACGACGTCGGTGACGATGCCCAGCACATCCCGCTGCGGTCCGGCTGCCCCGGAGACCGTGGGGCGGGCGACCAGGTCGCGGACCAGCTGGACGGGATCGAGGGCGGAGGAGCCGGCCGTCATGGCCCTATCCTGCGCGCCCCGGACCGTGCGCGCCCGGTCTCACTCACCGAGCGCTGCGCCGACGACCGCTCGCGCCTCCTCCTGGACCCGGGCGAGATGCTCGGGCCCGTGGAAGGACTCCGCGTAGATCTTGTAGACGTCCTCGGTGCCCGAGGGCCGAGCGGCGAACCAGGCGTTCTCCGTCGTCACCTTGAGGCCCCCGATCGAGGCGTCGTTGCCGGGCGCCCGGGTGAGCTTCGCGGTGATCGGCTCGCCGGCCAGCTCCGTGGCGGTCACCGCCTCGGGGGACAGCTTGCCCAGCGCGGCCTTCTGCGCACGGCTGGCCGGAGCATCGACCCGGGCGTAGGACGACGCCCCGAAGTGGTCGGTCAGCTGGGTGTGCAGCTGCGAGGGGGACCTGCCCGTCACGTCCTGGATCTCGCTGGCCAGGAGAGCGAGCAGCAGCCCGTCCTTGTCCGTCGTCCAGACGCTGCCGTCGTGGCGGAGGAAGGAGGCGCCGGCGGACTCCTCTCCGCCGAAGCCGACCGAGCCGTCGAGCAGCCCGGGCACGAACCACTTGAACCCGACCGGCACCTCGATGAGGCGGCGGCCCATGTCCGCGACCACGCGGTCGATCAGCGAGCTGGAGACGAGGGTCTTGCCCACCGCGGTGTCCCTGGCCCAGCCGGGGCGGTGGCTGAGCAGGTAGGCGATGGCGACGGCCAGGAAGTGGTTCGGGTTCATCAGGCCGGCGTCGGGCGTGACGATGCCGTGCCGGTCGGAGTCGGCGTCGTTGCCGGTGGCGATCTGGAACTCGTCCTTCCGGCGCACGAGTGAGGCCATGGCCGACGGCGACGAGCAGTCCATGCGGATCTTGCCGTCCCAGTCCAGCGTCATGAAGCGCCACGTCGGGTCGACCAGCGGGTTGACCACGGTGAGGTCGAGCCCGTGCCGCTCGGCGATGGCGCCCCAGTAGTCGACGCTCGCCCCGCCCAGGGGATCGGCGCCGATCCGGACACCGGCGGACCGGATCGCCTCGAGATCGACCACGCTCGGGAGGTCGTCGACGTAGGTGCCCAGGAAGTCGTAGCTGCCGGCGTGCGCGCGCGCCTGGTCCACGGGAACCCGTCGGACGCCGCTGAGGCCGGCGCGCAGCAGGTCGTTGGCGCGGCCGGCGATCCAGCCGGTGGCGTCGGTGTCGGCCGGGCCACCGGTGGGCGGGTTGTACTTGAAGCCGCCGTCCCGGGGCGGGTTGTGCGAGGGGGTGACGACGATGCCGTCGGCCAGGCCGGTGGTCTTCCCGCGGTTCGCGGCCAGGATCGCGTGGCTGACGGCCGGGGTCGGCGTGTAGGCGTTCCCGGCGTCGACGAGGACCGTCACGTCGTTGGCCGCGAGCACCTCCAGGGCGCTGCACCATGCCGGCTCGGACAGGGCATGGGTGTCGCGGCCCAGGAAGAGCGGCCCGTCATAGCCCTGGGCACCGCGGTACTCGCAGATGGCCTGCGTGGTCGCGAGGATGTGCGCCTCGTTGAAGGCGGCGTCGAAACTTGAGCCGCGGTGCCCGGAGGTACCGAAGACCACCTGCTGCGCGGGCTCGGCCGGGTCGGGCTCCACCGTGTAGTAGGCGGTGACGAGCGACGCGACGTCGATCAGGTCGCTGGGCTGGGCCGGTTGTCCGGCGCGGGCATCGCTCATAGTGCTGATCTTGACCGGAAGGCCTGGTCGGCGCGACCGCTGTCCGCACGCCACGCCCCCGGATCCTCGGGAAGGGCCCGGGGGCGTGCTCCGCCGTGCGCAGGGGACCGCTCAGTACTGGAAGCGCTGCACCAGCATCTGGAGCTCGCCCGACATCCGGGCCAGTTCGCGCGCCGCCTGGCGGGTCTGCGCGACGCCCTCCGTCGTCGTAGCGGCCGCCGTGGCGACCCCGGTGATGCTGTCGGCGATCCGCCCGCTGCCGGTGGCGGCCTCCCCGACACTGCGGTTCATCTCGGCCGTGGTGGCGCCCTGCTCCTCGACCGCGGAGGCGATCGTGGTCTGGTAGTCGTTGATCTGGCCGATGATCAGGGCGATCTCCGAGATCGCCGTCGTCGCCCCCGAGGTGTCGTTCTGGATGGCCTCGACGCGGCGGGCGATGTCCTCCGTCGCCTTCGCAGTTTCCTGCGCCAGCTCCTTGACCTCGTTGGCGACCACCGCGAAGCCCTTGCCGGCCTTTCCGGCCCGTGCTGCCTCGATTTGAGTGCTAAGACACTTCTGACCCTCGGTGGTCCACGCCCGCCGCGGGTTCCACGACGTCGAGGAATCGGCGGAGCGTCTCGAGGAACACCTCGGGCTGCTCGGAGTGCACCCAGTGCCCGGCGTTCTTGATCCGTACCAGTCTGGTCGCCGGGAACAGCTCGTCCATGCGAGCGCGGTCCTCCGGCAGCACATAGGTGGAGTTCGCGCCGGCGATCCACAGCACCGGGCCGTCGAACGTCCCGCCGGGAGGCGGTTCGGGGAAATCGCGGAGCCGGCCGAGGTCGCGGGCCAGCGCCTCCAGGTTCAGCCGCCACCGCCACCCGCTGTCGGCACCCACGCCGTCGCGGACGAGGCTCTGGAGCAGGAAGGACCGCACCATCCTGCTCGGGACGGCCGCGCGGAGAGCGTGATCGGCGTCCTCGCGGGTGCGCAGGGTGTGCAGGTCGAGGGCCTGCATGGCGGCGATGTACGCCGCGAAGGGGGAGGCCTCCTCGTCGGGGTCGTCGGTGCGCCCACCGGATTCCGGGTAGCCCGTGGGCGCGACGTCGACCACGACGAGCGCGCGCAGCAGTTCGGGGTGGCGCAGTGCGAGCTGCATGGCGACCTTGCCGCCCATGGAGTGCCCCACCAGGGTGGCCGGCTCCCCGAGGGGCTCCAGCTCGGCCGCGACCAGGTCGGCCATGTCGAGGTAGTCGACCCGGGCGCTCCAGGGCGAGTGCCCGTGATTGGGCAGGTCGAGCAGGGTCACCCGATGTCGGTCCGCCAGCCCCCGCGCGATCGTGGTCCAGTTCTTGCCCTGGCCGAACAGGCCGTGGACGAACACGACCGGAGGGCCGGCGTTGCCGAGGGTGCGGGTGGCCAGCCGGTCGTCGCTCACCCGGTGATCACGACTGCCGTCTGTCGTGTCGTGCTGTCGTAGGTGATGTACCCGTGCTGGAAGGTGCTGCGCTGGCCGCCGGGCACCACCTGAACCCCGCTGACCGGATAGCCCAGGCGGCCACGCTCGTAGGACTCCTCCGCCCACCGGGCGAAGACCGGCCCGTAGATCTCGTGCGCCCCGGTCGCCGGCGACCAGAACACCGCGCCGCCACCGCTGCCCGAGAAGCGGCTGAAGCGCCCGACCCCGTCGCCGGCAACCGTGGTGTCGCCGGTCGGATAGGCCAGGGGACCGCCGGATCCGCCGGTGGCGCGGTAGACGCGGTCGATGTCGCCGTGGGTCTCGTGAATCCCGGTCGCCGGGCCCCAGGTGATCGTGCCGCCATGGAAGGAGCTGTACCGGCCGCGGCCATCGGCGGTGGCCTTCGTGTCGGCCACCGGGAAGCCAAGCGGCCCGACGCTGCCGCCGGTGGCGCGGTAGAGACGGTCGATGTCGCCATGGGTCTCGTGCGCGCCGGTTCTGGTCGACGAGTGGAGCGTGCCTGCCTGGAAGCTCTGGTAGCGCGCGGTCCCCCCGGCCGGCTGCTCCCAGGTGATCGCCGCCCCGAGGACGCTGCGCTCCTGGCCCATCGCGCGGTACTTCTGCTCGATCGCCGACCACGCGACCCCGACGCCCATGTTCCGGCCGACCTGCTCCCGCTCGGCGATGAGTGGCCATACGTTGGCGCGGCACCCCTGCAGGTCCTTGGACTGCTGCTGCATGACCGCGGCCATGCGTCCTGCGACCGCACAGGTGGCGTGCCCCAGCCCCAGCCAGTGCCCGACCTCGTGCAGGATCACGTACTGCCGGTAGAGCGCCGGCCCGTGCGGCCAGGTCGCGGTGGCCAGGCGCCAGCGATCGTCGTTGATGTAGACGTTGCGACCGACCCGGCAGCTCCACTCCGCGCTGCACGACGGCGAGGCGGCGGCGATGACGCTCGGCGAGGCCAGGATCAGGCTGAAGTCACTGACGGCGGAGACCCGCTCGAGGGCCAGTGAGCCGCCCAGATTCCACCCGCGCGGGTCGGCGAAGGTCTGCGCGGCGACGGCGGCGAACTCGCTCAGGTTGCCGGCGACGGCGCCCTGGGACGAGACCGTGTACGTGACGGTGCGCGCGGCGGCCTCGGCCCGGGGAGCGCCCGGTACCAGGAGCACCGCGGCGGCGACGGCGGCCACCATCAGTGCGCGCCGGTACGCGGCCATGCCTCACCTCGTCGCGGTCGTCGTGAGCGGACAACGTAACGCCGTCCGCGGCACCGGGGCAGACGCCTCTGCTCCCTGTGGATGAGACGGCGCCCTGTGGAGCGCCTCCCTGGGACCGTCGGACCCGCGCCCTACCGTCGGCCGCGGACCCAGGAGGTGACATGCCAGGACGACGACGCCGCTCGACCAGCCGCACCGCGACCAGCCGCACCGCGAGCAGTCGCAGCACGACGAGCCGCAGCGCCACCGGCCGGACCACGGCCGGCAAGGCTGCGGCCGGCACAGCTGCGGCGGGTAAGGCTCCGACCGGCGGCACGGCGAGACGGCGCGCGCCGGGCACGTCGTCCCGGCGGCCGGCCAAGGCGGCGCCCGAGGTGCCGACGGCCGGTCCGGGGGAGCGGGTGTGGGTGCTCGCCGTACCGTTCCGGGCCCCCGCGCCGGGGGCCGTCTGGCACGCCGGACTGCAGGCTCACGTCTGGGTCGGCGCCGAACTGCCTCCGGAACTGGCACCCTACGAACCGCCGCCGTACACCCTCGAACGCTTCCTCGAGGACGAGCTCAACGAGAAGCCGCGGCCGCTGCCGATGGCCCGCCCGATGACGCCCCGCGAGCAGCAGTGCGACGGCGCGGACACCGTGGCCGCCCACGCGGCGGCCGGCGGCCGGGTGTTCCTGCTCGGCGACGACCCCGGGGTGGGCAAGACCGGCACCGCGATCCTCGCGGTCAAGGCGATCGCCGAGCAGCGGGAGGTGCACACCGTCCTCGTGGTCGCCGACCGCCCCGCCGCCATCACGGTGCCGCACTGGACCCGGTCGATCGCCGGCTTCGGCGACGGCGGCCTGCGCTGGTGCGTCACCACCTGGGACCGGCTGGCCAAGGTGAGCAAGCTGCGCTTCGACGTCGTCGTCGCCGACGAGGCGCACATGGTCCGGCACACCACGACCCAGCGGTGGAAGCACTGGAAGGCGGTGTCCGGGTCCGCCCGGGTGAAGGACGCCCCGTACGTCCTGGCCACGACGGCGACCCCCGCCCACACGCCCCTGGAGCTGCCCTACCTGGCGCCGGAGTTCGCCGCCCGGCACGGCGAGGGCATCCGCGAGTGGTCCGATCTGGCCAAGCGGCTCGAGGCGCACGGGTTCCACGTGGAACGTGGCCGCTATGGCTGGCAGTGGACCGAGGACGCTGACGAGCGACGAGCTGATCTGGCCCGCCTGCAGGCCTGGCTGGCCGACGCCGAGCCGCCGGCCACGCTGCACCGGCCGGCACCGTGGGGTCCGGTGTCCGTGACCGGGACGCCGGTGGCGCTCACTCCGGCCGAACGCGCCGCGTACGAGTCGGAGTGGGGCGAGTTCCGGGCCGAGATGCAGTTGGCCCGCCGGGGGCGGCAGAGCGCCCGCGGCCGGGCGGCACTGCTGCGGTTCCGGCAGAAGGCGGGGCTCATCCGGGTCGAGGCGACCGTCGACTGGATCAAGGCCCAGGTCGAGGCCGAACGGCAGGTCGCGGTGTCGGTGGAGTTCGTCGAGACGGCGGCCGACCCCATCCGCGAGGCGTTGCTCGACTCCGGGATCGGGGTGGCCGCCATCTACGGCCGGGACCGGTTCGACGTCGAGGCCGAACGGCTGCGGTTCCAGCGGGGCGAGGCGACGGTCTGCGTCTTCACGGTCACTGCCTCGATCAGCCTCCATGCCGGCGAGCTGCTCCCCGACGGATCCGCGGCCTCGGAGACGCCCCGCGTCGGGCTCTTCCACCAGCCCCGCTTCTCGGGCATCCAGGCGCGGCAGGTCACCGGGCGCACCCACCGCGACGGACGCGTCTCGCCGTGGCGGATCGCCTACGCCGAGGACACCGTCGAGGAGCAGGTCGCCCGGGTGATGGTGGAACGCCTGGCGGTCAGTGGCTCGGCTGCGGGAGCCGACACGTCGTCGCTGCAGGAGATCGCCGAGCTCCTCGACGCCGACTGGCTTCCCGGAACCGTCCTGACAGAGGGCTGAGCCGCTCCGGACGGTCCGGTCACGAGTGCGAGGGCGCGGGTGCGACGTCGTCCCGCTCGAAGAACAGGTCGTCGGGGTAGCCCCCACCCGTTCTCGCCGGGCTCGTAGGAGCGGATCAGCGGGTGGTCGGGCCTGCTGTGCCAGTGCGCGGTGGCAATGCCGGTGGGGTGAGCTGTCCCAGCAGCCCACGTGTCCACAGCGCAGCCAGACCCGCAGATGCACCCATCGGGCGTCGATGCCTGCAGTGGTCCGCCGTCGTGCCGCCGTCCGTCGTCGTCGCTGCCCGCCGCCCGGCCGGCGCCGGGCTCCCGCCGACCCGGTCTCTTCCGGTGCGCCGATGATGGGCAGGGGCGCCGACGGGCGACCTGGACGAGGACGACGGGGGAGGTGCGGGCGTGCGGCGGGAGGCGAGCATCCTGCACCTGGACCTCGATGCCTTCTTCGCCGCCGTCGAGCAGCGCGACAAGCCCTCGTTGCGCGGGCGGCCGGTCGTCGTCGGCGGAGTGGGTGGGCGCGGCGTCGTGGCGACGGCCTCCTACGAGGCGCGGGCCTTCGGCGCCCGGTCGGCAATGTCGACGGCGGAGGCCCGCCGACGCTGTCCGGCCGGCACGGCGTTCCTCGGCGGCCGGTTCGGGGCCTACCGGCGCACGTCGGAGGTGGTGATGGCGCTGCTGCGCGAGCTGTCCCCGCTGGTGGAGCCGGCATCCCTCGACGAGGCCTACGTCGACCTCGCCGCCGGCGACGGCCACGACCTCTCGGTCGACGGCGTGACGGCGCTGGGTCATGAGCTGAAGGACCGGATCGCCGATGCCACCGGGGGAGTGACGGGATCGGTGGGGATCGGCACCTCGAAGCTGATGGCGAAGATCGGCTCCGACCTCGACAAGCCGGACGGCCTCGTCGTCGTCCCGCCCGGCAGCGAGCTGGACGTGCTGCACCCCCTCCCGGTCACCCGCCTGGGCGGTGTAGGCCCCGCAACAGCGGAGCGGCTGCACCAGATCGGGGTGAAGACGGTGGCCGATCTGGCCGCGAAGTCGCTGACCGACCTGGTCGCCCTCGCCGGCCGGGCCCACGGCGCGTCGATGTACGCGCTGGCGCGCGCGGAGGACGACCGGCCGGTCGTGCCCGACCGGGAGGCCAAATCGGTGTCGGCGGAGGAGACGTTCGAGCGCGATCTCACCGATCTCCACGTCCTGGGTCGCGAGATCGACGCCATGGCGGCCAGGGTGGGCGGTCGGCTCCGCGACTCGGCCTACTCGGGCCGCACCGTGACCCTCAAGCTGCGGCGCTACGACTTCACCACGCTCACCCGGTCCCAGACGCTCCCCCAGCCCACGGACGACGCTCGGCAGATCGCGGCAACCGCCCGCAGGCTGCTCGCCGAGGCCGGCACCGCGGGCGGGTTGCGCCTGCTGGGCGTCGGCGTCTCGGGGCTGTCCGTGTACGCACAGGGCGACCTGTTCGCCGACGACGACCCAGCCGTGGACGAGGGAGCCCCGGGGGAGGTGGGGAGTGAGCCCGCGGTGCTCACCGCGGACGCCGTCGTCGAAGCGCCCGGGGACACGGCGTCGACCCCGGCGGAGCGCCGCTGGTGGCCGGGTCAGGACGTCGAGCACGACGAGCTGGGGCACGGCTGGGTGTGGGGCCGCGGCCTCGGCCGGGTGACGGTCCGCTTCGAGGGCCCGACCACCGCCCCCGGGCCGGTCCGCACGCTGGCCGCCGACGACCCCGCCCTGCGCCCCGCCGATCCGCCGGACTGGCGACCGCCCGTGTAGAACGGCCCTGTGACGGAGCAGCCCGAGACCGAGCAGCCTGAGACCGAGCAGCCTGAGACCGAGCAGAGCGCCTGGGTGCGGCTGACCCAGGACGACCCGGGGCACTCAGCCGCCTACATCCAGCGCTTCCGCGACCTGGCGGCTCAAGGGATGGACCTCGTCGGTGAGGCCCGCCTGGTCGACGCGATGCTGCGCCGAGGTTCGCACGTGCTGGACGCCGGTTGCGGGCCCGGCCGGATCGGGGCCTTCCTGGCCGAGGCCGGCCACGACGTGGTGGGGGTGGACGTCGACCCGGTGCTCATCGCGGCCGCCGAGGAGGACCATCCCGGGCCGCGCTGGCTGGTCGGCGACCTCGCCGAGCTGGACCTGCCGGGACGGGGGATCGCCGAGCCCTTCGACGTCATCGTCTGCGCCGGCAACGTGATGACGTTCCTCGCGCCGTCCACGCGCACGGCAGTGCTCCGCCGGTTCCGCGCCCACGTGGCACCCGACGGCCGGGCGGCGATCGGCTTCGGCGCCGGTCGCGGCTACGCGTTCGACGACTTCCTGGCCGACGCCGCTTCGGCCGGCTGGGTGCCGGACCTGCTGCTGTCCACCTGGGACCTGCGTCCGTTCACGCCGGAGTCCGACTTCCTGGTCGCCGTCCTGCGTCCCGCCTGAGCCGGCCCGCCGGATGCGCGGCGGGCCGCCTCGGGTGTCGTCAGTGCGACCCGGTGCCCGTGATCAGGAAGTCCTTGCCGACCTCCACGGTGAGCTCCGCGTCGTCCGCCGTCACGATGTGCGCCTCGTAGACGCCGTCCGAGTCGGACTCGACCCGCTGGATCGTCGCGTCCGGGTAGTCGGCGAGGACGGCGTCGGTCACCTTCGTGGCGGTGTCGCCGGTGAGCAGCACCTCGTCGTCCCGCTGCGACTGGGTCGGGTCGCCGTCGCCCGGGCCGCCTCCGTGTCCGTGGTGGCCGTCACCGCCCCGGTCACCCGGCACGCCGGCCTCCTGGCCGGCGGAGGCGGTCGCCGGTGCGGCCGGGTCGTCGGCCGCCGCATTCGCGGAGATCGTGCCGGCCAGGATGCCTCCGACGACGAGACCGCCGCCGATCAGCGCGGCCGAACGCACCCAGGCCCGCGACCCGATCCTCTCGCGGCGGCCGGGCGTCTCGTCGGTCGTGTCCATGCGGGGGTTCCTCTCGTCGGTCGGCCCCTGACGGGCTGCTCCGGACGAGCGTCGACGGCACGCCTGTGGCGGACCTGTGAAGGACATGTCCGAGGAGCATGCGACGAGGAGCATGGAAGGCGATCGTCAGAGGACGCCGTTCGCCCGCAGCAGGACGAGCGCCTGCACCGTGCGGGAACCGCGCCACTCGAGGGTGGCCGCGGGGGAGTAGCTGTCGAAGTCGACCGGCCAGCCGCCGTCGGGCAGCTGTGCACCGGCGAGGCGGTCGAGATCGGCGTCGACGACGCCGGGTCGGAACAGCGATCGCGCCGGGCCGCCGGGGAACGGAGCGAAGTCCAGCGGACGCATGAACTCGTCGTCCGCGCCGCCGGCGACGTGCAGCGACCCGTCGGCCGGGACATGCCGGCGGAGGGCGTCGACCAGGCCGGCCGCCCCGGGGGTGGTGGGCGCGGCGGCGTCCAGCAGCTGGGCGGTGAAGGCGAGCACCATCGCGTGCGGGGTCTCTCGCAGATCGCGCACGGCTGCCATGCAGTAGTCGGTGGCCCGGACGAGCCAGGGATGGTCGGCGACCAGCGCATCGCCGACGCCCACCCGGTGCGCCGCGGCCGCGACCACCGCGGTGATCTGCAGGGAGGACGACGTCGCGTCGGCCGACGCCCAGAACGGCGCACAGGCGGCGGGGTCCGGCACCGGCAGGGCAAAGGGGAGGCCGCGGTCGGGCAGGGTGACGGCGGCGAGCCAGTCGCACAGCTCCGCGGCCCGGGCGGTCCTGACCGGCAGGACGTCGGCGAAGACCTCGAAGGCGTGCAGCGCACCGCCCGGCTGGCTGGTCCGGGAGCGCAGATCCGGCTCGATGCCCCAGCCGTAGCCGCCGTCGGGGTTGCGATAGCCGTCGACCGCCGCGAGGACCGGCGCCGGATTCCCGCCGCCGAACAGCAGGTCGAAGCGGCGGCGGTCCAGGGCACGACCTGTACCGGCCAGGAAATCGGCCGCGGCGGCAAGGTCGACGATCACGAGCGCCACTGCGGAGCGGCTGTCGGGGAGAGGCCGGCCGCCGCGGTCCACGGCGGCGATCCGGGCGGTGCGACCACACCGACCGTTCCTCGCGCCGAGGGGAGTTCCTGCAGGTACGGCGTCGCATCGACCTCGACGCCGTCGTCGCGCGGCTCGGCCGGGGCAGCGAGGAGCCAGTGCGCCGTCTGCGCCAGGGAGAGCTCCCCGTACCAGCCGCCGCCCTCCTCGCGCTGCCGCGCGAGGGCCCCGAGGACCACGGCCGCGGCGAGGTGGCCCGTCGCGTGATCGAGTGCCTGCACCGGCAGCGTCCCGGGTGCCTGTGCGGATCCGGCCCGGAGCGCGATACCCGTGGCAGCCTGCACCAGCGAGTCGAAGCCCCGGCGGCCTCGCCAGGGACCCGTGCTGCCCCAGGCGGACAGCCGGACGACGACGAGATGCGGATGCCGCTCGGCGAGTGCCTCCGGTGCGAGCCCGAACGCGTCGAGCGCCCCCGGCCGGTACCCCTGCACGACGACGTCGGCGCCGGAGAGCAGCGCGTCCACCGTGCGGCGTCCGCCCGGCGTCGTGAAGTCCATGGTGACGTGCCGCTTTCCCGAGCCGGTGTCGAGCAGCGCGTCGGGATCCTCCGGGATGCGGGGACCGTCGATCCGCAGCACGTCCGCCCCGTGCGACGCCAGGGTTCGCGTGGCCACCGGCCCGGCGATGACCCGGGTCAGGTCGAGGACGCGCAGCCCGCGCAGCTCCCGTCTGCGCAGCGGGCCGTCCACCGACCGGCGGAGCGACAGCAGGGGCAGCTCCGCGGCCGCGATGCCCTGGGGATGCGCGCGCCACTGTTCCGGGGTGCGGACCGCCGCGGCCGCTCCGCCGGCATCGACGACGGCGGCCTCCAGGTCCTCCGCCCGCCACGTCGCGGCCGCCCGCTCGACGTCCTCCCCCAGCACGCCGAGCACGGCGTCCCGGTGGTGCGGATAGTTCCCGTGCAGCCGAAGCCAGCCGTCGGCCGTCCGCCAGAAGCGCGACAGCGGGGCGAAGCCCAGCCCCACCGACCGCCCCTCGAGCCGCACGAACCGCTCGCTGCGGAAGGCCACCCCGACGTGGCGGGCGTCGAGGTGGACCCCGCCGCAGGCGCCGGTCAGCTCGTTCGCGGCCAGCAGTTGGGCGGCGACGGAGCCGAGGGCCAGTCCGGAGACGGGGAACGGTCCACCCAGGCCGGTCTCGCCCAGGACCTGAACCGTCGCCGGGGCGACGTCCGGTCGGCCCGTTCCCCCGCGGACCGCGGTGAGCAGGGCGTGCACCGAACCGGACACATCCCGCGCACCGTCGGGAGGGCTGGCCACGGCCAGCACCCTAGGGGGCGAGACCGAGGGCGATGGTCAGCTCCAGCACGGTGCCCGGGTCCTCCAGCCGCTTGCCGTAGAGCTCACGCAGTTGGCCCATGCGGTAGCGCACGGTCTGGGGGTGCACGAACAGGGCGGCCGCGATCTGCTCGCGCCGGCCGTGGTGGAGCAGCCAGGCGCGCAGCGTGTCGACGAGCTTCTCGCGCGCTCCCGGGGTGAGGTCGTCCAGCGGCGCGAGGGCCCGTGACCGCAGGTCGGCGAGCGCCTCGCCGTCGGCACGCAGGACCAGGTCGGCCAGCCGCCGCTCGGTGTCCAGCGGCGCCGATCCCTCGGGGGCCAGACCCAGCTGCAGCGCACGGCGGGCGCGCGCGTACGAGCCGTGCACCTCCGCCCACGGTCGAGCGGGGCCCACGACCGCGTGGCGTCCGTCCAGGGAACGCATCAGGGCGGGACGGGACCGTCCACCCGCATCGGGCACCAGCAGCACCACGAAATCGTTCGCCGTCTCGATGCCGGGCACGTCCTCGCTCGACCGCAGGGTGCGGACGTCGAGGGACACCAGCGCCCCCCGCACCCGGGCCTCGGGGAGGATCACCGCGGTGAGCGTCTTCGAGGGCGCCCAGTCGGCCCGTTCGGCGGCTGCGGTCAGCTCGGGCAGCGTCGCTCCGGCGAGCAGGGCCGCCGCCAGCCGTTCCAGGTAGCGCTGCCGCA
The DNA here is from genome assembly GCA_025965795.1 of Blastococcus sp. GTDB lineage: Bacteria > Actinomycetota > Actinomycetes > Mycobacteriales > Geodermatophilaceae > Blastococcus_B. The sequence goes on from JAOPWH010000040.1 coordinate 33,896, forward strand.
CGCGGCCGGTGGTGGCCAGCTCATCGCTGTGACCGGCCACGCTGGCAGCCGAGAGCTGGTCGATGTAGGCGAACACCAGCTCCGCGAAGCGAGCCAGCTGCTCCACGGTCAGCCCCGCCGTGACGGCACTCGCGCTCAGGTGCCGCCAGGAGACGCGGGCGCCGACCCGGTAGGCGGCGAGCAGCGCGTCCATGGAGCGGCCGGCGCGGGCCTCGCCGCGGCCCAGCTGGTACGCCCCCTCCAGTGCCGGCCGGATGGGGGTGCCGGCATCGGCGCCGCCGGGGGCCGTGGCCAGCTCCAGGAAGCCGCCGAGGGCGAGCTCGACGGCGTTGCCGATGACCTGCCCCATGTCGCCGGCGAAGGCGTCGGCGTAGCTGGGCACCTCGACGATGATCTCGGCGACGGTCCGCTCCGCGACCGACGGCAGCTCCGCACGCATGGCGGCGGCCACGGCAGCCGGGATCGCGGCCGGTCGAGATGTCATGGGCCGCTCCGTCGTCACTCGCCGATTGTTCGCAGAGAACAGAATCTACCGGTCGATTCACGTCCAGGGCACAGGTATGCACCCCGCAAGTTGGACACTCTCGATGTATGACGACAACCGCTCCGCATCCGACCTCGGCCAGGCCGCGGGCCGCGCTGCGCGACCGGGTGCTCAAGCTGGTCGAGTTGGCCACCACGCCGCTCCTGCCCAACGACTACCTCGACCTCGTCGACCCGCTGCGCTCCGGCGCATCGCTGCGTGGCCGGATCGAGGCCGTCCTGCCCGAGACGCGGGACGCCGCCACGATCGTTCTGCGGCCCGGTCGCGGCTGGAAGGGCCACCAGCCCGGCCAGTACATCCGGATCGGCATCGACGTGGACGGGGTGCGCCAGTGGCGCGCCTACTCGCTGACCTCGCACCTCGGGCGCACCGACGGTTGCATCGCGATCACCGTGAAGGCCATCCCGGGCGGCAAGGTCAGCAACCACCTCGTGCACCGGACCCGGCCCGGCACGATCGTCCAGCTGGATCAGGCGGCCGGTGAGTTCGTGCTTCCGGCCGAGCGTCCCGGCAAGGCACTCTTCCTCACGGCCGGCTCGGGGATCACCCCGGTGATGGGGATGCTGCGCAACCACCCCGAGCTCGCCGATGTCGTCCTCGTGCACTCCGCACCGACCGCCGACGACGTCGTCTTCGGCGCCGAGCTGCGCGCCCTCGCCGCGGACGGACGGATCCGGCTGGTCGAGCGGCACACCGACACCGACGGGATGCTCGACGCCGCCGCGATCGCCGAGCTCGTGCCCGACCTGGCCGAGCGCGCGACCTGGGCCTGCGGCCCGGTGGGGATGCTCGAGGCGCTCGAGACCCACTGGGAGACGGCCGGCATCGCCGACCGGCTCTACACCGAGCGGTTCCGCCCGACGGTCCTCGTGACCGGTGAGGGCGGCACGGTTCGCTTCGCGAAGTCCGGCACGACGCTCGAGGCCGACGGCGCGACGCCCATCCTCGACGCTGCCGAGGACGCCGGCCTGCTCATGCCGAGCGGCTGTCGCATGGGCATCTGTTACGGCTGCGTGCTGCCGCTGCGCGAGGGCGCCGTGCGCGACCTGCGCAACGGCGAGATCACCACCGCCGCACCCGGTGACGGCGTGCTCATCCAGACCTGCGTGAGCGCCGCCGCCGGCGCCTGCGACATCGACCACTGACCT
>JAOPWH010000105.1 GCA_025965795.1 Blastococcus sp.
TGGTCAGGACGACGGTTGCGCCCACCGCCAGCAGGCCGGGGGAGAGGGTGGCGGAGATCCGGTCGCCGACCGCCCGGTTGCCGATCTGGTCGTGGTCCTGCAGGTAACCGACGAACTTCCAGCCCGGGAGCGCGGCGGTGTCGACCGGCCGCCCGTGGTGTCGACGGCGGAAGCTCGACCAGGCGCCGTCGTGGAAGAAGGCGCCGGTCAGGACCTTCGCGAGGCCCCCGAGCCCGGCGGCGGCGAAGTCCGCGTAGTAGCCCTGCCCCTCGCCGGTCAGCGTGGCGTGCAGCGAGTGGTGGAAGTCGTCGCTCCACTGCGCGGTGAGACCGGTGCCGCCGGCCGCCCGTGGCGTGACCATGCGGGGGTCGTTGAGGTCGCTCTCGGCGATCAGCGTCAGGGGCCGGCCGAGCGCCACCGACAGCTTGTCCACCTCCTGGGCCATCTCCTCGAGGACGTGGGTGGCCCGCTCGTCGACCAGCGCGTGGACGGCGTCGAGGCGCAGACCGTCGACGTGCATGTCGCGCAGCCACATGAGCGCGTTGTCGATGACGTAACGGCGCACCTCGTCGGAGTCGGGGCCGGAGAGGTTGATCGAGTTTCCCCAGGTGTTCGCCCCGCCCTCGGCGAAGATGGGGAAGAACTCGGGCAGGTAGTTCCCCGAGGGGCCGAGGTGGTTGTAGACGACGTCCTGGATCACGCCGAGGCCCTGCTGGTGGCACGCGTCGACGAACCGCTGGTAGGCCGCCGGCCCGCCGTAGGTCTCCTGGACGGCGTACCAGAGGACGCCGTCGTATCCCCAGTTGTGCGTGCCGTTGAAGGCGTTCACCGGCAGCAGCTCGACGAAGTCGACGCCGAGGCGGACCAGGTGGCCGAGCCGGCCTATCGCGGCGTCGAAGGTGCCCTCGGGCGTGAACGTGCCGACGTGCAGCTCGTAGACGACGCCACCGGCGAGCGGACGGCCGGTCCACGCGCCGTCGCCCCACTCGTAGGAGCCCGGGTCGAAGCGCCGGGAGAGGCCGTGCACGCCCTCGGGTTGACGGCGCGACCGCGGGTCCGGCCGGGGGGTGTCGTTGTCGTCGAGCAGGAAGCCGTAGTCGGCGTCCGGGCCTGCGTCGACCTCGGCCCGCCACCAGCCCTGGTCATCGCGGGCCATGTCATGGACGGCGCCGTCCACCTGGAGGCGCACCCGGTCGGGCAGCGGGGCCCAGACGGAGAACTCGACGGGTGCGGGCATGCGGGAGCCTCCGGGGAAAAGCGTGAGGGGACGACTCGTCGGTCATGCCCGTCCGGGGACCGGCCAACCGCCGAACGTGGCCGATCTCAGTGACGTACGACAACCAGCGTGCTCGCGTCGTCGACCACCAGCTCGGCCTCCCCGCCGACGGGAAGGGTGGCCAGCGGCATGGTGTGACCGAGGTCGACGTTCGCCAGCACGGGCAGGCCGGCGAGCGCGGGCTGATTCGCCACGATCCGCTCGAGCAGTGGTCGCGTCATTCCGCTCGCCCGCTGGAACCGGCCGATCAGGAGTCCGCGGAGCCCGGCGGCATCGGGTAGCTGCAGGAGCGACGTGAGGTCGCGGGCGAAAGTGGCCGGATCGGTCATCGCGTCGTCCTCGACGAAGAGGAGCGAACCCCGCAGGTCGGGGCGGTAGGCGGTGCCCTGCAGCAGGTTGAACGTGCACAGGTTGCCGCCGAGCAGCCGGCCGGACGCCGCACCCCGCTGCAGCGGCCACCAGCCCTCGCCGGGCCGGACCTCCCGGGCGTCCTGGTCGAGGAACCACTCGTCGTCGGTCCAGGTCGCCGCCGGGCGGAGTTCGATCGGCTCGTCGTGGAACAGGGCCTCGACGAACCACAGCTCGGTCTGTTCGAAGTGGTCCCGCATGCCGAAGCTCGACCAGTGCGGACCGGAGTAGGTCACCAGGCCGGTGCACGCGTGGATCGCGTTGTGCAGCGCGGTGATGTCGGAGTACCCGCAGAAGACCTTCGGGTTCGCGGCGATCAGATCCCAGTCGAGGTGGGGGAGGAGCTCGTTGCTGTTGAATCCGCCGATCACCGTGAGGATCGCCGCGACGTCGGGGTCGGCGAAGGCGGCATGCAGGTCCGCGACCCGCTCGCCCACCGGCGACGACTGGAACTCGTCCCGGGTGTCGACGTGATCGCCGTAGGTCAGCCGGAGACCGAGCCGCTGGAAGCGGGCATCGATGACGTCGCTGTGGTCGTGCTCGTCGATCAGGGCCTTGCTGCATGCCGGGGCGACCACCCGGACGGTGTCCCCGGCACGCATCTTCCGCGGATACACCGACTCCATCGGGCGAAATCTAATCAGGCCCGTCAGGCCCCCGTGCAGGGTCCCGACGCGAGCCTGCGAGTGTCGGGGGGCACGGGGGTCCTTCGTCAGTCGCGGACGAGCAGGGCGACGGGGAGACGGGCCAGCAGAAGGTCGGCAGCCACGCCGGCGACGTCGGAGACGAACCGTTCGCCGGTGAGCAGGTCCCGCCACGGCCCGTTGGGCAGCTGGAGCGCGGTGTCTCCCCAGCCCTCTCCGGCAAGAGCGAGGGGCAGCCTGGTCGCCACCGGGACGACCCCGCCGCGGTCGAAGGCGATCACGTGGTCGGCGGCGGAACCGCTCACCGCGACCGGCTCGTACCCGGCGAACCACTCGGGGTGGTCCCGCCGGGCCCGCAGCACACGGGAGACGACCAGCAGCTTGGCGGCGCCCGAGGCGTCCACCCCGGGGACTTCGCCGCCGTCCAGCGCGGCGAGCAGCCGACGGCGCTCGGCGTAGTCGACCGGACGGCGGTTGTCCGGGTCGACCAGCGAGAAGTCCCAGAGCTCGGTGCCCTGGTAGACGTCCGGGACCCCGGGCATCGTCAGCTGCAGCAGCTTCTGCGACAACGAGTTGGACCAGCCGAACGGTGCGATCCGGGCGACGACGTCCTCGATCGCGCCGTGCGTCGCCTCGTCGTCGAACGCGGCGTCGACCAGGGCGTGCAGCTGCCCCTCGAACGTCTCGTCCGGGGCCGTCCACGTGGTCGAGGTGCCGGCCTCGCGGGCGGCCTTCTCGACGTAGGCGTGGGCGCGCTCGCGCGACAGCGGCCACGCGCCGACCAGGTTCTGCCACACCAGGTGGGCGAGAGGCCGATCGGCCAGCGGATGCCGGGCGAGCAGCTGGCGCACCAGCTGGGCCCACTCGGTGGGCTGCTCCGCCAGTACGGCGAGGCGCGCCCGGACGTCTTCGCTGCGCTTGGTGTCGTGGGTGCTCAGCGTGGTCATCGATTGCGGTCGCAGCTCGGCCCGGCGCCGCTGCGCGGCGTGGAACTCCTCGACCGTGCTGCCGAACTGCGCCGGGTCCCCGCCCACCTCGTTGAGGGCCACGAACCGCGCCCACCGGTAATAGGCGCTGTCCTCCACGCCCTTGGCCATGACCGGTCCACTGGTCTGCTCGAAGCGCGTCGCGGCCTCCGTGCCCGCCTGGGCCAGCACCGGGTGCAGCGCGTCGACGGCCTTGACCAGGTCGGGGCGCCGGTCCCGGACGGCGGCGACGGTCGCGTCGAGGTGCTCGCGGCCGTCGGGCAGGTAGCTGCGGTAGACGCCGAAGGTGGCCAGCAGCTCGGCCAGCGCCTCGGTCTGCTGTTTCTGGTCGACGCCGGGCAGCTCGCCGATCACCCGCACCAGCCGGGCGACCTCCGAGCCCAGGATCCCGTCGGTGACCTCACGCTTGCAGTCGTGCACCAGCTCGGCGTAGTCGACCGCCCCACCCGCCAGCTCGGTGTCCAGCGCGGTCAGTGCCGCCTCGCCGGCCGGGTCCACGAGCACCTGGTCGACCTCGGTCAGCGCGTCGTAGCCCGTCGTCCCGGCGGTCGCCCAGCCCTCCGGCAGGTCCTCGCCCGGCTCCAGGATCTTCTCCACGACCGTCCAGCGGTTCCCGGACGCCTCGGCCAGCCGGTCGAGATATCCCTTGGGGTCGGCGAGGCCGTCGGGGTGGTCGATCCGGAGACCGTCGACCGCGCCGTCCCGAACCAGTTGCAGCACCAGTTCGTGGGTCGCGTCGAAGATCGCCGGGTCCTCCACGCGCAGGCCCGCCAGGGTGTTGATGGCGAAGAACCGGCGGTAGTTGAGGTCGGAGTCCGCGCGGCGCCAGTCGACCAGCTCGTAGTGCTGGCGGGCATGCACCTCCTGCGGGGTGCCCTCGCCGGTGCCCGGGGCGATCGGGAACCGGTTGTCGTAGTACCGGAGCTCCGCTGCGCCGTCCGCACCCGCCGCTCCGGAGGTGACCTCGAGCTTCTCTACGTCCTCGGCGGATCCGAGGACCGGCAGGCGCACCTTGCCGCCGCCGAAGTCCCAGTCGATGTCGAACGCGGCAGCGTGGACGCTGTCCCGGCCGTGCTGCAGCACGTCCCACCACCACGGAGCGGCGGCCGCATCCGCGACACCCATGTGATTGGGCACCAGGTCCAGGACCAGTCCGAGGCCGGCCTCGTGCAGCGCCGCGACGAACCGGTCGAACCCGTCCCGGCCACCGCGCGCCTCGTCGATGTGCGCGTGGTCGACGGTGTCGTAGCCGTGGTTGCTGCCCTCCGCGGAGCGCAGCAGGGGCGACGAGTACGCGTGGGTCACCCCCAGGTCGGCCAGGTAGCCGGCGACCTCGGCGGCATCCTGGAGTGGGAAGCCGGCATGGATCTGCAGCCGGTACGTGGCCGCGGGCACGCCGCGCCGCCGGTCGCCGGTCGCCCCCGTCACTGTGCCGGACCGGTGAGGACGACGATCGAACGGCCCCGCACGGTCACCGTCTCACCGGGCTTCACGTCGACCTGTTCGACCTGGCCCATCTCCGAGGTGTCCAGCACCGGCGTCCAGGCCTGGGCGTAGTCGTCACTGGGCAGGGTGAACTCGATCGGCTCGTGCGAGGCGTTGTACGCCAGGTAGAAGTGGTCGTCGGTGACGTACTCCCCGCGCTCGTCCGTCTCGCGGATGCCGAGCCCGTTGAGGTACACCGCAAGCGACTTGGCGTAGCCCGCGTCCCAGTCGTCGTCGGTCATCTGGTCGCCGGACGGCGTCAGCCAGTCGATGTCGGGCACCGGGTCGCCCAGACCGCGGCGCACCGGGCGGCCGTGGAAGAACCGGCGCCGGCGGAACGTCGGGTGGTCGGTCCGCAGCTTGGTCACCGCCTTCGTGAACTCGAGCAGCCCCTCGTCGACCTTCTCCCAGTTGATCCAGGTCAGCTCGGAGTCCTGGCAGTAGCCGTTGTTGTTGCCGCCCTGGCTGCGGCCGAGCTCGTCGCCGTGCAGCAGCATCGGCACGCCCTGGCTGAGCATCAGCGTGGCGATGAAGTTGCGTCGCTGCTGAGCCCGCAGCTGCAGGACCTCCGGATCGTCGGTGGGGCCCTCGACGCCGCAGTTCCAACTGCTGTTGTGGCTCTCGCCGTCGTTGTTGCCCTCGCCGTTGGCCTCGTTGTGCTTCTCGTTGTAGGACACGAGGTCGTTGAGGGTGAAGCCGTCGTGCGCGGTGACGAAGTTGATGCTCGCGAACGGACGGCGACCGGAGTGCTGGTAGAGGTCGGCGGAGCCGGTGATCCGGCTGGCGAACTCGCCGATGGTGGCGTCCTCGCCGCGCCAGAAGTCGCGGACCGTGTCGCGGTACTTGCCGTTCCACTCGGTCCACAGGGCCGGGAAGTTACCGACCTGGTAACCGCCCTCGCCGACGTCCCACGGCTCGGCGATGAGCTTCACCTGGCTGACCACCGGGTCCTGGTGGACGAGGTCGAAGAACGTGGAGAGCCGGTCCACCGCGTGCAGTTCGCGGGCGAGGGTCGAGGCGAGGTCGAACCGGAAGCCGTCGACGTGCATCTCGGTGACCCAGTAGCGGAGGGAGTCCATGATCAGCTGCAGCGACTGCGGCGTCCGGACGTTGAGCGTGTTCCCCGTACCGGTGTAGTCCATGTAGAACTGCTCGTCGCCCTCGACGAGCTTGTAGTACGTGCGGTTGTCGATCCCGCGGAAGGACAATGTCGGGCCGTTGTGGTTGCCCTCGGCGGTGTGGTTGTAGACGACGTCGAGGATGACCTCGATGCCGGCCTCGTGCAGGGCCCGCACCATCGCCTTGAACTCCTGGACCTGCTGCCCGGAGGAGTTGTCGCTGGCGTACTCGTTGTGCGGAGCGAAGAAGCCGATCGTGTTGTAGCCCCAGTAGTTGCGCAGGCCCTTCTGCTGCAGGGTGTCGTCCTGCACGAACTGGTGCACCGGCAGCAGCTCGATCGCGGTGATGCCGAGCTCGGTGAGGTACTCGATCGTCGCGGGGTGGGCCACACCGGCATAGGTGCCGCGCAGCTCCTCGGGAATCCGCGGGTGCGTCATGGTGAGCCCCTTGACGTGGGCCTCGTAGATGACCGTCTTGTTGTAGGGCG
>JAOPWH010000112.1 GCA_025965795.1 Blastococcus sp.
GGCGACGTCCACTCGCTCAAGGGCAAGCGCGCCGTGGTCCGGCCCATCGTGGCCGAGCTGCGGCGCCGCTTCGCCGTCGCCGCGGCGGAGGTGGGCGACCAGGAGCTGCACCGTCGGGCGCAGATCGGGGTCGCCACCGTCGCCGGGGACGTCGGTCACGTGACCGACGTGCTCGACGCGTGCGAGCGGTTGCTGGCCGAGCGGCCGGAGGTGACGCTGCTGTCGACGCACCGTTCGCTGGTCTCCGACAGCGACACCTGAGAAAGGGCCCCGTCCTCCTCGCCCCTTGCACGCTCGGGGCGGGACCCGGGACGGGGCCACGCTCGACATCCACTCGGCGTCCTTGCGACGCCCCGACCCAGGAGGTCCGCGATGGCTGACCCGGCCCGCGCCCGCAAACTGGCGGTGCGCATCCGTCAGATCGTCTCCGCCGCGATCGAGACCCAGATCAAGGACCCCCGACTGGGCATGGTGACGGTCACCGACGCCAAGGTGACCGGTGACCTCCGGGAGGCGACGGTGTTCTACACCGTCTACGGCGACGAGACGGAGATCGCCGACTCCGCGACCGCCCTCACCAGCGCCACCGGCGTGCTCCGGTCGACGGTCGGCAAGCAGACGGGCATCAAGTTCGTCCCGACGCTGACGTTCATCGCCGACATCGTCCCGGACACCGCACGCGAGCTGGAGGAGGCCCTCGAGCGCGCCCGGCACGCCGACGCCGAGCTCGCCCGCGCCCGCGAGGGCGCCAGCTACGCCGGCGAGGCCGACCCGTACAAGCGCCCGGCCGAGGAGGACGACGAGGACCTCGAGGACCCGTCCGGGCCGGTGACTGCCGATGACAGTGCCGACGAGGGCAATGCCGACGAGGGCAATGCCGACGATGACACTGCCGACGAGGGCAGTGCCGACGTCGCCGTCCAGAGGAGCGCACCGTGAGCGAAGTCGATCCGGACCCGTTCGAGCCCGGCGAGGGCCAGGGCGAGTCGGAGCTGGGCGGCCGGTCGGTGCCCGGCGCCGGCGACCCCACCGACGGGGGCAGGCACGGCGAGATCGGTGCCGCGCCCAGCGTCACCTCCGACGAGCCGGACGAGGGTGGCGCCGGCTACCCGGTCGGGGGTGGGACGGTCGCCGAGGAGCAGGATGCCCCGCCGGTCGCCGATCCTGGACCGGACGCCTGACCTGATGGCTTCTCTCTCCGCGGCGCCCAGGGACGCCGCCGACCCCTCCGTGGCGCGCATCCTGGCCGAGGCCGCCGATGCGCGCGCGACCGTCGTCCTCTCCGGGCACGTGCAGCCCGATGCCGATGCGCTGGGCAGCACCCTGGCGCTCGCGGAGGGTCTCCGGAGGCGCGGAGCGCGCGTCCTTCCGACGTTTCCCGACCCGTTCACGCTGCCGGCGTCGCTGGGCTGGCTGCCGGGCTCCGAAGGGCTGGTGCCCTCGTCGGCCGTCCCCTCCTCACCCGACGTCTTCGTCAGCCTGGACGCCGCCTCGCCCGGGCGGCTGGGCGAGCTCGCGGTCCTGCTGGACCGGGCCGGCACCTCGGTGGTCATCGACCACCACGCCAGCAATCCCGGCTTCGGGACGGCGCGGCTGATCGACGGCGCGGCCCCGGCCACGGTGGTCCTGGTCGCCGGGCTGCTCGACGAGCTCGGCGTCACGATCGACGTCCCACTGGCCACCTGCCTCTACGCGGGGCTCGCCGCCGACACCGGATCCTTCCGCTTCGGCAACACGCGGCCGGACACCCACGAGCTCGCGGCCCGACTCCTGGCGACCGGCATCGACCATGCGGCGATCAGCCGTCGCCTGTTCGACACCGCCCCGTTCGGCTGGCTCGGTCTGCTGTCGGTCGTGACCGGCCGTGCTGTCCTCGAGCCCGACGTCGGGGCGGGGCTGGTGTGGACCTGGTCCAGCACCGCCGAGGCCGCCGAGCACGGCCTGCCCGGCGAACAGCTGGAGGCACTGGTCGACGTCATCCGCTCCACCGAGGAGGCCGACGTCGCCGGCGTGCTCAAGGGTCAGGACGACGGCTCGTGGTCGGTGTCGCTGCGCTCCCGCGGTCGCACCGACGTGGCCCGCGTGGCGATGGCCCTCGGCGGCGGCGGACACACGCTCGCCGCGGGCTACAGCTCCTACCTCGACCGCGAGAAGACCGTCGAAGCCCTCCGTATCGAATTGTCGGCCTCCGGCCCCCGACCGCGGCCAGGAGCCGTCCCCGCCTGACGTGGAGCCACATCGGGCCACCGAGCCGGGAGGGCCCCCGCCCCCCGCGTCCCAGCGTCCTCGGTCCACGGGAGCTCGCGTGAGGTCGCCGTCGGTGGTCTCGTTGGCTCTCCCCGCACTCGTCGTCCTGGCGGCGGAGCCGCTGTACCTGCTGGTCGACACGGCGGTGGTGGGCAATCTCGGGACCGTGCCGCTCGGCGGGCTCGCCGTCGGAGGCGCGCTGCTGGCGTGGGCCGCCGGGCTGCTGAACTTCCTCGCCTACGGCACCACCGCGCGTGCCGCCCGCCGCGCCGGCGCCGGCGACCGCGCCGGTGCGGTGTCGGAGGGCGTGCAGGCCACCTGGCTCGCCCTCGGACTCGGGCTGGCGGTGGTCGGCGCTTTCCAGATCCTGGCCGGACCGTTGACCCGGACGCTGGCCGGAGGTGCGGGCGCTGTGGCGTCGGCCGGGGAGCAGTGGCTGCGGATCGCCTCGCTGGGTGTGCCGCTGCTGCTGGTGTCCCTGGCCGGGAACGGCTGGCTCCGCGGCGTGCAGGAGCTGCGCCGTCCCGTCCGGTACGTGCTCGCCGGCAGCCTGGTCAGCCTGGTCCTCTGTCCGCTGCTGGTCTTCCCGGCCGGTCTCGGACTCGTCGGCTCGGCCGTCGCCAACGTCGCCGGGCAGGCGGTCACGGCCACGCTGTTCCTCCGTGCGCTGGCCGGCGAACGGACACCCTGGCGACCGCGGCCCGCGGCGATCGCCGCGCAGCTGGTCATCGGCCGCGACCTGCTCCTGCGGGCGGCGGTGCTGCAGGTGGCCTTCCTCGCGGCCGCCGGGGTCGCCGCGCGCGCCGGCACCGTGCCGCTCGGTGCCCACCAGATCGCCCTCCAGCTGTTCTTCTTCCTGGCCCTGGTGCTCGACGCCTACGCGATCGCCGCGCAGACGCTCGTCGGCCAGGCGCTCGGCCGGAGCGACCCGGAGGACGCCCGGACGACCGCCCGGCGGGTGTCCCTCTGGGGCCTCGGAACGGGACTGGTCGTGGGCGGGCTGCTCCTCGGCCTGCGCGACGTGCTCCTCCCGCTGTTCACCGACGATCCGGCGGTGGTCGCCCAGGCCGAGGTCGTCTGGTGGTTCCTCGCCGGACTGCAGCCCCTGGCCGGGATCGTCTTCGCCCTGGACGGCGTGCTGATGGGCGCCGGCGACGTGGGCTACCTCCGCACGGTGACGATCGGGGCGGCCCTGCTGGGCTTCCTGCCGCTGTCCCTGCTGGCCCTCCCGCTGTCCTGGGGCCTGGCCGGCGTGTGGGCAGGGCTCACCCTCTTCATCCTCCTGCGACTGGTCGGCGTGCTGGCGCGGGTGGCCGGGAACCGCTGGCTGGGCGCGCCTGACACGGTGGGGGCATGAGCAAGCGTCCGGACGCCGACGTCCTTCCCGGCCTGCTGCTGGTCGACAAGCCGGCCGGGCTCACCTCGCACGACGTGGTGGCCCGGGCCCGGCGGGTGCTGTCCGTGCGGAAGGTCGGGCACGCCGGCACCCTCGACCCGATGGCCACCGGGCTCCTGGTGCTCGGTGTGGGCGCGGCCACCCGGCTGCTGGGTTACGTCGGCGGCCACGACAAGACCTACGACGCCACCATCCGGCTCGGGATGGCCACCGTCACCGACGACCGCGAGGGCGACGTCCTCACGACGGCGTCCACGGCGCACCTGGACGACGACGCGATCCACGCGGCGCTCGCCGCGCAGACCGGTCCGCTGCAGCAGGTCCCCTCGTCGGTGAGCGCGGTCAAGGTCGACGGCCGTCGTTCCTACGACCGCGTGCGTGCCGGCGAGGCGGTCGAGCTGGCACCCCGTTCGGTCACCGTGCACTCGCTCGAGGTGCACCGCATCGAGCGCCCCACGACCGAGCTCGTCGACGTCGACGTCACCGTCACCTGCACCGCGGGCACCTACATCCGTGCCATCGCCCGCGACGCCGGCGCGCTGCTCGGCGTCGGCGGTCACCTGACCGCCTTGCGGCGCACCACCTCCGGCCCGTTTCCCATCGAGCGGGCGGCGACCGTGGAGGAGGCCGGAGCCGCCCTCCTCGCCGGTGGGGGAGCGGGGTTCCTGTCCCTGACCGACGCCGCCGCGACCGTCTTTCCCGTGCGGGTGCTGACCCTCCCCGAGACACGGGCGCTCGGCTACGGCCAGCGGATCCCGGCCACCGGTGCCCCGGGACCGCATGCCGCGGTCGACCCCGACGGCCGGCTCGCGGCCCTCGTGGAGGACGCCGGCGCGGTGGCGCGGGTCACCGTCGGCTTCCCCGCCGCGTGAGCTGTGACAGCCTGCCGGACGTGAACCTCGACTCCCGCCTCGCTGCGCTGGCCGCCGAGTTGTCCCCGCTCCCCGGTGTGCTGGTGGCGTTCTCCGGCGGCGTCGACTCGGGCGTGGTGCTCGCGGCCGCCGTCCGTGCCCTCGGGGCCGACCGCGTCGTCGCCGCGACAGCCGTCTCGCCGAGCCTGCCCGCGGGCGAGCGCACCGAGGCGGCAGCGTTCGTCGCGTCGCTCGGAGTCCGTCACGAGCAGCCGCGCACCGATGAGCTCTCCCGCGCCGGCTACGTCGCGAACGCCGGCGACCGCTGCGCGTTCTGCAAATCGGAGCTGATCGACGTCCTCAACCCCCTGGCTGCGCGACTCGGCATCGCCGACGTCGTCACCGGCACCAACGCCGACGACCTGCGCGCCGGTTTCCGGCCCGGCATCCGCGCCGCCACCGAGCGGGGCGCCTGGGCGCCGCTGGCCCGGGCCGGCAAGACCAAGGACGACGTCCGCGCCGCGGCCCGCCGCTGGGGACTGCCG
>JAOPWH010000118.1 GCA_025965795.1 Blastococcus sp.
GGAACCCGGCGTCCCGCTCGGCGTGGCCGGCGGCGGCACGCTCGGCGACCGCCCCGCCGCCGCACTCCTGCTCGCGGGGGACGAGACGGCGCTGCCGGCCATTCACCGCATCCTGGGGACAGCCGCACCCACGACCCGGGGCGCGGTGCTGCTGGAGGTGGCGGGGTCCGCCGACGAGCAGCCGCTGCCCGTGCCGGAGGGCATGGCCCTCCGCTGGTTGCACCGCGGCGCGACCGCGCCCGGCGAGAGCACCCTGCTCGCCGATGCCGTGGCCGCGCTCGACCGGTTCCCCGGCGACGACGTCTTCGCCTGGGTCGCGGCCGAGTCCGGCGCCGTCCGCACGATCCGCGCCGACCTGCGCGGTCGCTGGGGGCTCAGCCGCGCGCAGCACCACGCGATCGGCTACTGGCGCCGCGGCCGCGCCATGTCGCCCGCCGGCTGACGGGGTCGCCCGCCGGCTGACCGACCCCCAGGGAGTTCACAGGTAGCGTCCAGAGACACCGCAGTCGGCGCCGCCACGCTCAGGTCCATGACGGCCACCGCACGCCCGACCGGAGGACCAGTGACCGGCAGTCCCACCGCAGGCAGCCCACCCGAGGCGCGGCTGCTCGTCGTGGACGACGAGCCGAACATCCGTGAGCTGCTCAGCGCCAGCCTGCGTTACGCCGGCTTCGAGGTCGAGACGGCCTCCGACGGCCAGCAGGCGCTTGCCATGGCGGAGACCTTCCGGCCTGATCTCCTGCTTCTCGACGTGATGATGCCCGGGCTGGACGGCTTCGGCGTCGTCCGCCGGCTGCGCCAGTCGGGCCGGCACACGCCGGTGCTCTTCCTCACCGCACGGGACGCCGCCGCCGACAAGGTCTCCGGTCTGACCCTGGGCGGGGACGACTACGTCACCAAGCCGTTCAGCCTCGACGAGGTCCTCGCGCGGATCCGGGCGGTGCTGCGCCGCAGCGCCGGCGCGAACAGGGCCGCCGACTCGCCGCGGTTGTCTTTCGCCGACATCGAGCTCGACGAGGAGAGTCACGAGGTCATCAAGGCGGGCGAGCTGATCAGCCTCTCCCCCACCGAGTTCAAGCTGCTGCGCTACCTGATGGCGAACGGGGGCCGAGTCCTGTCCAAGGCCCAGATCCTCGACCACGTGTGGAACTACGACTTCAACGGTGAGGCGAACGTCGTCGAGTCCTACATCTCCTACCTTCGCCGCAAGATCGACACCACCGAGCCGCGGCTGCTGCACACCATCCGGGGGGTGGGCTACACGCTGCGGCTGCCGCGGGGGGCGTGAGCGCGCTCGCGTCGCGAACCGAGCGGATCCGTCGAGTTCCACTCCGTATCACCCTGGTCGCGCTGCTGGTGACCCTCGTCGCCGTGGGCCTGGCGGCGACCGGCTTCGCGGCCACGTCCCTGCTGCGCGACTACCTGACCCACCAGCAGGACGACGAGCTCCGGGCCACCGCTGTGGGTATCGCCGAGCCCCGGACGGCGAACGGTTTCTGCGGCATGCAGCGGTATGCCTCGCCCGGACAGTTCTTCGGCTGCATCACGGTTGATGGCCGACCGGTCAGGTTGACCGGTTCGGGGGACGAGGACCGGCTGCCCGACCTCCGGCGCGTGGTGGGGGAGGTCGAGGACGCCGACCCTGACGCCGACCACCGGCCAGGGCCGGCCGGCGGGCCCGAGCCGTTCACCGTTCCGTCGGAGGACGGGAACAGCTCGTGGCGGATGGTCGCGGTCGAGCTCCCGGGCGGCTCCACGGCGCTCGCCGCCACCGACCTCGCCGGCAACGAGCGGGCCATCGCCCGGCTGCTCACCATCGAGCTCGCCGTCGGGCTCATCGTGCTCGCGGTGCTCGGCGCGGCCGGCTACGTACTCGTTCGCAACAGCCTCCGGCCGCTGACCGAGGTGGAGCGGACGGCCCGGGCGATCGCCGCGGGTGACCTCTCACAGCGCGTGCCCGCGGGGGACGACCGGACCGAGGTCGGGCGGCTGTCCACCGCCTTGAACGGGATGCTCTCGCGGATCGAGCAGGCCTTCCGGGCCCAGCAGGCCTCCGAGGAGGAAGCGCGGGGCTCGGAGGAGCGGCTGCGCCGCTTCGTGGCCGATGCCAGCCACGAGCTGCGTACCCCGCTGACGTCGATCCGCGGCTTCGCCGAGCTGTACCGGCAGGGCGCCGTCCGTTCCGAGTCCGACGTCCGCCGACTGATGCAGCGGATCGAGGCCGAGGGCGGCCGGATGGGACTGCTGGTCGAGGACCTGCTCCTGCTCGCCCGCATGGACCAGGAACGTCCGCTGACCCTCGCACCGGTCGACCTGGCGGCGGTCGCCGGTGACGCCGTGCACGACGCACGCGCCGTCCAGCCCGACCGCCCGGTCACGCTGCACCTGGACGAGTCACTGACCGACGTTCCCGTGGTGCTCGGTGACGAGGGCCGGTTGCGGCAGGTCGTCGGCAACCTGCTCACCAACGCCCTCGTGCACACCCCCGCGGACGCACGGGTGACCGTCACCGTGGCGAAGGACCCGGCCGACGCGGGGGTCCTCGTCGTCACGGTCGGCGACAAGGGGCCCGGCATGGACGCCGCCGACGCCGAACGCGCGTTCGAGCGCTTCTACCGCGCCGACGCCTCGCGAACCCGCAGCGCCGGGGGCACCGGGCTGGGGTTGTCGATCGTCGCCGCCCTGGTGGCCGCGCACGGCGGCTCGGTCGCCCTCGACACGGCACCAGGGCGGGGCACGACGGTGATCGTCCGGCTGCCCCGCTCCGGCCCCGGCGCAGCGGTTCCGACCGGGGGCGGGGAGCAACCGGAGGGGTCGGCCCCACGGTAGATCCACCGTCCTGTCACGATCCGCCGGTGACGACGAGCGACTCCGCCGGCCCGTACGACGCCGACCTGATGGCCGCGGTCACCGAGCTCGGTGCCGCGGTGCGCGACCTGATCGGGACGACGGTCACCACGACCGTCGGTGCCGGGGAGATCCGCGCCGCCGCCGAACTGGTGCGCGCGACCACGCCGCTGCTCGCGGCCTCCCGCCGCCCGGCGTCCCAGCTGCCCGCGCTCGACGACCCGACGTCGGGCCGGCGCGTCTACAACCCGGTCAGCGGGATCGGCAGCCCCCTGGCGCCCCCCTTGAGCATCCGCCGGGTGGAGGGCGGACGCCTCGGGGAAGTAGCGGCCGAGGCAACGCTCGGCGTGGCCTACGAAGGGCCGCCGAGCTATCTGCACGGTGGGATGAGCGCCCTGCTCATGGACCAGCTGCTCGGGTCGGCCGCCGGCGCCGCCGGGCTCTGGGGCATGACCGCCCGGCTGGAGCTGGACTACCGCCGTCCGGTGCCCCTCGAGACCCCGCTGGTCCTGCGCGCGGCCGTCACCGAGAACGCCGGTCGCAAGACCGTGCTGACCGGCACGATCGCCACGGCAGCCGCCCCCGAGAACACGCTCGTGCAGGCCTGCGGGATCTTCGTGCAGCCCCGGCCCGAGCTCGCCGCGGCCTACTTCGGCTCGATCACCGACGCCTCGGGCCGGCACACACCGCCGCGCCGCCCCAGCGACGCCACCGCCACCGAGCAGGACTGACGGGACAGCTGAGCGGCACGCGGCGTGAGGCGGTTCACGGACCGCGCTGGCCGCAGGCATGGCCCATACCCCCCGAAAGCGTCATGCTCGACACGACGAACGGTCGCCGGAGCGCCCGGCAGTGGGAAGCTTGGAGCGCCCCGTCGTGCTTCCGCGCGGCGGACCGCACCAGGTGCCAGCCCCCGGGTGGCGCACGACGAGAATCCAGGAGCCACCCGCTATGACGCTGTCGGACGTTCAGGTGGCGGCTCGCGCCGCACGTGCCGCAGCCGACGTGCTGGTCACTCTGCGCGCACAGGGCACCCTGACGGGCCGCGCCCTCGGGGACGCCGGGGACGCCGCCGCCCAGGTTGCCATCCTGGCGTCGCTGCGCGCCGACCGCCCCGGCGACATCGTGTTCAGCGAGGAGGCCGTCGACGACCCGCGCAGGCTGCAGGCCGACCGCGTCTGGATCGTCGATCCCCTCGACGGCACCCGCGAGTACGGCGAACCCGGCCGCCACGACTGGGCGGTGCACGTGGCCCTCTGGTCGGGCGGGGACCTCACCGCGGCCGCCGTGGCCCTGCCGGCTCTGGGCGAGGTGCTGCTGACCGACCCTGCTCCCGAGCTGCCGGCCTCCGCCGGTCCCGTCCGGGTGGCCGTCAGCCGGTCCCGGCCACCGGCCGAGGCGGCCGCCGTGGCCGAGGTGCTGGGCGCGGAGCTCGTTCCGCTCGGCTCGGCCGGCTACAAGACCGTCGCGGTCGCCCGCGGCGAGGTCGATGCCTACGTGCACTCCGGCGGCCAATACCAGTGGGACTCCGCGGCACCGGTGGCGATCGCCCGCGCGGCCGGTCTGATCACCTGCCGGCTGGACGGCTCACCCCTGGTCTACAACGACCCCGACCCCTGGCTACCCGACCTCGTGGTGTGCCGGCCGGAGCTGGCCGACCGCATCCTCGGCGCCGTCGTCCCGACGTCATGACCCAGACTGTTTCCTACCCCCACCACACCACGGAGCCTGCCCTCGTGACCACGCCCGACCATCGGCCGACCCCGGACTACCGGCTGAGCCAGCTGGAGACGCTGGAGGCGGAGTCCATCCACATGATGCGCGAGGTCGTCGCCGAGCTGGAGCGGCCGGTGCTGCTGTTCTCCGGCGGCAAGGACTCGATCGTGATGCTCGAGCTGGCCCGCAAGGCGTTCGCCCCGGCCCGGATCCCGTTCCCCGTGATGCATGTCGACACCGGGCTGAACTTCCCCGACGTCCTGCAGTTCCGCGACCGCAGGGTCGCCGAGCTCGGCGTCCACCTCATCGTGGCATCCGTGCCCGAGGCCATTGCGCAGGGGACGGTCAAGGAAGAGCCCAACGGCTCCCGGAACCGGATCCAGACCCCGGTCCTGCTGGACGCGGTCGAGAAGCACGGCTTCACCGCGCTGTTCGGCGGTGCCCGGCGCGACGAGGACAAGGCGCGCGCCAAGGAGCGGATGTTCTCCTTCCGCGACGAGTTCGGCCAGTGGGACCCGAAGAACCAGCGCCCCGAGTTGTGGGACCTCTACAACGGCCGGATCCACCTCGGTGAGTCGATCCGGGTCTTTCCGCTGTCCAACTGGACCGAGCTCGACATCTGGCAGTACATCCTCCGCGAGGAGATCGCCATCCCGTCGCTCTACCTCGCCGCCGAGCGCGACGTCGTCGAGCGCCAGGGGATGCTCTATGCGGTGAACGAGTTCATCACTCCCCGCGCGGGCGAGCAGATCCGCCGCGAGATGGTCCGTTACCGCACCGTCGGCGACGCCAACCTGACCGCGGCCGTCTCCTCCACCGCCACGACGGTCGAGGAAGTCATCGCCGAGATCGCGGTGACCCGCATGACCGAGCGCGGCGCCACCCGCGGCGACGACAAGGTCAGCGACGCCGCCATGGAAGACCGGAAGAAGGAGGGCTACTTCTGATGGCTCCCATCGAAGAGGCAACCATCCCCGCCCAGCCCGGGGTCCACCCGATCGACCTGCGTTCCGCCGCCGCCGCCGAGGCGGCCGAGATCGCGACCGCCCGCAAGGACATCCTCCGCATCGCCACCGCGGGGTCGGTGGACGACGGCAAGAGCACGCTCATCGGGCGGCTGCTCTACGACAGCAAGGCCGTCTTCGAGGACCAGTACGAGGCGGTCGAGCGGGCCAGCGCCGGGGGCGACTACGTCAACCTGGCGCTGCTGACCGACGGCCTGCGCGCCGAGCGCGAGCAGGGCATCACCATCGACGTCGCCTACCGCTACTTCGCGACCCCGCGACGCACCTTCATCATGGCCGACACCCCCGGCCACGTGCAGTACACCCGGAACATGGTCACCGGCGCCTCGACCGCCGACCTGGCCATCGTGCTGGTCGACGCCCGCAAGGGGATGCTCGAGCAGAGCCGGCGGCACGCGTTCCTGGCGTCGCTGCTGCGGGTGCCGCACCTCGTCGTCGCGGTCAACAAGATGGACCTCGTCGACTGGTCCGAGGAGACCTACGAGGCCATCCGTGACGAGTTCACCTCGTTCGCGGCGAAGCTGAACATCCCTGACCTGACGGTCATCCCGATCTCGGCGCTGCACGGCGACAACGTCGTCACCCGGTCGGCGAACTCCCCCTGGTACGACGGCTCGTCGCTCCTGCACCACCTCGAGCACGTGCACGTGGCCAGTGACCGGAACCTGGTCGACACCCGGTTCCCGGTCCAGTTCGTCATTCGCCCGCAGTCCGACGCGTTCCACGACTACCGGGGCTACGCGGGCACGGTGGCCAGCGGGGTGCTCCGTCCCGGCGACGAGGTCCAGGTGCTGCCCAGCGGACTGACCACCACCATCGCCTCCATCGACGGCCCGCGCGGCCCGGTGGAGGAGGCCTTCGCCCCCATGGCGGTCACCATCCGGCTCGCCGACGACCTCGACGTCTCGCGGGGCGACCTGATCTGCCGGCCGACGAACGCGCCGCACGTCACCCAGGACCTCGACGCGATGGTCTCCTGGATGACGGACGAGCCCCTGCGCCCGGGGCAGCGGATCGCGGTCAAGCACAGCACCCGGACCGTGCGGGCGGTGGTCAAGGAGCTGCAGTACCGGCTCAACGTGAACACGCTGCACCGGGACATGGACGCCGGCGAGCTCGGGCTCAACGACATCGGGCGCGTGCGCCTGCGCACCACCCAGCCGCTGTTCATCGACGACTACTCGCGCAACCGGGTCACCGGCCGCTTCATCCTCATCGACGAGGCGACCAACGCCACCGTCGGCGCCGGGATGCTCACCACGCCCAGCTGACCGAGCACCGGCGCCCGGGTGAAGCCCGGTCGCCGGTGTGGTGGAGTGGCAGGGATGGACGACGGGGAGACGGCCGCGGCGCCCCGCTCCCGGGCGGCCGCGTTCCTGCTGACCGCCGCCATCGTCGCGGTCGCGCTCAACCAGCGGCCGGCTGTGGTATCCGTCGCGCCCGTGCTGGGCGACCTGCGCGCCGACACGGGACTGTCGGCGGCCCTCGCCGGTCTGCTGACGGCGGTGCCGGTGCTCTGTTTCGGCGCCTTCGCGCCGGTCGCGCCGCGGCTGGCCCGGCGGATCGGCCTGGAGACCGCCGTGGCGGTGTCGCTGCTGCTCCTGGCCGCCGGCATCGCCCTGCGCCTGCTCTCCCCCGTCGCCCTCCTGTACGCAGGCAGTTTCCTGGCCGGGTCGGCGATCGCGCTGGCCAACGTGCTGCTCCCTGCGTACGTGAAGCGTGAGTTCGCCCGGCCGGGTGCCGTCATGGGGCTGTACTCGGCGTCGCTGAACCTCGGGGCCGCCGCCGCGGCCGCCGTCACCGTGCCGCTGGCCGACGCCCTCGGCATCGGCTGGCGGACGGCGCTGGGGATGTGGCTCGCCCTCGCGCTGGCGGCGCTGGCCCTGTGGCTCCCCGTCGCGGGCACCGGCGCCCACCATCGCCGCTCCGGACCGCCTCCGGACGGCCCAGGGTCCTGGGCACTGCTGCGGCAGCCGCTGGCCGTCCAGGTGACCGCCTACATCGGCCTGCAGAGTGTGCAGTTCTACTCGTTCGCCGCCTGGCTCCCGACGCTGCTCGCCGACGCGGGAGTTCCGGTGCACGAGGGTGGGCTCCTGCTCGGCCTGGCGAACGTGGTGGGAGCCGGCGCCGCCCTGCTGGCGCCGGCGCAGGCCGGCCGGATGCGGACCCAGCGACCGCTGATCCTGGCCGTGGCGGCCGCCTACACCGTCGGGCTGACCGGGCTGCTCGTCGCACCGGACCGCGGGACGCTGGTGTGGGTGGCCGCGTTCGGGCTCGCCCAGGGTGGTGGCTTCGCCCTGGCGCTGACCCTCATCGTGCTCCGCAGCGCCACCCCGATGACGGCGGCCCGGCTGGGCGGGGTGGCCCAGTGCCTGGGTTATCTGCTGGCCGCCGCGGGGCCACCGCTGCTGGGTGCGCTGCGCGATGTCACCGGCGGATGGACCTGGCCCGTCGTCGTGCTGCTCGTTGCCCTCGTGCCGATGACCTGGGCCGGCTGGGGGGCGGCGCGAGACGCCGTCCTCAGCGAAGCGCCACCGGGAGGTGCTCGAACCCCCGCAGGGTCCGCAGATCGCGGCGCTCCGGGGTCCCGGTGACCCGCAGCTCGGGGAACCGCTCCGCCAGGCTGCGCAGCCCGATCTCTGCTTCCAGGCGGGCGAGGCCGGCCCCGACGCAGTAGTGGATGCCCGCGGAGAACGCCAGGTGCTCACGGGCGTCGGCGCGGCCGATGTCGAACCGGGTGGGGTCCGGGAAGACCTCCGGGTCGCGGTTGGCGGCGCCCAGCAGCACGGTCAGTCTCGAGCCCTTCCGGACCTGCCGGCCGGCCACAGTGACGTCGGCCTTCGCCGTCCGCCCGGTGAGCTGGACCGGGCTGTCGTGGCGGAGGGTCTCCTCGACCGCCCCGGCCCACCCGGACGGATCGGCGAGCAGCGCCTTCCACTGGTCGCGGTGCCGGTCGAGCAGCACGACCGCATTGCCGAGCAGGTTCATCGTCGTCTCGAAGCCGGCCCCCAGCAGCAGCATCACGGTCGCGTGCAGCTCCCGCTCGGTGAGCGCCTCGTCCTCGGGCAGCCCGACCAGGCGGCTGACGAGGTCGTCCCCTGGATCGCGGCGCAACCGGTCGAAGTGCCCCCGGAGGAAGGCGTGCATCGACCGCAGCGCGCGTTCGGCGGTGACGTACCGGCGCAGCGGCAACCCGGGATCCAGCGTGGCCGCCGCGGCGGCACCCCACCGCAGGAAGTCCTCGCGGCGCGTGGTCGGAACGGCGAGGAGGTCGGCGATGACCAGCACCGGCAGCTGGGCGGCGTAGCTGGTGACGAGGTCCACCCGGTCCGGTCCACGCCCGAGGTCGTCCAGCAAGGCGTCGGCGGTGCGCTGGATGGACGGCTCGAACGCCGCGGTCGCCCGTGGCGTGAACGCGCGGTTCACCAGGCGCCGGAAACGCGTGTGGTCGGGTGGGTCGACGACCAGCATGGACGGCGGCTCCGCGACGCCGGCGGCATCCGGGTCATCGCCGAACCGGAGGGCCCAGCGGACCCACCCGGGGGCCGCCGAACGGTCCCAGCCGACACCGAAGTGCTCCGACCGGAGCACCTCCCGCGCCGTCGAGTGGGACGCCGTCACGAGCCCCAGGCTGCTCGGGCTCAGCGGTCCGCGGCTGCGCACCTCCTCGTGGAGGGGGTAAGGGTTCTCGCGGACCGCCGGGTCGCGCAGGAGGCGGCCGACCGGGTCACCACTGCGCGCGCTCCGGCGGAGATAGACGGCGGGCAGGCCGTGCCGGACTCCCCAGCGGACAGCTGTCCGTGCCGCCCGCACGCTAAACGGGTGCGGGAGCGTCGCCCGGGTCGCCGTTCCAGTCCTTGCCCGCGGTGTCCGCGTTCTCCGAGGCGCTGTCGGTCTGACCGGCGACGGTCTCGACCATCTCCTCGTCCGACAGGCCCTCGCCGGCCGCCTGCGTGCCACTCGTGGGCTCGCTCATCGCAACAGTTCCCTTCGTCGAGCCGGTGGAGGTCACAGCGACCGTCCCCGGTCGCGCGGGGCGGCAAACCCGGCGGCGATCACCCCTCGGCCGGCCCCAGTTCGAACCACACCCGCTTGCCCTCCGGGCGCGCCTCGCTGCCCCACCGGTCGGCGATCTGCTGGACCATCAGCAGACCGCGGCCGCGGGGACGCTCGGCCGAGAGCTCCTGGACGACGGGTGCTATCGAGGAGCCGTCCAGCACCGCGATCCGCAGTCGCTCCCCCGACGCCTCGAGCTCCAGGGTGAGGCATTCGTCCCCGCCGACGTGGTCGACCACGTTGGCAACCAGTTCGGTGACCAGCAGCGCCGCGTCGTCCCGGTCCTGGGGGGCGTTCCAGGCACGGAGCAGTTCCAGCACGAGGTGACGGGCCGCCTGGATGCTCGGCGCCGCCGGCGGCAGGTCGAAGCTGGCTGCGGTCGTGGTCAAGGCGGGCGTTCCGTTCTGCCGGCGGAGGCGGGTCGATCGTAGGGGGCGTCAGTGCGTGCCACGACTCTGGGTAATTGCGTTGTGCACAATCAAACACACCCGAACGGGTGACGCAAGGGGTATTGCATGCAACGGCCATTCACTTGGATAGTGTGCTATCAGCTTGCCTTCACCCGGACCGGGGAGCGACGCATGACCGAGCTGTCTCCGACCACCGAGGGCCCTGCGGCCCGCGCACTCCTGGACCTGATCGCGGAGCTCGACCGCTGTCTGGGGGAGCTGAGCGAAACGCGGTCCCGAGCCGACGACCTGCTGCGCGAGCACCGCTCGGGCCGCCCCTGGCTGGCGATCGTGACCGCGGAGACCCGCCCACTGGTGGTGGAACGCATCTCGACGGTGCTGGCCGGCCTGGCCACCGCCGGTCACGCCTGGCGACGGGAGCAGGCGCTGGCCCTGCAGGCCGAGCAGGTGAGCATCAACCGGATCGCCGCGCTCTTCGGGGTCACCCGTCAGCGCATCTCGGCGCTCCTGCGCGAACGGGAGGTCGACAGCGTGCCGTCGGTCTGACCTGCGGCACGGACGACCCCCGCTCCCAGCCAGCCCTGGGCCAGCGCGAACACCACCACGGACAGCGCTCCGAACACCGGCACGAACGGGCCCTCGAAGGCGGCGAAGCAGAGCGCCCCGACGGTGAGCAGCCAGCCCGTTCCGCGCACCAGGACGCCCGCGTGCTCGACCGCCACCCCGACGAGGGCCTCCCCGACGAACCACAGCAGCGCGACCGCGCCGACCGCGCGGAAAGTGGCGTCCCCGGCCAGCGGGCCGTCGATGTCGAGCAGCGCGGGAGCCGCGCGGGCCAGGACCGGGAAGGCCAACGCCTCGACCGCCAGCAGTCCGGCCGACGCCACCAGCCCGACCACGGCGAGCACCAGACCGAGGGCGCCGAGGCGACCCAGCCGCGGACCGTGCAGCGCCGCGAGCCCGGCGAGGCCCAGCAGGGACAGCGCGACCAGCAGCAACCCGGCGGTGTGGCCCACCGACCAGAACCACGTCAGGGACGGGCCGGCGAAGCCCTCGGCGAAGATGTCCGGATGCGCCAGCACGGCCAGCGTCAACAGGCCGGCGGCGATCAGGGCGTAGCCCGACCAACGCACGAAGGTCTGCACGACTCCTCCCCTCGGTGCGGGGGAGTCCATCGTCGCGCGTCAGGGGGCGCGAGGGAACCGCTTCGGGCGATGAGCTGGTCGGGGCGGTTCGCCGTCAGGCGATGAGCTGGTCGATCGCCTTGTAGACCCGTTGCTCCGAGATGGGCCGGGGTGTTCCGATGCCCTGGGCGAAGAGGCCGACCCGCAGCTCCTCGATCATCCAGCGGATACGGGTCACCGGGTCGTCGGGCGCACCGGTCGACGGCATTCGTGCCCGCAGCTGCTCGTACTCGGCCGTCACCGCGGCCACCTGGCCGGTCCACAACTCGTCCCGGACGGAGTTGGCCGGCAGCTTCTCGAGGCGGTAGGCCATGGCCCTGAGGTAGCGGACGACGTCCGGAAGCCGCTTGCGGCCGGTCGCGGCCACGAAGCCGCGGTGGAGCAACCCCCCCATCTGGCGACGCAGGTCCGCGACGGCCGCCTCGGGCACGCGGCGCGCCGGGGCCGCGCCGATCGCGACCGCGACCTCCCGGGCCTGGGTGAGGATCGCCTCGACCTTCCCTACGGCGTCGACGGTGAGCCTGGGCAGCTCGCCCTTCGCCGTCGCCACCAGGGCGGAGAAGGACGCCTCGTCGCGCGGAGGGCCGCCGGCCGCGTCGATCAGCTCGTCGGCGGCGGCGTCGACGCAGTCGGCGACCAGGTCGGCGATCTCGCCGTCCGGATTGAACTGCAGGGCGAGCCGGGTCGCCGGACGCAGACCCTTGACCACCTGCCGCGCGGGTGAACCGGCGACGAGGACGAGGAGCCGGCGGGCTCCCAGGCGGGTGAGCCGCTGGGCCTCGGCCTCGGTGGGGACCACCCGGACGCCGACGGTCGTCCCCTCGTCGACGAGCGCGGGGTAGGCCGTCACCGCGTGGGCGCCGCGCTGCACCTCGACGGTGCGGGGCAGGGTGCCGAACTCCCACGACGTCAGGCCGGTCCGCTCGACGTCCGAGGCGGCCCGGGCAAGGCTCGCCCGCGCCTTGGGCGCGACCTGCGCCCTGAGCGCGGCGAGGTCCTTGCCGATGGCGAGGGGGCGCTGCTGGTCGTCGAGCACCCGGAACGTCGCCCGGAGGTGGTCGGGCACCTGTTCCGGCGCCCACGCGTCGGGGGGCACCATCACGGCGGCCGAGCGGCGCAGCTCCCGCTCCAGCGCCGGCAGCAGCGGCTCGCCCGGATCGATGGCCGGCAGGATCTCGCGCACCCGGTCGGGTATCGGCACCAGGGCGCGGCGCAGCTGCTTGGGCAGGGCGCGCAGCAGTGCGGTGACCAGTTCCTCGCGCAGACCCGGCACGGTGAAGGCGAGCGACTCCCCGGAGGTCTGCGCGGCGACACCGTCGAGCACGGCGAGGGGGACGTCGACGGTCACGCCGTCCTCTGCCGCGCCCGGCGCGAACGCGTAGGAGAGCGGCAGCGTGAGGCCCTGCGTCAGGCGTACCTCGTCCGGATAGTCCTCGACCCGCACCTGACCGGCGGCCGCGGCGTTGGTGAGCATCTCCGCGGTGAAGGTGAGCAGCTCCGGCCGATCGCGCCGGGCGGCCTTCCACCAGCGGTCGAAGTGCCGGGTGGAGACGACGTCGGCCGGGATCCGCGCGTCGTAGAGCTCGAACAGCGTCTCCTCGTCCACCTGGATGTCGCGGCGCCGCGCCCGCTCCTCCAGCGCGGCGACCTGGTCGATCGCTCGTGCGTTCTCGGCCCAGAACCGGTGGTGCGTCGTCCACTCCCCCGCGACGAGGGCGTGCCGGATGAACAGCTCCCGGGAGACGACGGGGTCGATCGAGCCGTACTGCACCCGGCGGCCGACCACGAGCGGCAGCCCGTAGAGCGTGACCCGCTCGGTGGCGACGACGGAGCCGCGCTTGGCGTCCCAGCGCGGCTCGGAGTACTGCCGCTTCACCAGGTGCTCGGCCAGCTTCTCGACCGTCTCCGGGTCGATCCGCGCGACGGTGCGGGCGAACAGCCGGCTCGTCTCCACCAGCTCGGCGGCGACCACCCAGCGCGGCGGCTTCTTCGCCAGCGGGCTGCCGGGCGCGATCACGAACCGGGTGTTGCGGGTCCCGAGGTAGTCGCGACTGGGCCGCTTGTCGCCTTTTGCCTGCTCCGCCTGCATGCCGACGTGCGACAGCAGCCCGGCCAGCAACGCCGTGTGGATCCCCCGCTCGTCCGGTTCCGCCGCCGGTTCGCCGACGGTCATGCCCAGCCGTCGCGCGGTGCCCCGGAGCTGACCGTGCAGGTCCTGCCACTCACGGATGCGGAGGTAGTGCAGGAACTCGCGCTTCACGGTGCGCCGGAACTGGTTGCCGCTCAGAGCCTCCTGCTGCTCGGTGAGGTGGCGCCAGAGGTTGAGCAGGGCAAGGAAGTCGGAGTTCTCGTCGGCGAACCGGGCGTGCAGCTGGTCGGCGGCCTGCTGGTGCTCGGTCGGGCGCTCGCGGGGGTCCTGGATGGTCAGCCCGGCGGCGATCACCAGCACCTCGTCGAGCACGCCGCGCTTGTCCGCCTCCACGACCATGCGGGCCATGCGCGGGTCCAGCGGCAGTGCCGCCAGCGCCCTGCCGATGTCGGTGAGCTTGCCGTGCTCGTCGAGGGCGTGCAGCTCCTCGAGCAGCGCGACGCCGTCCGCGACGGCGCGGCGGTCCGGCGGGTCGACGAACGGGAAGTCCGCCACGTCGCCCAGGTCGAGTGACGCCATCTGCAGCAGCACGGAAGCCAGGTTGGTGCGGAGGATCTCCGGGTCGGTGAACTCCGGCCGGCTCTCGTAGTCGGCCTCGGTGTACAGCCGGATCGCGATGCCGTCCGACGTACGGCCGCACCGGCCGGAGCGCTGGCGGGCCGACGCCTGGCTGACCGGCTCGATCGGCAGTCGCTGCACCTTGGTGCGATGGCTGTAGCGCGAGATGCGCGCTGTCCCGGGGTCGACGACGTACCGGATGCCCGGCACGGTCAGCGACGTCTCCGCGACGTTCGTGGCCAGCACGACCCGCCGTCCGGTGTGCGCGGCGAAGACCTTGTGCTGGTCGGCCGCCGACAGCCGGGAGTACAGCTGCAGGATCTCGGTGCCGGGCAGCGCTCGTTCGGCCAGCGCGTCGGCCGTGTCCCGGATCTCGCGTTCCCCGGCGAGGAACACCAGGACGTCGCCGGGCCCTTCGGCCACGAGCTCGTCGACGGCGTCCACGATGGCCGACACCTGGTCGCGGTCAGGGTCCGCCTCCGGGTCGTCGGGGTCGACGACCGGCCGGTAGCGCACCTCCACCGGATAGGCACGGCCGGTGACCTCGACGATCGGGGCACCCTCGAAGTGCGCGGCCACCCGTTCGACGTCGATGGTCGCCGAGGTGATGACGAGCTTGAGGTCGGGGCGCCTGGGCAGCAGCTGGGCGAGATAGCCCAGCAGGAAGTCGATGTTGAGGCTCCGCTCGTGCGCCTCGTCCAGGATGATCGTGTCGTACTGCCGGAGCATCCGGTCGTGCGCGATCTCGGCGAGCAGCACGCCGTCGGTCATCAGCTTCACCAGCGTGCGGTCGCCGACCTGATCGGTGAACCGGACCTTCCAGCCGACGACCTCCCCCAGCGGGCTGTCGAGCTCCTCGGCGATCCGCTCCGCGACGCTGCGGGCGGCGATCCGCCGGGGCTGGGTGTGCCCGATCCGGCCGCGCACGCCCCGGCCGAGCTCCAGGGCGATCTTCGGCAGCTGGGTTGTCTTGCCCGAGCCGGTCTCGCCGGCGACCACGACCACCTGGTGGTCCCGCAGGACCGCGGCGATGTCCTCGCGCCGCCGGCTGACCGGCAGCTCGTCGGGATAGGTCACGTCCGGGACGGCGGCCCGCCGACGGGCGATCCGCTCCTCGGCCGCCACGACGTCGGCGGCGATCCGTTCACGCTGGCGGGCGCGCGCCTGCGGGTCGCGGGTCTTCCGGAGGCCGTCGAGCCGCCGTCCCAGCCGGTGCTCGTCGGCGAGAGTGAGCGCCGGGAGACGGTCGCGGAGCTCGTCGTGCGGGGCACTCACGGTGGGGCTCGCGTTCCTCTCGGACTTCGGTGGGTATCAGGAGCAAGGATCGCACTGCCCCGAGCCCCCGGACGTCGGCGACATCACAGTGTGTGTAGCGTGCAACTTGTTGTTTGCATCCTGCAACGGGTTGTAACCTGCACCTGTTTCTCCCGCCCCGTTCCCGAGAGGTCAGATGACCCCCTCCGCCCCCGCTCCGGCGGACCAGGCGGGCCGCCTCGCCGAGGTGCGCTCGCTGTCCGAGCAGCTACCCCGGTTCATGCGCCTGGTGCACGCGATCAAGTCGCAGCAGGCCAGCGAGTCGCGCGACCGCGCCGCCCTGGTGCTCCTCTATCCGCTGGTCCGGCTCGGGCCGTTGCGGCAGAGCGCGCTGGCCGATCTCGTGCACGCCGACCCCTCGACGGTGAGCCGGCACGTGGCCGCCCTCGTCGAGCAGGGCCTGGTGACCCGGGTCGCCGACGAGTCCGACGGGCGGGCCAGCCGGCTCGTCGTCACCGATGCCGGCCACACCGCACTGGAGGCCCTCCGCAGTGAGCGCGAGGCCGGACTCGCGCGGGTCACCGCCGGGTGGTCCGACTCCGACCTCGCCACGTTCACCACGCTGTTCGGTCGTCTCCTGGACGACATCTCCGCCAGTCTTCCCGGCGCCCCTGACGGCGGCGCCCTCCTCGACCTTCCGAAAGAGAACCGATGACCCAGGCCACCTCCCGCGCCAGCGAGCGGCGGGACGCCCGTGCGGCGGCCGCCGCGCCGGACGCCAGCGGCGTCTTCACCCACCGCCAGATCGTCACGATCCTCGCGGGCCTCCTGCTCGGGATGTTCCTCGCGGCGCTCGACCAGACGGTCGTCTCCACCGCGATCCGCACGATCGCCGACGACCTCAACGGCTACGACCTCCAGGCCTGGGCGACGACGGCGTTCCTCATCACCTCGACGATCGCCACGCCGCTGTACGGGAAGCTGTCGGACCTCTACGGACGGCGGCCGTTCTACCTGTTCGCGATCGGCGTCTTCGTCCTCGGCTCCATGCTCTGCGGACTCGCCGACTCGATGTACCAGCTGGCCGCCTACCGGGCCATCCAGGGCATCGGTGCCGGCGGTCTGATGTCGCTGGCACTGGCGATCATCGGCGACATCGTGCCCCCGCGCGAGCGGTCGAAGTACCAGGGCTTCTTCATGGCGGTCTTCGGCACGTCCAGCGTGCTGGGCCCGGTCATCGGTGGCTTCCTGGCCGGCCAGGACTCGCTGCTCGGCATCACCGGCTGGCGCTGGATCTTCTACGTCAACGTCCCGCTGGGCATCCTGGCGTTCGTCGTCGTCATGCGGGTGCTGCACCTGCCGCACACCCGCCGCGAGCACCGCATCGACTGGCCGGGCGCGCTGGCGCTGGTCGTCGCCCTCGTGCCGCTGCTGATCGTGGCCGAGCAGGGCCGCACCTGGGGCTGGGGCTCCGGCCGTGCGCTGATCTGCTATGCCATCGGCGTCGTCGGGCTGATCGCCTTCGTGCTCGCCGAGCGGGCATACCAGGACGACGCACTGCTGCCCCTGCGCCTGTTCAAGAACCGCAGCTTCGCGATCGGCAGCATCGGAAGCATCGTCCTGGGCGCCGGCATGTTCGGCGGCATCCTGCTGCTCCCGCAGTACCTGCAGATCGTGCACGGCTCCAGCCCCACGGTCGCCGGGCTGCAGATGATTCCGCTCGTCGCCGGCATCATGACCGGGGCGATGGGCTCGGGTATCGCGATCGGCAGGACCGGCAGGTACAAGATCTTCCCGCTGGTCGGCATCGTGTTCATCGTGGCGGCGCTGGTCTCGATGTCGTTCATCCTCGGCGCGGACACCTCGGTGTGGAGCCTGGTGCCGTTCATGGTCCTGCTGGGCATCGGCCTGGGCTTCAACTTCCAGCCGGTCATCCTCGCGGTGCAGAACGCCGTGTCCCCGCGGGAGATGGGCGTCGCGACGTCGTCGGTCACGTTCTTCCGCCAGATGGGCGGCACGATCGGGGTCGCGGCGTTCCTGTCGATCCTGTTCACGACGCTGCCGACCAAGATCGGCAACGCGTTCGCCGACGCCGGCCTGAGCGGGGTCGCGGGATCCGTCGACCTGGACAAGGCGTTGAGCGACACGTCGCAGATCTCCGCAGCGCCGGCGGCCGTGGTCCACGCCTTCAAGAGCGGGTTCTCCGACTCGATCGACCTGGTCTTCCTGGTCGCGGCGGCGGTCGTGGCCATCGGCTTCTTCGTCATGCTCTTCCTGCCGGAGGTCCCGCTCAGCGACAAGTCGGGCATCCAGGCCCTGCAGGAGGACGGCCAGGGCCCGGGCACGGCAGTCACCCCGGACATCGAGGCCGACCAGCCGGTCCAGTCGGTGGGGGCGTCCGCGCCGACGTCGACCGCCCCGCCGGCCGGCACGCCGGAGGACCCGCGCCGCTGAGCTGCTCCAGATGGGCACGGACCGAGGGCTGCTCCTCCGACTGGAGGGGCAGCCCTCGGTTCGAACCGGTCATGCGGGGACAGGCGCTCAGTGGACGAGCACCTTGCGGGTCGTCGAGGTGCTGTTCACGCCGTCGGAGACGGTGAGGGTGGCGAAGTAGGACCTACCCTTCTGGGCGGGGTAGGTGTGCTTCACCACGGCGCCATGGCCGGTGGGGCTGCCGTCACCGAACTTCCAGGAATAGGTGAGCGCCTGCCCCTCCGGGTCGGAGCTGTTACCGGCGTTGAAGCCGAAGGTCCGGTAGTTCTGGTCACCGCCACTGTTCAGCGTGAATGTCGCGTTCGGTGGCAGGTTCTCCGCGGCAAAGATGTATCTGCAGTCGTGGAACGTCATCGACTTCATGCTCACGGTGTCGTCAGCCGCGAGCCCCGGTCCGTAGTTGGCGTCGAACTCGGTGATCTTCGCGTCCGGGTTCGCGCTCTTGAATTGGGCCAGCGTGCCCATGAAGTCGTAGACGCCGCCGGTCGACGATCCGCTGTGCCACACGCCCGTGCCATAGGACTGCGGCTCGTAGAACAGGTTGTCGATCGCGTCCATGGTCGCGGAGTCGCCGTCCTGGTCGATGCCCAGGTAGTACGCGAAGCCCGGCTTGTAGACGTCCTTCCCGTCATCGGTCGTGATCGAGTAGTTGTTCTGATTCGTCCGCAGGGCCACCTCCGCGACGGCCTTGCCCACGTACGCCTGCGTGCTGCCGCCGGTGACGTTGGCGCTGTTCGCGTCGAACTCCGTCTGCACGAAGTAGAAACCGTGCGGGCTTCCGGGCGTGATCACCGAACTGCAGCCCGGCGGTGCCGCGGCAGAGGCGGGAATTGCGATCATGGCGGCGGTACCCGCGCCGACGAGGGTGGCCATGACGGCCGAGGCGGTCTTGCGCATGACAGTCTCCTTGGGGACGAGCGGTGCAGTGGTCGCCGTCTTTCGCCGGCGCGAACCCTCGCCCTCCTGACTGCCACACCGTTCCGTCAGCCGGGCGCCCGATTGCTTCGGACCCCGGCACCGTCCCACGGTCGCCGACAATCGAACGGAAATCCCGACCGCTCACATGAATTGGTTGTCCAAAGCAATTCGCCCTAGTTCGCGTATGTGGTTTCTGTGCGTCACGGCCACTCCGGATCGCGGATTCGGCGCTCTGCATTCAGAACGTTCCGTGTGGGCAGGACTGCGCCCAGTGACCTACTTGTTCGACCGTTGACAGCAGTGGGAGAGCGACTCAGACTGTCCGCGGGCGCCTTCACGGGGGACGTGCTGACGCTTCTCGGCAGCGCCCGCTTTCTCCCAGTGCTGCGTGCCCTTCCTGCTGGCCCGGTTCCGGGTCGTTCCCGCACCGCTGCCGCACACTGTGAGGACTGCAATCGATGGCACTGGCCGACGCCCGTCGCGGGCTGCCATGGCGGCTGCGCGTTCCCCTCGCCGTCGCCGCGCTGCTCGCCCCGCTCGCCTCCGCGGTCGACACGGCGGCGGCGGCCTGTGCCCTTGCGCCGGTCCTCCGGGACGTCACCACGCAGCAGGGCCTGGGCTCGCAACCGGTCCTCGTGCGGGGCAAGGAGGCGCTCGCCAAGCTCTACCTGAGCCTGCCGTCCTGCGCGGGCACCTCGTCCTCCGTCGCCGTGACCGCCGCGACGTTGAGCGTCTCGGCCGGTGGCACCAGCACGACGATCCGCTCCTACCGGCCTGCTCCCGGCACCACCCCGGCACCGCTGGTTCCCAAGTACGCCGCTGCCCCGGCCCTCGACGCCGTGGCCGACCCCACGTTCGTGGTCCCCGGCTCGACTCTGGCACCGACCTCGACCACTGCCCGGTTCACCGCGTCCTTCTCGGCCACGGTGACCTGGTCGGCGAAGTCCAGCAGCACCGCGGCCCCGGTGACCGGCACGACGACGTTCCGGACGCGCCCCGGCTCGACGGCGCCGATCACGGCGACCGTGGAGAAGCGGACGAACGCCCTGCGGCTGCTCTTCGTGCCGATGGGTAACGCCGGCCTTTCCTACGCCGAGCAGTTCCCGGAGTCCGCGCGCACCGCGACGGTGTCGGGCGTGAACACGCTGAGCCGCATCTTCCCCGTGCCCGCAGGCGTCAGCGACCTGGCCGCGACCTCGAGCACCGCCGGCGTCCGGTATGCGATCGCGCCGACGCTGCTCGACGTCGGCAAGCTGACCCGCGCCGACGGGAAGTTCTGCGGCTCGCAGACGAACTTCGACGCCGTCAAGGGCGCGCTCGGCCAGTTCATGCTCTCGTGGAACACCGCCAATCCGAACACGCCCGCCGACCGCGTCGTGGGCGTGGTGGCCGACGCGGTCAGCCTCGGCGGATCGGCCGGCTGCGCCGACGGCATGGCCGCCATGAACGGCACCCAGGCGTGGGTGCGCGCCCTGCCCGACGCCGCAGGCGCGCCCTCCCCCACCGGCGCCCTCATGGGCATGGAGCTCGGCCACACGTTCGGCATGGTGCCCGCGACCCGCGACGCCTTCGCCGACCTCTTCCACTCGCCGTACACGGCAGCGGACACCAGCGCACCGAACCGGGCGTTCAACACCACCCTTCGGTCGTTCCTCGTCGACGACAAGTCGGTCATGACCATGTCGGGCACCTGGAACAACGCGGTGACCCTCCTCGAGCCCGCCGACTGGTCGGGCACCCTCTGCCGGTTGGGCGGTGCGACCACTGCCGACTGCACCGTGCCCGGCACCGTCGGGACGGCAACGGGAGTCGGCGCGGAACCCACCTTCGTGATGTCCGGGACGACCGACGGGCACGACCAGGCCGGCACCAGCCTGGTCGAGTCCTACTGGGCGCCCTCGGTGCCGCGCACGACACCCGACCCCGCGAGTCCGTACCGGCTCGTCCAGCGCTCCGGCAACGGGCAGGTGCTGCGGGACGACGGCGTCACCGTCACCTTCTCGGGCAGCGACCACCACGACGGAGCCCCCGCCGGCGGCACCCACCCCGTGGGCGTGTTCACCCTCGCCGTCCCGTTCAACACCGGCGCCGACCGGATCGAATTGTGGAGCGGCTCCCCCGGCTCGGCCGGCTCGACGTTGCTCTATGCCCGCGACCGCAGCGCCCCACCGTCGGTGGCGAGCACCTCGGTGACCACCACACCGGGCGGAGGTGGGGGCGGGGGCTTCGACCCGGCCCTGAACCAGCGGGTGAGCCAGGACGGCGCCACCGTCGGCAACGGGCACACGTACACCGCCGCCGTGAGCGGGGATGGTCGGTTCGTGGTCTTCACTTCGGCATCGAACAATCTGGTCCCCGGCGACAGCAATGGAGTAGCCGACGTCTTCGTCCGCGATCTGACCACCGGCGCCGTCGATCGGGTGAACATCGCCGACGGCGGAGCCCAGGCGAACGCGGAGACGCACAACCATCCGAACAGCGCGCCGTCGGTCAGCGACGACGGCCGCTACGTCGCCTTCACCAGCGAGGCGTCCAACCTCGTGCCGGACGACACGAACGGCGGCACGGACGTCTTCGTGCGCGACCGGATCAGCGGCACCACGACAAGGGTCAGCCGGCCCGACAGCGGCTCTGAGTTCGCCACGAACCGGTCGACCTACGCCCCGGTCATCAGCGGGGACGGGTCGTCCGTCGCGTTCGTGTCGGACCGCTTCGACCTGGTCGCCGGGGACACGAACAACCAGCCGGACGTCTTCCTCCGGGACCTCACCGGCGGCGGCCTGCTGGAGCGGGTCAGCATCGGCGATGACGAGGCCCAGCCGAACTCGGCCAGCTTCGGCCCCTCGCTGTCCGACGACGGCCGGTTCGTCGCCTTCAGCAGCTGGGCGGCGAACCTCGTGGCCGACGACACCAACGGGATCGCCGACGTGTTCGTCCGCGACCGCCAGGCGGACACGACCGAACGGGTCAGCGTCGACAGCTCCGGTGCCCAGGCGAGCGGCGATCAGCAGAACAGTGGTCTCGAGACGACGATCAGCGACGACGGCGCCCTCGTCGGCTTCAGCTCGACCGCCACCGACCTGACGGGCGGTGACAACAACGACACCTGGGACGCATTCCTCCACGACCGTGAGACCGGCGCTACCCGGCGGATAAGCGACTCCGAGCTCTTCGACGGCGCCTACCTGCCCAGTCTCAGCGGGGACGGCCAGTACGTCGGTTTCAGCGGCCGGTCCTGGTCGCCCGACAGTGGGTGGGGGTGGCGGGCCTACGTCCTCGCCCTGTCCACCGATGATCTCCAACGAGCGATCAGCAGGACCTCCGGGGACGACGCCAACGACGTCGGGGCACCGAGCCTCTCCGACGACGGGGGGCGCGCGGTGATGACGGCGAACACGACGGATCTGGTGGGCGACGGTGAACCCTTCGGCATCAGTCACGCCTACGCCAGTACCCGCGCGGACGCGGGACCGCCGCTCCCGGCCGGGCAGGAGCAGGTCTCCGTGGTCGCCACCGACGACCACCCGGAGGACCAGCGGCTCGATCTGCTCTACCGCTGTCCCGACGGCACGGCCTCCCCGGTCGCCGTCGGGCTCGTCCCCACCGAGATCGACGCGGGCAGCGCGTCGTGGGCCACGAACTTCGACGCGAGCCTGGGATGTGAGGGCGGCGACCTCGTGACCCGTGTCAACGACGGGTTCGACCTGGCGACGGCAGCACAGGCCGGCAGCGTTCCCGCGGAGACCTCCGGCCCCGGGGTGCCGATCGCCGCGATCACCCGTCCCGCGGCCACCGTGCTGCAGTTCGAGGGGGTCGTCCTGGACGGCTCAGGGCGGGACGCAGAGGACGGAACCCTGGGCGGTTCGGCACTCAGCTGGGCGGTCACCGGTCCGGGCACGAACCGGCAGGGCAGCGGCGGGCACGTCGACCTCCTCCCGTCGTCCCGTGGCTGGTCGGCCGGCACCTACGTGATCACCCTGAACGCACGCGACAGCTCGGGCCGGACCGGGACCGACACGGCGACGTTCACCGTGCTGCCGGACGCCGACCACGACGGGCTGCCGCCGTCGGCAGACGTCCGCAGCTGCGGTGGGACGTCCGCCGACGCCGATCCCTCGAACGCCTACGCCGATCCCGACGGTGACGGGGTACCGAGCCGTGACGACTACTCCCTCGGCGGAACGGCCGCGGTCTGCGTGGCCCGGACCGCCTACGACGCGCAGCTCACCCTCAGTTCGCTCACCGCGACGACCGGCGTCCTGAAGGTCCGCGTGCCCTATCGCGATCTGCGCACGGTCTCCGGTCCCAGCATCAGGGTCACCGACATCTCCGGCAGGCCGGTGACCTTCCGGGCCGCGGGCTGGTCGGTGAGCGGTGGGGTCGGCACCGCCCGGTTCGACGTCCGGCCGATCCGCGCCTTCCTGGCCGCCAACGGCATGACCGACTCCCAGCCGGTGGTCACGGTCACCGGCTCCGGGACGGCGGCCGGGCGCCCGTGGACCTTCCGCGGGCTCGTCAGCTATCCGCCCCGTTGACCGGGCCGGTCGCGTCCGCAACCATCTGCCCGCCGCACTCCACCAGGAGGACCCCATGAGGAAGCTGCTCCGCCGGACGCTCCCGGCCGCCGCCTTCGCCGCACTCACGCTGGGATCGGCGTTTCCCGCGGCCGCGGCGTGTCCGGTGGGCGAGCCCCCACGCGGCCTGCGCTGCGCGGACGTCGTCGACGGGTCGGCCGCGTACACGACCCAGCAGGGTCAGACCCCGCCCACCGTCCTGGCCGAGGCCGTCCTGGCCAAGCAGGCCTGTCGGAAGGTCCAGTACACCCTGCAGATCTTCGACGAGGCCACGTCGGCCAGGCCCATGATCCGGCTCTCGGGCACGCCGACCACCGATGAGGCCGGGCGACCGGTCGTGCGGTTCGAGCACGAGGTCCTCCAGGAGGCCGGCGACGAGACCCTGTGCGTCCGGTTCGTGACCCGGCTCGGCAAGCGGGTGCTCGATCTCGCGCCGGACACGGGGTGTGCCGAACTGCTGCTCGACGGTCCCCCGCCGGGTCGCAACTTCCGCTGACGGACCCGCCGACGGGAGGCGCCGGTCAGCCCGCTCGCGTCGCCGCGCGTGCCCGGGCCTCCTCCGCCAGCTCCTGGGCTGATTCGGCGGACTCCTCCGCGCCCGCCTCCGCGAAGAGGCCGGCCGCCCGTTCGGCGCAGTCCCGTGCCCCGTCGGGATCTTCCCGGCGCAGGCGGACGCCGGCCTGGACCAGCAGCGCGTCGGCGACGGTGAGCGGGTCGTCCAGAGTGGTCGCGAGCCGCAGCGCTTCGTCCGCCCGGTCGTCGGCGTCGGCCAGTCGGTCGTCCAGCATGAGCTTCTCGGCGAGGTTCGCGAGCCCGGCCGCCAGACCCGACGCATGTCCTACCCGGCGGAACTCCGCGACCGCCCGCTCGTCGCAGCCGATGGCGTCGGCCAGCGCCCCCCGCCGCAGCTCGAGCATGCCGAGGTTGAGCAACGTGCCGCCGATCTCCTCGACCCCGCCGCAGCGCTCGGCGAGCCGCAACCCCTCGCGCAGCAGGCGGGCGGCGTCGTCGAGCCGGCCGAGGAGCCCGAGCACACCGCCCACGACGCGTGCCGCTGTCGCCAGCCCCGGCACATCCCCACCGGCTTCCAGCAGCCGCTGCGCGCTGCGGCCGTGCTCCAGCGCCTCCGGCAACCGGCCGGTGTCCTCCAGGGCGCGGGCCAGCTGCAGGTGCAGCGGCGCCGCAGTCGGGGAGCCGGGCGGCGCCACCGTCAGCCCCGACCGCAGTTCCCGCTCGGCCTCGGCGAGCCGGCCGGCCACGAGGTGGGTGCGACCCAGCTCGAGCTGCAGGGCGGCGGTGCGCTCCGCGTCGCCGTCCGCGAGCGCCAGGCCCTCGTCCAGGAGGTGCAGTGCGGCGTCGAGCTCCCCTCGCTTGCGGAGGGCGCCGGCGAGCCCGCGCCGGGCGACGACGTCGCCGGGCACGGTGTCCAGCGCCTCGCGGTAGGCGGTGGCCGCGCCGTCGTAGTGGCCGGTGAGGTCCTGGACGGCCCCGAGTTCGCGCAACAGCTCGGGCAGCACGTCGGGCGCGCATGCGCGGGCGACCTCCACCGCGCGGGTCAGATGCCCGGTCGCCTCCTCGTTGGCGAACAATGCCCTCGCCCTGCTGCCCGCCCTGCGCAGGGCCACCACCGCGGGAGCACCCGCCTCGGCGAGGTAGAGGTGGCGGGCGAGGACGTCGGCACCCTTGTCGTCATCGCCGTAGAGCCGTGCGGCAGCGGCGGCCACACGGGCGTGGAGATCTCGCCGGTGGCGGCGCAGCAGCCGCGAATAGGCCGCGTCCTGGAGCAGTGCGTGCTGGAAGGCGAGGACGCCGTCGGCAACGTCCTCGTCGACGGCGCGTACGAACCGGAGCCGGTGCAGGTCGGCCAGAGCT
Organism: Blastococcus sp.; assembly: GCA_025965795.1. Lineage (GTDB taxonomy): Bacteria > Actinomycetota > Actinomycetes > Mycobacteriales > Geodermatophilaceae > Blastococcus_B. The sequence goes on from JAOPWH010000118.1 coordinate 25,057, forward strand.
GCCCCGATCTCCGACGCGGCGAGGCCCGACTCCGCCAGGACGGCGCCGAGCAGCGGCCGGGGCACCGTCCGCCCGATGACCGCGGCGGCCTGCAGCACCCCCACGGTCCTGCCCGGCAGCCGGTCCATCCGGGCCGCGAGCACTCCCTCGATGGTCGGCGGCAGCTCGTCGGAGTCCCAGCCCGGTTCCAGCCGCCAGCCGTCGTCGCCCACCGTGACCAGGCCCTGGTCGGCGAGCGCGCTGACGGACTCCAGGACGAAGAACGGATTGCCCGCCGTACGGGTCGCGAGAAACGCCACGAGGGCCTCCGGCGGGTCCGGGGCGAACACTGCGTCGAGCACCTCCCGGACGGCGGGTGCCGGCGCGCGGTCCAGGTCGACCGTGTGCCGCCGCAGCGCCGCGTCCGCGCCGACCTCCCGCTCGATGTCCGGCCCCGACCGGGTGGTCAGGCAGACCAGCAGGGGCAGGTCCGGGGCCGCACAGAGGACCTCACGCAGCAGGGCGAGCGTCGACGGGTCGGCCCAGTGGACGTCCTCGAGGGCCAGCACCAACGGGCGATGCAACGCGAGGCCACGGACGAGGTCGACGACAGCACGGTGCGTCTCCCTGCGGCGCGCCTCGGGTTCCAGGTCCGCGACGCGCTCGGCGTCCGGTGCAGCCGTGTCCGGGTGTGCGGCCCCGAGCAGCACGGCCAGGAAGGGCGACGCCTCGGGCGTACCGCGCGCCGCCTCGAGCTCGCCGAGCCGCCGGAAGACCTCGTCCGAGGAGCTCGACGGGCCCGCCCCCGCGACCGACCGCAGCAGCTCGGCCCACGGCGCGTACGGCGTCGCGGTGCCGGAGGAGGAGCACGCAGCCGACGCCCATTCCCGCCCGGCGGCCTGAGCGCGCAGGCGCGCCTCCTCGAGGAGCCTCGACTTCCCGCTGCCCGGCTCACCGGCGACGACGACCAGCGCCAGGCCGTGGGCGCCGTCCCGCAGGGCCTGGTCGAGCACGCCGACCTCGGCGTCGCGGCCGACCAGCCGGGGCAGGTCCCGCGCGGCCTCGGCACGCTCGCCCAGCAGCCGCCAGGCGGGTACGGGCTCCGCCCGGCCCTTCACGTCCTGGGGCCCCCGGGGATCCAGGTCGAACCGCCCGCGGACGCAGCGCACCGTCGCCTCGCCGACGTAGGTCTGCCCGGGAGGAGCCAACGACTCCAGCCGCTGGGCCAGGATCACGGCGTCCCCGAGCACGGCGTAGTCCAGTTTCACGTCGTGCCCGATCACCCGGGCGACTGCGTGACCGGTGTTGACGCCGATGTGCAGGGTCAGGTCGTCGGCCAGGCCGGCTGCCAGCCGCGGGAGCTCGGCGTGCATCTCCAGGGCGACGCGCAGCGCCCGCTCCGCGTCGTCCTCGTGTGCCACGGGCGCGCCGAACAGGGCGAGCAGGGCGTCCCCTGCGAACTTCTCGACGTAGCCACCGTGCCGGCCCACGATCTCGGTCAGCCCGGCGATCACCGGGTCGATCACCTCGAGCAGTTGCTCGGGATCCAGGCGGCCGGCCAGTGTGGTGAAACCGGACAGATCCGCGAACAGCGCGGTGACCAGCCGCCGCTCCTCCGCCAGGCGACCGCCGGCCTCGACCAGCCGATCGACGACCTGGGAGTCCACAAAGCTTCGCAGCAGCCGGGTGACCTCGATGTCGCGCGCGGCGACCTCCGGCTCCCGGGGAGCCGCCGGCGGCCCGGGCGCCGTGGGGGAGCCGTCGCCCCCCGACGGAGTGCCGCAGTGGCCGCAGAACCGGAAGCCGTCAGGGTTGTCCCCGCCGCAACCGAGACACCGCCAGCTGGACATCGGCGCGCACGCTACGCCGGGAAGCGGTCCCTGGCCGCCCGCGCTCTCCCTGCTACGCGGTGTCCGGCCCGGGACAGCCGGGGTGTCGGCCACCTGACAGCCAGGGGCCTCGCGAGGTCCGAACCTTCCAGGACAGGACGACCGACACCGACCCCGGAGCTCACCGTGCCGACCACCTCGACCACCTCGATCGCCCGCGCCACCCTCCTCGCCCTCGCCGTCGCGGCGAGCAGCATCGCGCTCGCGCCGTCGTCCGCCTCGGCGGCGACGACGTGCGCGAAGTGGGCCGCGACCTCGGGCAGCGACCTCGCCGCCGGCACCGCCGCCGCGCCCTACCGCTCCCTGGCCAAGCTCGTGTCGGCCCTGCAGCCGGGGGAGACCGGATGTCTGCCTGCTGGGCAGACCTACGAGGCGATCCAGGGAAACGGCATCGTCCGCGGCGGGGCCGGGACGGCCGCGCTTCCTGTGACGATCACGAGCGGGCCGGGCGTGCGGGCCACGGTCAGGGGCGCAGTGCTCCTCGCCCCGGCGTCCCACGACGTCGTGCTCACCGGCCTCGACGTCCGGGGCGGCTACACCGGCCCCGGCTACGACAAGGGCACCCTTCTCAAGGTCGAGGGCGACCGCGTCGCGATCGTCGCCAACGACATCAGCAACCCGCGCGGCATCTGCATCGGAGCAGGCCGCGCACACGAGACCGATCCGACCGTGAACGAGGTGGCCGAGAACCTGCGGATCACCCACAACCGGATCCACGACTGCGGCATGGATCCCGCGCTCACCTGGTCCGTGGAGGACTCCGGCTCGCACGGCATCTACCTCGAGAACACCCTCCGCGCCCGCGTGGCCGACAACCTCGTCTACCGGAACCGCTTTCGGGGCCTGCAGCTGTGGCCACGCAACGACGGGGCAGTCGTCGAGAACAACCTCTTCGACGAGAACTCGACCCACGTCAACATCGGCAGCTCCATCGGTCCGAACGGGGGCTTCGTGGCGCAGAACACCACCGTCCGCGGCAACCTGTTCACGGGCCGGGTCACCACATTCTGGACCTCGAAGAACCCCTCCCAGCTGTACGGCTACTTCCCTGCCGGTTCCCCGACCTACGGCAATGTCGTCTCCGGCAACTGCTTCGCCCCCGGTGACGCCACCGCGACGGGCAACGGCTACGTCCTCGGGACGAACACGGTGACCCAGGCGCAGTTCCAGGACCGGACGGCTCGTGACTACCGGCTGGTGGGGACGGCCTGCCTCGGCTACGGCCCGGCCTCGATCCAGCCGGGCACGACGGCCGGCGGGCACGCGGTCACCGTCAGCGCCCCGGGGTCGGGGGTGACCGGCGACGCCGTCGCCGCGGTGGTCACGGTGCGCAACGGGACGGCGAGCGCACGGACCCTCACCATCGACCTCGGCACCTCGCCCGGCCTGCGACTGCTGGCCCCGGTCGCGTCCACCGGCTCCTGCACCGGCACGACCTGCACGGCCTCCGTGCCCGCCAGCGGCTCGGTCCAGCTCACCGCCACGCTCGGCGTCACGGCGGGCGGCACCCAGTCGGTCACCGCCGCCATCCGCGAGACGGACACGACTCCCGCGGACAACCGGGCGACGGCGACGATCACGGGCAGCGGCCCGGCGTGCACCTTCGTCGGTACGCAGGCCGCCGAAACCGTGGGGGGAACTGCCGGCGACGACGTCCTCTGCCTCTTCGGCGGCAACGACACGGCCCTGCCGGCCGGTGGCCAGGACATCGTGATCGGCGGCGCCGGGACCGACCGGCTGTCCTACTCGAACGCCGGCAACGCCGTCACGATCAACTTCACGCAGGGCGCCGCCTGGGACTCCGCGGGCGGAACCATCGGCTGGGACCGGTTCCTCGGCATCGAGGCGGCCACCGGTTCGGCGTTCGGCGACACCGTCGTCGGCAGCGCAGCGGCGGAGATCCTCGACGGGCTCGAGGGCGCCGACCAGATGTGGGGCTACGGCGGCAACGACGTGCTCAAGGGCTGGAGCGGCGACGACCGACTGTACGGCGGCGACGGGGACGACTCGTTCGACGGCGGCGAGGGCGTCGACACCTGCAATCAGGGCCTGGGGACCGGTACGAAGGTGACCTGCGAGGCGTGATCCACGCGGGGGCGGGGAGCAGGCGTCCGCCTGGTCCCCGCCCCCTGCGTCCGGCGTGCGGCCTCAGAACGGCGGAGGGTCCTCGTAGCCGTCTGCGCCTTGCTCAGCAGTGACACGGGCAACCGGCGGTCAGCCAGTGGCTGCTCGATCGACCGGTCCAGCAGCAGTCCCTCGAAGCACTGCTGCCCCCGTACTCGACTCCTGGACCGGACACAGGTTCGAGCTCCGACAGTTGCGGGCCCTGATGAGGACGCTCGGGCGGCGAGAAACGCCGCCGCCCGGAGGCGCGGCTGAGGCCAGTGGTCCCACGCGGATCGGCACCCGCATCCGGCCTACCCTGGCGCGCGTGGGCTCCTCGCTGATCCTGTCCCGCCGCGACCTGGACTTCCTGCTGCACGAGTGGCTCGACGTCGAGTCGCTGATCAAGCGACCGCGGTTCACCGAGCACTCGCGCGAGACCTTCGACGCCGTCCTCGACCTCGCTCAGCAGATCGCGACCGACCACTTCGCGCCGCACAACCGCAAGGCCGACGAGAACGAGCCCCGGTTCGTCGACGGCAGGGTCGAGCTGATCCCGGAGGTCGCGAAAGCACTCGAGGTGTTCACCGACGCCGGGATGATGGCGGGGTCCTTCGACGAGGAGTACGGCGGCATGCAGCTGCCGCACGCCGTGTCGCAGGCCGCCATGGCCTGGTTCCAGGCGGCCAACATCAGCACGTCGGCCTATCCCTTCCTCACGATGGGCAACGCGCGGCTCCTGCTCGCCCACGGCAGCCAGCAGCAGATCGACACCTATGTGCGCCCCCAGCTCGAGGGCCGCTGGTTCGGCACCATGGCGCTCTCGGAGCCGCAGGCCGGCTCGTCACTCGCCGACATCACCACGAAGGCCGAGCCCCAGGACGACGGCACCTACCGGCTGACCGGCAACAAGATGTGGATCTCCGGCGGCGACCACGAGCTGACCGAGAACATCGTCCACCTGGTGCTCGCCAAGATTCCCGGCGGTCCGCCCGGCGTGAAGGGCATCTCGCTGTTCGTCGTGCCCAAGTTCCTGGTGGACGACGACGGCTCGCTCGGTGAGCGCAACGACGTCGTCCTGGCCGGGCTCAATCACAAGATGGGCTACCGGGGGACGACGAACACCCTGCTGAACTTCGGGGAGGGCGTGCACACGCCGGGCGGGCGGGCCGGCGCGGTCGGGTTCCTGGTCGGCGAGCAGCACCGCGGCCTGACCTACATGTTCTCCATGATGAACGAGGCCCGGATCGGCGTGGGCATGGGCGCGACCGTGCTCGGCTACACCGGCTACCTGCACGCGCTCGACTACGCGCGCACCCGCACCCAGGGGCGGCCGGCCGGCGCGAAGACCACGACATCGAACGGCGCCTCCTCGGCGCCGGTGCCGATCGTCGCGCACCCCGACGTCCGGCGGATGCTGCTCGCGGCCAAGTCCTACGTGGAGGGCGGGCTCGCCCTCGGCCTGTACTGCGCGCGGCTGGTCGACGAGGAGCAGACCGCGGAGTCCGACGACGTCCGCGCCCGTGCACACCTCCTGCTCGACGTGCTCACCCCGATCGCGAAGGCGTGGCCGTCACAGTGGGGGCCGGTCGCCGACGACCTGGCCATCCAGGTGCACGGCGGGTACGGCTACACCCGCGACTACCCGGTCGAGCAGTTCTACCGGGACAACCGGCTGAACCCGATCCACGAGGGGACCAACGGCATCCAGGCGTTGGACCTGCTCGGCCGCAAGGCGGTCATGCAGGGCGGCGCGGGCCTGACGCTGCTCGGCGAGACCATCACCGCCACGACCGCGCGGGCGATCGGCACGCAGTGGGCGGCGTTCGCCGCGGACGTCGACGCCGCCGTCGCCCGGCTGGGCTCGGTGACCGCCACGCTCTGGAGCGCGGGCGACCCGGAGGTGACCCTGGCCAACGCGCACGTCTACCTGGAGGCCGCCGGCCACCTGGTGGTGGCATGGGTGTGGCTGGAGCAGGCGCTCGCGACGGGTTCGTCGGACTCTGACTTCCACGAGGGGAAGCGACAGGCGGCGCGCTACTTCTGGCGCTGGGAGCTGCCGAAGGTGGCGGCCCAGTTCGACCTGCTCGAGTCCCTGGACCGGACGGTGCTCGACACCCCCGACCGCTGGCTCTGACCCGACGCGCACTGCCCTTGGGAGCGACGGTGCTACCGAGCTGATGCGCCTAGGGCCTGGTAGCGGCGTACAGCGCCGACACGTCGGCGGCCGTCAGCGCCCGGTTGTACAGGCGGAAGTCGTCGATGGCGCCGTTCCACCAGTTGTGGAAGTAGTCGGGCGCCCACTGGGTCTTGTCGTTGCCGCCGACCACCAGCGCCCCGGTGTTGCGGTCGAGGGGGAGATCGACGGTCCTCGAGGCGTCCAGAACGCCGTTCAGGTAGATCTTCACGGCAGAGCCGTTGTAGGTGCAGACCGCATGAGCCCATGTGGTGTTGCCTGCGCCGTGCGGCACGACGGTTCTGCCGGTGACCTGCAGGTACCGGCCGCCACCGAAACGACCTCCGCAGCGCAGCACGTAGTGCGGATCCGTGCTGTCGGAATGGTTCACGGTGCTGTCGTTGCCATTGCGGACGTTGAACCAGTAGGACGACGCCTTCTCGGCGATCTCCCAGTTCTCTTCCGTCGTGTCGCTCTCTGTGATCTTGATCCACGAGGCGATCGTGAACCGGCTCACCTGCAGGGATGCCGACGGACTGGTGTGGTTGGTGGTCCCGACGCCTACTCGTTGTCTCAACGATCTGTCGAACACCAGAGCGACACGGGTCCCGTTGCTTCCCGGGCCCGTGCGGGGCGGCGTCGAGAAGTTGTACAGCGTGCCGTCGTTCCCTCGGCCGGAGCGGTCAAGGACCGTCGTGCCGGCGAGGTTTCTGAAGTCGTAATGGACAACTCGTCCTGAGCTGTAGTCGCTGAGCGCGCCGGCATGGCCCGGAGCCAGGATCGCCCCCACGGCGATCTGGATGGCTGCCAGGGCGACGACTGCGACGAGCGCTCGCCGGAACCACCGTCCGTGCGGGCGCACCGAGGCGCAGGGCGCCCCTGGCCTCACGACGCCGGCTTGAGCCCCGAGCATGAGGAAAAGTAGCCCCCGGGGATTCGCCGGACAGCACCTGGCGCACAGCACCGGCGCATGGCACTCGGTTGTCCTCCACGCGACGTCGCCGCGACGGTCGGCGCCCGGAGCGGGAAGCGGCGGGGCAGAACGTGGATGCGGTGTCCGGTCCGCTCAGGCGGCGAGGGCTCCGACCGGCTCGGCGGCACCGTTCGCCTGCGGCACGGGGGTTCCGTCGCGCTGCTCCCGCTCGTAGCGGGCGGTGGTCTGCGCCCCCATGGCGATGACCATCGCCATCAGGAGCAGGAAGCCGAGAAGGGTCACGGCCGGCCACATCAACATCTGTCGGATCTCCCCCATGCAATTCGGGTGTCGCCAGCCGGGTCAGGGGCCGGCGACACGTCGTCCGGGTCCTTCATCCCCAGACGAATCCCATCTCAATCATCGGATCGTGATGTTCACCTGACAGCGTGTGAGCAGGCTCACTGCCCATCGACCACGACGGCGCCGTCCTTGAGCGCCGACCCCGGATCGGCGGCAGCGACACGCCCGATTGCGCGCAACCGGCATGGAACCGAACCGTCCGGGGCATCTGACGGGCTGCACCCGCCCGCCCGACAGAGGACCAACATGGCCGCTTCCAGCAGTTCGCGCCAGACCGCGGAGACGCAGTCCGGCAACCGGGCCAACGCCGGTGACCCCGCGCCGGACAACGACAAGATCAGCGGCACGCGCGCGGACTACGCGCCCACCGGGGCCGACCCCTCGCCGACCACAGGCGGCACGATCAAGCGGACCCTCAAGGAGTTCAGCGAGGACAACCTCACCGACTGGGCCGCCGCGCTCACCTACTACGGCACGCTCGCGCTGTTCCCCGCACTGGTCGGCCTGCTGTCGATCATCGGCCTGCTGGCCGACCCGAAGACCCTGACCGACGCCCTGACTTCCGTGGTCCCAGGCAGCGCCTCGAGCGCCCTCACCCCGGTGATCACGCAGCTGGCGAGCAACGACAGCGCGGCCGGCTTCGGCCTCGTCCTCGGTCTGGCCGGCGCCGTCTGGTCGGCCTCGGGCTACGTCGGCGCGTTCACCCGGGCCGCCAACGTCGTCTACGAGACGCCGGAAGGCCGCAAGATCTGGAAGCTGAAGCCCCTGCAACTGCTGGTGACGCTGGTCGGCATCCTCTTCGCCGCGGTCATCCTCGCCACGCTGGTGCTCAGCGGCCCGGTCGTCGACGCGATCGGGAAGTCGATCGGAGTCGGAGAGACCGGCCAGACGATCTGGAACGTCGTGAAGTGGCCGATCGTCCTCGTGCTGCTGGCCCTGATGATCGCCGTCCTCTACTACTCGACGCCCAACGTGAAGCTGCGCGGGTTCAAGTGGGTCAGCCCCGGTGCCGGTGTCGCGATCCTCGTCGCGGTCGTCGCGTCCGCGCTGTTCGCCTTCTACGTGGGCAACTTCGGCAGCTACAACAAGACCTACGGGGCGCTGGCCGGCGTCATCGTCTTCCTGATCTGGTTCTGGCTGATCAACCTCGCGCTGCTGTTCGGCATCGAGCTCGACGCCGAGATGGAGCGGACCAAGGAGCTGAAGGAGGGCGTGCCGAGGGCGGACAAGGAGATCCAGCTCGACGCCCGCGACGACCCGAAGCCGAAGCAGACGACGTAGTCGCAGTCGAGCGGAGTGGGAAGGCGCGGAGAACCCGTCCCTCCCACTCCGCTCCTGCGTTCAGCGACTGGTGGGTGGCTCGTCCCCGGTGCGCGACAGCGGAATGCGCTCGACGAGGCCGGCCAGCGCGGCCAGCGCCGCACTGACGCCCTTGCCGACCGGCACCAGCTGCTCCGGCGCCCGCCGCAGGCCGGCGTCCACCAGGTCCCGGGCCCGGTCGAGCACGGTCAGCGGCAGACCGGAGAGCGCATTGCCCGGCGGACGTCGGGAGACAGTCGGGTGCGGCCGGGTCGGCGACACCCGTCGCATGACCACCCAGCGACGCCCGAGCCGCCTGAGCTCGTCCATCGACACCGCCTCCTGCAGGCGCGGGAAGAGCACGTCCTCCTCGTCCCGCACGTCCTCGCGCAATACCTCGACGAGCCGCGCGAGCCGGTCCGGGCGACGGGGATCGTCGGGCCCGTCGGCCTCCAGCGCGCTGACGAGCTCGTTGACCTCCTGGTGCTCCCGCTCGACCCGCAGGGTGAGTGCGTCGCCGTCGGGCAGGACCCGGCGCAGCACCGGCCACAGCACGGTCTCCTCCGCGAAGGCGTGGCTGAACACCAGCCGGTCGATGCGGGTCAGCACCTCCTCCTGCGCCGTGCCGGTGGCGCCGTCCAGCTCGTGCAGCAGCCGGTCGAGCTCCACGTGGTCGCGGCGCTGCCGGACGAGCACACTGCCGGGCCCGCCCAGCTCGTCGACGGTCTGATCGGCGATGGAGCGCATGGGGCTACCTCCGGGACGTCGGAACGGACCCCCCTCCTGCCCGCCGGACCACCGCGGCATTCGTCCCGGTTGGGTCCCCCGTTGCCCGGGGTAGGGGGCGGGGACTCCCGCTGCAGAGAGGCAGTCGCGATGAGCGCCGAAGCGAAGATCGTCACCTCGGACTTCTACGATCTGGAGGCCCTGCTCGACGACGACGACCGGGATCTGCTGCACCGGGTGCGGACGTTCATGGACGAGCAGGTCCAGCCGATCATCAACGAGTACTGGACCCGGGCGGAGACCCCCCGGCACCTGATCCCCGAGATGGCGAAGCTCGGCATCGCGGGCACGCCCTACTCCGGCTACGGCTGTCCCGGGAAGTCCACGCTGCTCGACGGGATGATCGCCATGGAGCTCTCCCGGGGCGACCCGTCGATGTCGACGTTCATGGGCGTGCACGGCGGGCTCGCCATGGGCAGCATCTACCTCTGCGGATCCGAGGAGCAGAAGGAGCGCTGGCTCCCGGCCATGGCCCGCATGGAGCTGATCGGCGCCTTCGGCCTCACCGAGCCCGACTCCGGTTCCGACGTCGCGCGCGGATTGCAGACCAAGGCCCGGCGGGACGGCGACTCCTGGGTCCTGGACGGGCAGAAGAAGTGGATCGGCAACGCCAGCTTCGCCGACCTCGTCATCATCTGGGCGCAGGACGTCGACTCGGGCCGGGTGCTGGGCTTCGTGGTCGAGAAGGGCACGGAGGGCTTCACCACCGTCGACCTCGAGGACAAGATCGCGCTGCGCGCCGTGCAGAACGCGCTGATCACCCTCGACGGGGTGCGGGTGCCGGAGGAGAACCGCCTCCAGGAGGCCAACAGCTTCAAGGACACCGCCAGGGTGCTGAAGATGACCCGCGCCGGCGTCGCCTGGTCCGCCGTCGGCTGCTCCCGTGGGGCCTACGAGCACGCCCTCCGGTACGCCAACGAGCGCACCCAGTTCGGCAAGCCGATCGCGAGCTTCCAGCTCGTGCAGGACCTGCTGGTCCGGATGCTCGGCAACATCACCGCCTCGGCGGCCCTGTGCGCCCGCCTCTCCCAGTTGCAGGACGAAGGGCGCATGAGCGACGAGCAGGCCTCGCTGGCCAAGGCGTTCAGCACCGTCCGCATGCGTGAGACGGTCGGCTGGGCACGCGAGCTCATGGGCGGGAACGGCATCCTGCTCGAGCACAACGTCGGCCGCTTCGTCGCCGACGCGGAGGCCATCTACTCCTACGAGGGCACCCGAGAGGTCAACACGCTGATCGTGGGGCGGGCGATCACCGGCCGCGGTGCCATCGTCTGAGGCGGAGCCGGCGTACGGCGGCCCATCCGAGCGCTGCGGGGGATGGCGTGCTGATCCTGATCGGTGTGGGCACGGGCCTGGTCTACGGCGTCTGGGCCGCATCGGTCTGGGGCCTGCGCAAGACCCGGAGGGACCGGGCCCAGCTGCTCCTGGTCGGCCTCACGTCGACCCCGGTCCTCTGCATCTGGGGTGCCGAGTTGTTCGGGTGGCCGACGCCGGCGTCGATCGCCGTGTCCGTCGGTGCGGCGACCGGGTTCGCCGACCGACGCCTGCTCGCGGTGATCGAATTCGTCACGGCGGTGGTCGTCCTGGTGGCGCTGGGCAGGTCGCGCGTGACGCGTCGCTGGAGACGTGGTCGAGCAGACCCGAGTGACCCGACCAGGGCACCCGCGAGGCGGACACGCTGATCGTGGGGCGGGCGATCACCGGCCGCGGTGCGATCGTCCGGGACAGCTCAGCGGGTGTCCCACCACTGGGCGGCGGCCTCGGCCGGGGTCAACCCCTTGGTCTCGACCGCCTCGTTGAGCAGGACGAGGTCGCCGGTGGACAGCTGCGCGCTGACGTCGTCGAGCGCCGTCCGCAGCTTCTCGCCCCAGCGGTCGATCGCCGCCCTTCGCACCAGGGGGACGACGTTCTCCCGCGGCTGCAGCGCCAGATCGTCGCTCAGCAGCGCGATCGCGGACGTCGCCAGCCGGGCGTCCGTCGTCTCCAGCAGTCCGACGTCGATCTGCCCGGACAGCAGGGCCTCCACCGTGGCGGCCCGGGACGGCATGGACCGGACCTTCCCGAAGCGCAGGCCGTACGTGTCCTCGAGCCCCTTCAGGCAGTAGGGCCGGTCGGGGCACTCGGGCGGCCCACCGAAGGTCAGCTGCGGCGCGAGCGGCTCCAGCTGGGACAGCCGGAACACCCGGTTCTTGGTGGAGAACGCGATCGTCACGGCGAAGCCGTTCTGATCCTCCGCCCCCGCCGGCTCGAGCACCGCCACCCCGCGCGCGCCGAGGGTCCGCGCCAGCACGGCGTGCATCTCGGCCGGATCCTTGGGCAGGTCGGAGTCGGTGGGGCGCGAGAACGTGAGCGCCGTCCCCAGATAGTCCACGACGACGTCCACCACGCCCTGCTGGAGCGCCGGCGCCACCACCTCGCGGGTGCCGACGCCATGCTGGACGGAGACCGGCAGCCCGCGGCGGCGGGCCGCCTCGGCGTAGACCTCGACCAGGGTCTGGTTCTCCGCGAAGTCGTAGGAGGCGAACCGGACGGTCGTCACCTGCGCCGCCGGTTCGGGCTTCGTCGACCCGCAGGCCGGGATGCCGACCAGCAGCACCAGGACGGCGAGGAGGCCGGCTGGGCGAGGTCGCACGGCGGCTCCTCCCCGGCGGGGGCTCGGGCCGGGCCACCGTAGCGCCGGACCGGGACGAAAGGGGATGACCGCGCGCCGGTACGGGTGGAACATCAGCCGGCATGGCCTCGCTGCCGCAGGCTCCGCCCGACGCGGGCCGGACCATTCCGGTTCCGCGGCCGGCTCCACCCGCGATCCAGCGCGTCCGCAGGCGCCGCCGTCCGTCGGGGGAACCCCCTCCCCTCCCCCGTCACCTCAACGCCTCGGGCAAGTGGTGGCTGAGCCTCAGCGGCATGGTCGTGGTCGCGTGGGCGGTCGTTCTCGCGACCGGCAGTGTCACCGTCTTCGACGTCGCCGACACCCGGGTGCTGCAGGCTTTCGCCGAGTTCCGGACGCCGTGGCTGACCCGGGTCGCCGACGTCGCGGGGGTGCTGGGCACGGCACCGGCCATCTACGTCATCTGGCTGACCAACCTGGTCACGCTCGCTGCGCTGCGGCGGTGGCGGCACCTGTTCGTCTGGGTCGGGGTCGGCACGATCGTGGTGAGCATCGCCGCCGGGATGGCGAGCCTCCTGCGGCGGCCACGTCCCTACGAGGTGGAGATCCTGGGTTCGTGGGCGGGCTTCTCCATGCCGTCGCTCCCGATGACGGTGCTCAGCGCCTTCCTGGTCAGCATGGCCTACTCGCTCGTCCCGTCCGGCCGCTACCGGACGAAGGCCAAGTGGGCGATCGCCGGGCTGCTCCTGCTGACCGCCCTGTCCCGGCTCTACCTCGCCCAGGACCATCCGACCGACATCCTGGCCGGTGTCATCCTCGGCGTCGCGGTCACGCTGGCGGCCTTCCGCCTGCTGACGCCCAACGACGTCTACCCCGTGCGCTACAGCCGCGGCCGCCCGGCGCACCTGGACGTGACCGGCGCCCGCGGCGAGGCCATCGTCCGGGCGCTGCACGACCAGTTGGGCCTCATCGCCGGAGAGGTCAAGCCGTTCAACCTGGCTGGGTCCGGCGGCTCGACGCCGTTGCGGATCACGGTGAAGGGCGACCCGGACACCTACGTCTTCGGCAAGCTCTACGCGGCCACGCACGTGCGGTCCGACCGCTGGTACAAGCTCGGTCGCACCCTGCTCTACGGGCGGCTGGAGGACGAGCAGCCGTACCACTCCGTCCGGCGGCTGGTGCAGTACGAGGACTACGTGCTGCGGCTGCTCTCCGACGCCGGCCTGCCGGTGGCGCATCCGCTCGGCGTCGTCGAGATCACCCCGGAGCGGGAGTACCTGCTGGTCAACGAGTTCTTCGACGGCGCCGAGGAGATCGGTGACGCAGAGATCGACGACAACGTCATCGACCAGGGGCTGTCCGTCGTCCGCCGGATGTGGGAGATCGGCCTGGCCCACCGGGACATCAAGCCCGCCAACCTGATGGTGCGCGGCGGAACGCTGTTCCTCATCGACACCGCATTCGCCGAGGTCCGGCCCAGCCCGTGGCGGCAGGCGGTGGACCTCGCCAACATGATGCTGGTTCTCGGGCTCCGGACCAGCGCCGAGCGCGTGTACCAGCGTGCCCGGCGCCAGTTCTCGGACGAGGAGATCGCCGAGGCCTTCGCCGCCACCCGCGGGCTGACCATGCCCTCCCAGCTTCGCCGCATGCTGCGCCAGCAGGGCCGCGACCTGCACGGCGACTTCCTCCAACTGCTGCCGTACCGGCTGCCACCCATCAAGATCCAACGCTGGACCTGGCGGCGCGTGGTGCTGACCGTCGCCACCTTGTTCGGCGGGATCCTCGCCGGCGCGTTCATCGTCAGCACCCTGCTCGGGTCGCCGCTGTGAACGGGCGCGCCGCGGTGCCCCTGCTGGCCCTCCTCCTCGGCCTGGGCCTCACCGGGTGCTCCAGCGACAACACCGCCACGATCGTCGAGCCGAGCTGCGCGGAGGGCCAGCACGGAGCAGCCTCGAACGCCGTCGTCCTCATGGCCCAGTCGGTGCCCTCTGCCACCTGGGTGCCGTGCCTGCGGACCGCGCTGCCGCTGGGCTGGAGCTTCCACCATCTCGACGCCCGCAACGGGGGAGCCCGCTTCTGGCTGGACTCCGACCGGGACGGGGCACAGGCGATCGAGGTGCGCCTCGACGACTCCTGCAGCACCACCGGGGCGACCGAGATCCCCAGCGACCGCGAGGAGATGCGCCGCTACGAACGGATCACGCGGACCACGCCGGACTTCGCGGGTAAGCGCTACTACGTCTTCGACGGCGGCTGCATCACCTTCGCCTTCCACCTGAGCGGAGACAGCCGGGGCGAACCGTTGGCCCTCGCGACCCAGGCGGTGGGTGCCGTCCGCCGGGCGGACCTGGTGGCGCAGGTGCACGAGGAGAGCGGGGGCCGGCTCTCCCTGGACCCGGTCGGAACGGGAGCGGGCGAGCCATGAGCGAACAGGCCGCGCCTTCGCGACGGGGACAGCGCCCGCTCTGGAGACGACTGCTGGGCCCGCTGCTGTCCGTCGCCCTGCTCGTCGCCGTCTTCGTGTGGTTCCTCCCGCAGTTCACCAGCCTCGCCGACGTCTGGACGTCGGTGCGCTCGATGACCACGGCGGAGGTCGGGGTCCTCCTGCTCGCCGCGGTCTGGAACCTGGCGACGTACCAGTTCGTCGTGGTGACCACCATGCCCGGGCAGACCTTCCGGCAGGCCACGGTCGCCACCGAGACGACCACGGCGGTGTCCAACACCGTCGTGGGCGGTGCGGCGATCTCCCTGGGACTCACGTACGCCATGAACTCCTCCTGGGGCTTCTCCCGGTCGCGGACCTCGGTGTCCCTCCTGGTCAGCGGCCTGTTCAACAATTTCGCGAAACTCGGCCTCCCCGTGCTCGCACTGGTGCTGCTGGCGTTCCAGGGCACGCCGGGTGCCGGCCGGCTGGCGGCGGGCCTGGCGGGCGTCGCCGGGCTGGTGGTCGCGGTGATCGCCCTGTGGCTGCTGCTGCGCAGCCGGGAGAGCGCCGCGCGCCTGGGCATCGGCGCCGGACGGGTGGCCTCGGCGCTGCTGCGTCCCTTCGGGCGGCCGCCCGTTCAGGGCTGGGACCTGGCGACCACGAAGTTCCGCGACCGGACGGCGCTCCTGCTGCACGCGCGCTGGCACTGGATCACCCTGGCCACCCTGGTCAGCCACCTGTCGCTGTTCGCCGTCCTCCTGCTCGCCCTGCGCTTCGTGGGGGTCGGCGCCGAGGAGGTGAGCTGGGCCGAGGCGCTCGCCGTGTTCGCCTTCGCACGGCTGTTGACGGCGATCCCCTTCACCCCGGGCGGCCTCGGCGTCGTGGAGTTCGCTCTGATCACCGGGCTGGCCGCCGCGGGCGGCCCGCGCGCCCTCGTCGCGGCGGCCGTGCTGATCTTCCGTGCGCTCACCTACGTGCTGCCGATCCCGATCGGCCTGGTCACCTACGTGATCTGGCAGCGAAACCGCTCGTGGCGGCGGGCCGCGAACTCGGCGCCGCGCACCGACCTGGTGCCGGAGACGGTGTGAGCACCACCGCCTCCGCAGTGCACGCCCGGACCCGGCGCGGATGGCCCGAGATCGCGCTGCTCGTGACCGGGGGCGCCGTCCTCGTGCTCGCCGCCGTGCCGGTCGACGCCGACCGTGTCGCGGGCGCGGAAGCCGCGGTCTTCCGGGTCCTCAACGGCACCACCGTGTTGCCGTTCGTGTTCGTCTGGCCGGTCATGCAGCTCGGCAACCTCCTCGTCGTCCCGGCGGCCGGGCTGGTCGCCGTCGCCTTCCGCCGGTGGCGTCTCGCCGGCGAGCTGCTGGTCGCCGGAGCCGGCACCTACCTGCTGGCCAAGGTGGTCAAGGGCCTGGTCCCCCGGGGTCGCCCGGACGGCCTGGTGGCCGACGTCATCATCCGCGGCGCGGAGGCGCACGGGCGCGGGTTCGTGTCCGGGCACGCCGCCGTCCTGGCGGCGCTCGCCGCGGTGGCCTGGCCGTGGCTGGGCAGGTCGGGGCGGATCACGGTCGCCGTACTCGTCGTCGTGGTCTCCCTGACCCGGGTCTACGTCGGCGCGCACCTCCCGCTCGACGTGGTGGGCGGGGCGGCCCTCGGGCTGCTGGTGGCCGGCGCGGTCCGGTTGCTGATCGGGCGACCGGCGTGATGCTGGTCGACAACCGGCGCGGGCTGGTCGTGAGCGGATGCCTGCTGGCCGGGGCCGTCCTGGTGAGCGTCCTCTATCTCCTCCCGGCGACCCGCCCGGCGGTCCAGGCGGTGGACGACGCGGTGGAACGGTTCGCGCTCGCGATCGAGAACCGGCCGACGACGGTCGTCGCCGTCGGCCTGTCCTGGCTCGGCAGCGCCGTCGTGAACTGGCCGCTCCGCGTGGCGGCCCTGGTCCTGCTCGCGTGGCGCCGGCACTGGCTGCGGCTGGCGGCGTTCGGCCTCGCCGTGCTGTCCAGCGAGCTGCTGATCGGCGTGGTCAAGTCCGCCGTGGACCGACCCCGACCGTCGGGGAGCCTGATCGCCACCACGGGAGCGGCGTTTCCGTCGGGACACGCGATCGCGACCGCGGTGACCGCCGTCGGGCTGGTGCTGGTGCTGGCACCACCCGGGCGGCAGCGCTGGCGGTGGGAGCTTCGGGCGGTCGAGTTCACCGCCGTCATGGCGCTCTCCCGCGTCTATCTACGCGCCCATTGGCTGTCGGACACGCTCGCGGGCGCACTGCTCGGAGCCGGCCTCGCGCTGGGCTGGCCGGCCCTGCTGATGGCGCTCCGTCATCGCCGGGACGCCCGGGCGCCGACCGCCTGAGACCGGTCTGCCGGTTCCGGGCGGCTGTGGTTCAGTGAGTGGCGTCACATCGTGCGCTCGGGGGCGGGGCGCCTTTCCCCTCGTGCCTGCGCAGCGCTCAGAGGAGAAGACTCGATGGCTCAGCCCGCGACCGACAGCACCCCTCCCTCCTCCGGCGACCGGACCGGCTCGGGCCGGCAGCCCGGCTCCGGGAAGCGGCCCGTCGAGCCGCCGGAGGACGCGTCCGAGGCAGTCATGGGCCTCGACATGGTGCTCGTGGATGCGGCGCAGGGTCCACTGCGGCGACTGATCCCCCCGGCGGGCACGGCGCTGCGGTTCGGGTCGGCTCTCGCCTCCCGGCCGGGCACCGTGGCCAGCCGGGCCGGCGAGCTGGCGCGCGAGCTGGCCCGGATCGCCGCGGGGAACTCCGAGCTCGCCCCCGGCAAGAAGGACAAGCGGTTCGCCGACCCCGCCTGGTCGGGCAATCCGCTGCTGAAGCGGGCCATGCAGGCTCACCTCGCCACGGCGCGCACCGCATGGGAGCTGATCGAGGACGCCGACCTCGACTGGCAGGACGACGAGCGGATCCGCTTCACCGCGACCAACCTCGTCGACGCGCTGGCGCCCAGCAACGTTCCGGTGCTCAACCCGCTGTCGTTGAAGGCCGCGATCGACACCGGCGGTCGGAGCGCGGTCAAGGGCCTGGCCCGCTTCGTCAAGGACCTCGCGACGCCGCCGCGGGTGCCGTCGATGGTGGATCCGGACGCGTTCAGGGTGGGCGAGGACCTGGCCACGACGCCGGGGGCGGTGGTCTTCCGGACCGACGTCTTCGAGCTGATCCAGTACCGGCCGTCGACCGAGACGGTGCGGGAAGTGCCGTTGCTGATGGTCCCGCCGACGATCAACAAGTTCTACATCGCCGACCTCGCCAAGGGGCGCAGCATCGTCGAGCACTACGTCGCGAGCGGCCAGCAGGTCTTCATGATCTCGTGGCGCAACCCCGACGAACGGCACGCGGAGTGGGGCCTCGACGCCTACGGCCAGGCCATCCTCGACGCGATGGACGCCGTCGAGCGGGCCACCGGCCAGGAGAAGGTGTCGCTCCAGGCCTTCTGCTCCGGCGGGATCATCACCACGATGGTGATGGCGCACCTGGCCGACATCGGGCGGCTGGACCGCGTGACCGGACTGAGCCTCGCGGTCACCGTGCTCGACTGGTCGCGGGCCGGCACCGTCTCCGCCCTCATGGACGAGGACTCGGTGAAGGCGGCCACCGAGAAGTCTCGGAAGAAGGGCTACCTGGACGGCGCGCAGCTTGCCGAGGTCTTCGCCTGGCTGCGGCCCAACGACCTGATCTGGAACTACTGGGTGAACAACTACCTGCAGGGCAAGAAGCCGCCGAACTTCGACATCCTCTACTGGAACGCCGACACGACGCGGATGAGCGCGGCGCTGCACCGCGACTTCATCGACATCGCAATCGGCAACACCCTCACCAAGCCGGGCACCGCCACGATGCTCGGCACGCCGGTGGACCTGTCGAAGGTGACCGTCGACTCCTACGTCACCGCCGGGATCGCCGACCACCTGTGCCCGTGGCAGGCCTGCTACCGCTCCACCCAGCTCCTGGGCGGGACGAGCCGGTTCATCCTGTCCACCAGCGGCCACATCGCCTCGCTGGTGAACCCGCCCGGCAATCCCAGGTCCACGTTCCAGGTGGCGGGCGCGACGCCGCCGGACCCGGAGAAGTGGCTGCAGTCGACGGACACCGTGCAGGGCTCCTGGTGGCCGGACTTCATGACCTGGCTGGGCGAGCGGTCCGGGGAGGAGGTGCCGGCCCCGACATCGCCCGGTGGGGACCTGACGGAGCTGGCCGAGGCTCCCGGCACGTACGTCTTCGACAAGTAGGCCCGGTGACCACGAGACCGTCGCCGACCGGGCCGGGACGCGGGGACTTCGTCCGGACGGTCACCGCCGCCGGCCGGACGCTGCGCGTCGCCGTCCGCCCCGGTACCGACCCGTCGGTGCCGCCGCTGCTGCTGATGAACGGCATCGGCGCCAGCCTCGAAGTCCTCGAACCGTTCGTCGAGGCACTCGACGAACGGCGCAGCGTCATCCGGTTCGACGTGCCGGGTGTGGGCGGCTCGCCGCGGCCGGTCGTCCCCTACAACCTGTCGACGTTCAGCCCGGTGGTGGCCGGCATGCTCAACCGCCTGGGGTTCGACGGCGAGGTCGACGTGCTCGGGCTGTCCTGGGGCGGCGGGCTGGCACAGCACTTCGCCGTCCAGCACCGGCGCCGGTGCCGCCGCCTCGTCCTCGTGGCCACCGGAACCGGCACCCTGATGGTGCCGGCCAATCCGCGGGTGCTGTCCCGGATGCTCACGCCGCGCCGGCACCGCGACCCGGAGTACGCCCGCCAGATCGCCGGTGACATCTACGGCGGCACGGTGCGCACCGATCCCGAGCGCGCCGCCCGCGCACTGCATGCCGCCACCCGGCTCGGCCCGAGGCGCGGCTACTACTACCAGCTGGCCGCCAGCGCCGGGTGGAGCAGCCTGCCGTTCCTCAAGCTCATCCGGCAGCCCACCCTGCTCGTCGCCGGTGACGACGACCCGATCATCCCGGTCATCAACGCCCGCGTGATGGCCAGGCTGATCCCGCACGCCCGGCTGCACCTCTACCAGGGCGGCCACATCGCGCTGATCACCGAGGCCGCCGAGCTCGCGCCGGTGATCGAGGAGTTCCTCGACGCCTGAGCCGCCCGTACGCTCGCATGTCTCGCGTCCGGATCGTCTGCCGGGCGGCCGGACTAGGAAGCAGCCGCGATGGCACAGCAGCCGCCGACGCAGGTGGCGCCCCCGAGGGTCCCCGCAGGCCGGCCCTGGGTCCGGATCGCGGGCGGTTTCCCCGAGGGACACCCCGGCCGGCGCCGGAGACCGCCGACCGCGGCGCGGGTGCTGACGCAGTTCGTGGTCAGCAACCTCGCGGCCGTGGCGCTCCTGCTCGCCGGCACCGTGTGGGCCAGCGGCCGGGCCGCCGAGAAGGAGTCGCTGGCCGACGCGCGGGCGGCGGCCGACGCGCTCGCCTCCGTCGTGGTCGAGCCCGCGCTGACCGACGAGATCCTGACCGGCGACCCGGGCACCCTGGCGGTGCTGGACGCCGTGGCAGCCGGCATGCGCCGGGACGCCGAGCTGGTCCGGA
The DNA here is from genome assembly GCA_025965795.1 of Blastococcus sp. Taxonomy (GTDB): domain Bacteria; phylum Actinomycetota; class Actinomycetes; order Mycobacteriales; family Geodermatophilaceae; genus Blastococcus_B. The sequence continues at coordinate 45,133 of JAOPWH010000118.1, forward strand.
TCAAGATCTGGGCCGGGGACGGCACCATCGTGTACTCCGACGAGCCGCGCCTGGTGGGCACCGCCTATCCCTTGGGCCCGGACGAACAGGAGGCCCTGCGCTCCGGTGACACCTATGCCGAGGTCAGCGACCTCGAGAAGCCGGAGAACCGGTACGAGCGGGCGCGGGGATGGCAGCTCCTGGAGGTCTACCGCCGGGTGCACACGCCATCCGGGGAGCCGCTGCTGTTCGAGACCTACTTCCGGTACGGAGATGCGACCGCCCGGCAGGTGGACATCTGGCTCACCTTCGCGCCCATCTCCGTGACGGCGCTCCTGCTGCTCCTGCTCCTGCAGCTCCCGCTCGGCCACCGGATGATCCGGCAGCTGCGCGCCGGCGAACAGGAGCGGCAGGCGCTGCAGACGCGGACCGCCGACGCCTCGATCGACGAACGCCGACGGATCGCCGGCAGCCTCCACGACGGCATCGTCCAGGACCTGTCGGCCGCCTCCTACGTGCTGTCAGGGGCGGTGCAGGGACTGGAGAACCGCGCACCCGAGGGCACCGGCGAGATCACCGCGTCACTCCGGGCCGCCAGGACGGCGGTGCGGGACTCCGTGACGGCCCTCCGCTCGCTGCTGATCGAGATCTATCCTGCTCATCTGTCCGAGGCGGGGCTGCCGTCGGCCCTGCGCGACCTGGCCACCCGGCTGCGTCCCCGGGGCGTGGACGTCGTCGTCAGGGTCCCGACCGACGTCGACGTGCCCCCGGATGTGGCGGCGCTGGTGTTCCGGGTCGCCCAGGAGGCGCTGATCAACGTGGCCAAGCACGCCGGGGCCCGGCGCGTGACGCTGGAGGTACGGACGGAGGTGGACGCGGTGACGCTCGAGGTGACCGACGACGGCGTCGGCTTCGACCCCGATGTCTCGACGGCGGACACCCGCTCCGGCCACTTCGGCCTACGGGTCGTCGCCGACCTGGCCGACGCCGCGGGCGCGACGCTCGACGTGGCGACGGCGCCGGGCGAGGGCACCGCACTGCGGCTGCGGGTGCCCCTGCCGTGATCGACGTCCTGGTGGTGGACGACCACGCCCTCATGCGGGCCGGCCTGACCACCCTCATCGACGCCGCCCCGGACATGCGCGTGGTGGGCGTCGCCTCCGACGGGCGGGAGGCCGTGGAGGAGGTCGTCGCCTGTTCGCCCCGCGTGGTGCTGATGGACCTCTCCATGCCGAACATGGACGGCGTCGCTGCCACCCGGCTGATCACCGCCGCCCATCCGGACGTCGAGGTGCTGATCCTGACCTCGTTCTCCGACGGGGAGCGCGTCCTGGACGCCCTCGACGCCGGCGCGGCCGGTTACCTGCTCAAGGACGCCGAGCCCGGAGACCTGATCGGCGCGATACGCGCGGTGGCCGGTGGCCAGTCACCACTGGACCCCCGGGTGGCCCGCACCCTGATCAGCGCGCGCCGTGCGCCGTCGCCGTCGTCGGGCGCCGCGGAGCTGACCGAGCGCGAACGCGAGGTCCTCGCCCTCGTCGGCCTGGGGCTGGCGAACAAACAGATCGCGCGCCGGCTGGGCATACAGGAGGGCACGGTCAAGGCGCACCTGACGCACGTCTTCCAGCGGATCGGCGTGCAGGACCGCACGTCCGCGGCGCTCTGGGCCCGCCGGCACCTCGATGCCGGCGGTCTCCGGGAGTTTCCGGGGTCGTAGGCCGATCGTCCACTGTCCTGCCTGGACCTCCTGGGCGTTGGCTCGGCCGTGCAAGCAGTCAGCCACCCCTTCCTGGAGGTTCCGATGCGTTCCCTCACCCGACTGTCGGTCGCCGCGCTCGTCGGCGCCGCCACCCTGCTCCCCATGTCCTCCGCCTCCGCCACCTCCGCCGCCGATGCCGTCACGCGGAGCGGAGCCTGCAGTGCCAGCAGCACGTGGACGATGCGTGCCGCCGAGGCGCAGGGCGACGTGGCCGCGCTGCGGTTGACGGTCGACTCCACCCGGGCCGGTGACACCTGGAACGTCCGGATGCTGCGGCAGGGCACCCAGTTCTTCGCCACCCAGCGGACCACCAACGCCCAGGGCGACGTCACCGTCACGCAGTCCGCCCGTGAGGTCAACAACGTCGACGACGTCTACACCGCCACCGCCCGCAACCTTCGCTCCGGCGAGACCTGCTCGGCACGCGTGGTGCTGCCGGACTGAGCGAACCCGGTCGTGGCGTCGCCGGTCGTCCTTCGGAAGGGTGACCCGCAGGTATTGCGTCCGTGCCCCCTTACAGCTTCCCCGGTAGATGCCGATGACTCCTGCAGCAAGAGACCGCTGACAGGAGAGGGATGAGATGAGCACGCCGGAGGCCGACGCCACGACGCGTTCGGCGACGCCGCGTTCCCGACCCGGGGGGCTTCCCGTCCGCTCCCGGGTGGTGCTGCTCGTCCTCGCGCTCGCCGCGATGGCCGGCACGCTCGGCGTCACCGTCCTTCCGCAGCTCTCCGGCCCGGCAGAGCCCCTCGGCCTTCCGTGGCTGGTCTGGGCGGCTGCGTTCGCCACCGGCGAGTTCCTCGTCGTGCACATCCAGCTGCAGCGGGACTCGCACTCCTTCTCGATGACCGACCTCGTCCTCGTTGCCGGGCTCTACCTCCTGGAACCGGAGGCCCTGGTCCCCGCGCTCGTCACCGGGGTCGGTCTGGCACTGGTCCTGCACCGTCGCCAGTTCGGCCTCAAGCTGGCGTTCAACCTCGCCCAGTACGGCCTCGCAGGGTGCCTGGCCGCGATCACCTTCGCCACCCTGGGCCGCAACACCGTCCTCGCCGGCGCCTGGGACTGGATCGCCGCGCTGGCCGCCATCGGGGCCTCCACCACGACCGCGGGCCTGTGCATCTGGGCGGTCATGCGGGTCTCCCAGCCGACCTTCCAGCTGCGCGAGCTCGGCCGGATCCTCGGTCTCTCCCTGCCCTTCGCGCTCGGCGTGGCCGCCGTCGGCCTGCTCGCCGCGAACACCGCGGCGCAGAGCCCGGCCTCGCTGGGCCTGCTCGCCCTGCCGTCGGGCCTGCTGATCGCCGCCTACCGCGCCTACGCGAAGGCCCGCGAGCAGCAGAACAATCTGCGGGTCCTGCACGAGATCACCTCGCTGCTCTACAACAGCGACGACGCCCAGACCGCCCTGACCGACTTCCTCACCGCGGTGCGCGGCGCCTTCAAGGCGGGGAACGCCGAGCTCGTGCTGTTCGGTGACGAGGGCGCCCCGCCCACCCTGAGCCGCAGCCGCGAGGGCGACAAGCCCGTGGCCCTGCAGGTCATGGAGCGCACCGAGGACGCCGACGCGATGGTCGCCTGGGCCACCGGGACCGGCGAACACACGACCCGCACGGGCCTCGGACACGACTCCGCGCTCGAGCGCTACGTCACCCGGCACACGCTCAAGGACGGCATGGTGTCGCTGCTGGAGACCGATGGGCGCGTCCAGGGGCTGCTGATGGTCACCGGGCGCCTCGGCGACGTGGGCACGTTCGCCGGCAGCGACCTGGCCCTCCTCGAGACCTTCGCGCGGCACGTGGCAACGTCTCTGGACCGCGGCCGGCTGGAGACCGACCTCCGGCGGGTCATCGAGCTCCAGGAGGAGTTGCGGCACGCGGCGATGCACGACCCGCTGACCGAGCTGCCCAACCGCACGCTCTTCCTCGACCGCACCGAGCACGATCTGCACCTGGCCGGCCGCAACGGCCAGTGGCCCGCGGTGCTCTACATCGACCTCGACGGCTTCAAGCCGGTCAACGACACCTACGGCCACCAGGCGGGTGACCTGCTGCTGAAGGTGTTCGCCCAGCGCCTGCACGACTGCGTGCGCACGGCGGACACCCCTGCCCGGCTGGGTGGGGACGAGTTCGCCGTCCTCCTGCACGGCCCGATCGACGAAGCCGGCGTGCACACGGCGCTGGACCGCATCCGCGTCGAGCTGGACCGACCGGTGGAGCTCGGTGGCGGGCGGACCGCGAAGGTCGGCGCGAGCATCGGCGTCGCCTTCAGCGACCGGGACACCGACATCGACGGCCTCATCCGCCGCGCGGACCTGGCCATGTACACGGCCAAGCGTGGTGGCCGCGGGATCTCCGTCTTCTACGATCCCTCGCTCGAGGCGGCAGAGCCCTCCGAACCCCAGGTGGACGACGTCGCTGCGGGAACAACGCCCGCTCCCTGAGCCGGAGGCCGCCTGAACCGCTCGAGGACCGTTCCTCAGTGGTACACGCGCATGACGGCGTGCCCCTTGCCCCGACCCATCAGCCAGCGGTCGACCGGCGTGGTGGGGACGAAGGCCACGGCGAGCGAGACGGCGAGCGCTCCCCAGAAGAGTGCTGACGTGATCCCGGCATCCATGGCGCCCGGGACGGCGACGATCACGGCGTTGTCGATGACCACCATGACCGCGACGGAGACCGTGTAGCCGCCGCGACCGTGGCCGCCCTACGGCACGGCACGCCGGCCCGCAGCACGCCGCGCTTGGTCAGTGCGTAGCCGAAGACGAAGGCCGGCGCGATCGACAGGACCACGGTCGCCCCGTCGGGCAGGCCGAGCGACGTCCCGATCACCATGGCCCAGGAAACGGGTCGCTGCGTGTCGTGCTCGGGATGTTCCACGTGCTCGGAACCGGTGTCCATGTCGTGGTCCTTTCGTCATGGACGAATGGACCACGACATACCCCAACGGGGTATTCGGTGCCACGACCGAGCCGGCCGATCTGCTGCCCCAGTGCGCTCGACGATCGATTGCCGTTCCGGATGACGCCCGCGCCTGCGGTGGCTTAACCTTGACCGATGGCCGCCAAGGACCTGCCCGAGCTGGTACGCCGCCGCCTGTGGGAGCTGGCCCGCACCGTCGAGGAGGCCTCGCAGCGGTCCTGCCGGGTCCTCCCCGCGGAGACGATCTCGCGCATCGCCCGCAGCGGAGGCAGCAGCTTCATCAGCGAAGGCGTCGCCGAGTACCTGGCGAAGGCGCTCGACGTGCCCGAGAACCGGGTCCGCCGGGCCGCGGGCCTTCCCGCGGTGCCCGACCCGCGCGAGAGCATCACCACCCGGCCGAACCTGCGACTCGTCCGCAACGACTCCTAGCCGTCAGTACGCCCTCGCGAACCTCGTAGCCGGACCCGCGGGCCTCAGGCGTACGACCGGACCACGTGACCGGTGGCGCCACCGAAGGCGTCGACCACGAAGCCACGGACTATCAACACGTCGGCGAGGGCGCGGTTCATCACCTGCTGGACCGTGGCGTCGGCCCCGACACCGTGCACCTGGTCGACGCTCATCCGGTCGTGCTGGCGCCAGGTGAGAACGACGCCGTCGAGCGTCGGCTCGGGGGTCAGGCACGCTCCGCCGACCTCGCTTCCCGCTCCGGTGGAGTCGTGGAGGGGCAGCCCCGCCTCGGCCAGTGCCGCGGCGACCTCGACCACCAGCGTCGCGAGCGGGTCGTCGTCGGAGAGCTCGGAGTCCCAGTCGTCCGGGAGGCGCTCGAGCTGCTCACCCAGGTGGGCCAGCCAGGCCCAGTCCTGCGGCGACGGCCGGCGGTTGAGGGCGCCGTCCTTGCGGCGGACGCCGTAGACCGGACGCACGCCGTCGGGGTCGCCGAGGTCGTACGCACCTGCGGCCCAGCTCACCTCGGCTCGGTCCGGGAACGGCCCGGCGACCACTCGACCGGGCCCGTCCTGCTCGTCGACGACCAGCCACCAACCCTGGCCGATCCCTCCGCCGAGGACCACTTCACCGCTCGGTAGACCCACGCCGCTCACCCTTACCACTCCGTGACGATCGACCACCGCTGAACAAGAGCGACGACCACCGCCAGCCGTGGCGGATGCATGAAAGGTAGGTGCCGGCGACCGGATATCCGGCCTCCCGCGACGGGCCGGGGCGCCGCGTTCCCTAATCGTTGCGGAGGGGCCGATCGGGACCGCTGACCCGTCCCCGGACTCGTCTCCATGTCGACTCGGCCCGCCGCCACGAGCGTGGAATGCCGCGCCCCGGCATCGGTCACCCCCGGACACGCCCGGTTGCTCTGTGTCAGGCGCCGCCCACGACGTCCAGCGCGGCCAGCACCGTCGACCAATAGCTCTCGACATCGAGTTCTACCGCGACCCGCGCGTTGGCGTCCCTACCCCAGCGGTGGAACAGATCGACAGCAGTGGCACCTCTGGTCCATGTGCCTGCCGTCTCCACGGCCACGAAAGCGTCGACGCAGCGGACCGCCTCCGGCTCGATGAGCTGGAAGACGGCGCAGGGATCGTGGACCGGAGGTGCATCGAAATTCCAGACCCGGCTGTACGAGCTCCCGAAGAAGCCCATCCATTCCGAGGCGATGCGACCGACCTCATGGGGCAGGGCACGCATGGCCGCTACGACGTCGGGGGTGGCCAGCGCCTGGTGTGTCAGGTTGAGCCCCACCATGGTCACGGGCAGCCCCGCCGAGAGCACGACCTCGAGCGCCTCGGGATCACTGTAGGTATTGAACTCGGCGTACGGACTGTGGTTGCCACGTTCTGTCGAGCCGCCCATGAAGACGATCTCGCGCACGCGCGGAAGGACGTCGGGCCTGTCCTGGATCAACGCTGCGACGTTGGTGATGGGCCCCGTCGCGACGAGCGTGACGGGGACAGCAGAGCCCGACAGCAGGTCCGCCATCAACTGGACGGCGCCCCGCTCGTCCACGTCGCACGCTGGGGCGGGCATGGCGGGCCCGTCGAGCCCGCTGACCCCGTGAACGTAGTTGCCCAGCTCGGCCGTACCGGCCAGCGGTCCACTGGCGCCCTGGCCGACCGGCACGTGCGTCGCCCCGCCGAGCGTCAGCACCTGCAGCGCGTTGCGAGTGGCGTCGGCGAGCGAGCAGTTCCCGAAGGTGGTCGTCACGCCCAACAGGTCGATGGACGGCGAGCCGAGTGCCAGCAGGATGGCGATGGCATCGTCGTGGCCGGGGTCGCAGTCGAGGATGATCGGTACCGCAGTGGATGACAAGGGTGGACCTTCCTCACGTCTCGGAGCGACGAAGCCGGTCGACCACGTCGACGATCGCTCGGGTGCGCTCCACGGACACGGGGGCCCACCACACGCCACCCTCCTTCATGGCGCTGCCGACGATCGCCCCGTCGGCGATGCGCAGCAGCGCATCCGCGTTGTCGGTGTCGAGGCCACTACCGACGATGACCGGCCTGCTCGCCGAATCCGCGATCTCCTTGACCTCGGAAGGCTGCGTCGGGTCGCCCGTGCGCCGGCCGGTCGCGATCAGGACGTCGGCTCCGAACGCCTCGACGTCGTGCGTCTGCTGGGCGATGTCCCGGTCAGCCACGATCGAATGGCTTCCGTGCTTGACGTGCACGTCGGCGAAGACCACGACGTCTCGCGCGTGGATGTGGGCCCGGAACCGCAGCGCGGTCGCGGCGCTGCCTTCGACGAAGCCCTCGTTCGCGATGTAGGCGTTGGCCCACTGGTTCGCCCGGACGAAGCGCGCACCGGAGGCCTTGGCGATCGCCAGGCTCTGCAGGGTGGCGTTCGCGAGGCACAGCACTCCGACGGGTACCGACACTGCCTCGACGACCGCCCCCGTGACGACAGACATGGCCGCGACCGTCTCCGGGCCCACGAGGTCAGGCTTGAGGAAGGGGATGTCGCCCTCGTTCTCGACGATGAGCCCGTCGATGCCGCCCTCGACGTATCGGCGCGCGTCGGCCACCGCACGTTCGACGATGGCCCGCATGCTCTGTCCGTCGTACTGTGGCGCCCCCGGCAGCGGTTCGAGGTGCACCGTGCCGATCAGCGGCTTCGCCTGGGGGAAGAGACTTCTCAGAGCATCGACGCGCTCCGGCGTCACCGGCACCGTCTGGCTCACGTGATCCTCCTGAGTTCGCGGGTGAGGGCAGCGCTGCGGACCAGCGCGAGCTCCGTGTCGAGTCGCTCGGTAGCCGCGAGTGCCCCCCGGGTCTCGCAGACGAAAGAGGCGGACACGCAGCCTGAGACGGCCGCCTCGACCGGGTCGCCGGTGCGGATGAAATTGGCGAGGAAGCCACCGCAGAACGCGTCTCCCGCACCGGTCGGATCCACGAGGTCTATCGGCACCGGCGGGACGCGGATCACGGCATCCGATACGAGGACGTCGACTCCGTCCGCTCCCCGCTTGATCACCAGCACCGGGTCCAGGCCCAGGCTGCGTAGTTCGAGGCGGAGCCGGCGAAGGTCGTCGTGACCCCAGAGGTCCCGCACTTCCTGCTCGCTCGGCAGGAAGGCGTCGACCCCTGCCAGGGCTGAACCGTCGGCGTAGGCGCTGACGTCCAGGAACGGTTCGACGAAGAGGTCAAGGGTCCTGATGCAGTCGCCGTGGCGCAGTTCATCCAGTGCCCGGCGATGGCCCTGGCTCGTCTGGGGAGCGAGGTGGATCCCCCGGGCGCCGCGAACATGCTCGGGCAGCGCCGGTCGAGCGGCGTCCAGCTCCTGCATCGTCCCCCCGCACTGCTTCTCCAGCTGCCGGCGCCGGCCACTCGTCTCGTGGAGGAGCCACAAGCCGATGCTCGCCAGCCCCGGTGAGGTGCTGACGGCCGCGACATCCAGGCCGGTGGCGGCGATCCGAGCGAGAAACGAAGGCGGGTAGTCCATGCCCACGGCTGCGGCGATCCCGACGTGGTCCGACCAGAGCAGCGCACCGGTCGCGCTGTAGAGCGCGCCGCCCCCTGGCTGCTTCCAGTCGCTGCCCACGTCCTCGATGATCACGTCGTCGATGGTCAGCTCACCGACGGTCGCGACGTCCAGGCCCGTCACTCGGGCGCCGCGAGCTCGACGTGGTACTCGTACCGGTCCCCTGCGAAAGTCATGACGGAGTACTCGACCGGCCGCTGGCCGGAGCTGAACGCGGTTCGGCGCACGAGCAGGGTCGGGTCTCCTGTCCGACACTCGAGGAGGCGAGCCTCCGGCTTCGTCGCCACGGCTGCGCGAATCGTCTCGACGCCGTGGACCAGACGCAGACCGATCTCCGGTCCCTGGAGCACCTCGTACAAGGACGCAGACACCAGCGACTCGGCGGAGAAGAGATGGAGGCGGCCCTTCAGCACGTCGACCGGCAGCCAGGTCTTGGCGATCGCGATCGGCCGGTCGTCAGCGAGCAGGAGCCGCTCGATGCCCTGGCAGTCACCCCGCGGAAGGCGCAGCGCGGAACGGACCTCGTCATCCGGGGTCACCACGCCCGAACGCAGCAGCCTGCGGTGCGGCCGGAACCCCTGCGCCCGCATGTTCTCGGTGAAGGAGTTGAGCAACGTCTTGTGAGTGGGACGCGGGCGTGCCACGAACGAACCGAGGCCCTGGATTCGTTCTATCCGCCCCGCGGCGACCAGCCTGTTGAGCGCCGTCCGGATCGTCGCCCGGGACACGAGGTACTGCTCCTCGATCTCCGCCTCGCTCGGCAGGCGGTCGCCAGGCTTGAGCCCTTCCTCGCGGATCCGCTCGAAGAGCACGTTCTCGAGCTGGACGTAGAGCGGGAGTGGTGAGCTTCGGTTCACCACCGCTGACATGTCGTTCACCGGGTCCTCGTCGTTGGATGCACGACTGCGTCAGATCTGCTCGGTCGTACCCGGGAGAGGTGGCAGGGAGACATGCGCGCTGACGATCCGCCATGAGCCTTCGAGCCGTACCCACACCTGCGTCTGACGGCCCACTTGCGCCGCGTTCTCTTCTTCGTACTCGGTCACGGCGAGGCCGGTGTCGGCACCGAACGTCGTGATTCTGGTCCTGTGCAGCCGGCGCTGCGAAGCGGGTGGCCGGCCGCGCCGGTACTCGGCGATCGCAGCCCACCCGTACAGGTTCTCGAGTACGCCGAACCGAACCGTGGCGTCGTCGTCCCAGAAGAAGCGGTTCAGGGCGTCTACGTCGTTGGCCATCAACGCGGCCTCGTACTCACGGAAGGCCGCTGTGACCTCTCGGACGACGTCCGGACGATCGACCTCGCTGAGCATCATGACTGTTCCCCTGTCGTCGATCCGGCGATCTCGAGCGCCCGGGCGACGCGGAAGAGCGCGGCCTCGTCGTAGGGCCGGGCCACGAGCTGAACACCCACCGGTAGGTCGCCCGGCCCGCGCACCGGAACGCTCAGGGCCGGCAGCCCGACGAAGGCCCAGGGCTGGGCCAGCAGTCCGAGGTTCGCACCGATGGACAGGTCCTCGCCGCGGACCCGCAGGAACCGCTCTCCCACCCGGGGCGCCGTGCAGGGCGTGGTCGCCATGACGAGCACGTCGACGTCCTCGAAGACAGTCCGCACCGCCTCGCCGTAGTGGCGACGGAAGCGCTGCGCGGCCAGATAGTCCACTGCGGGCACCAGTGCGCCGGCGAGAAGCGCCGGGCGCACTGCCGGGTCGTAGTCCCGCGCTCTCGTCCGCAGACGCGTGAGATGGCGTTGCCCCGCCTCAGCGGAGGTGATCACCGACGACGCCCCGCAGGCCTGGGCCGTGCCGGGGACATCGACCGTCCGACGGACGTCGAGCGGTCGGAGGGCCGCCTCGACCGCAGACATCACCTCGTCACCGGCCACCTCGGTGAAGTGGCCACCGGCCATCGCCAGCCGCAACCCGTCCACTCCCCTGTCCATCTGTGGGAGGCACGCTTCCGGGGTGCCGGGAGCCGACACGGGATCACGATCGTCCGGCCCGGCGAGGGCGTCGTACGCCGCGGCCAGGTCGTGCGCCGTCGACGCCAACGGACCGACGTGGTCGAGGCTGGTCACGAACAGGGTGGTGCCGGTTCGCGACACCCTCCCGAAGGTCGGCTTGAGGCCGAAGACGCCGCAGAGCGAGGCCGGGACGCGGATCGAGCCGTTGGTGTCGGACCCCAGGGCGAGCGGGACCAGCCCGGCAGCCACGACCGCCGCCGAACCACCCGAGGATCCGCCGGCCAACCGATCGGTGTCCCGAGGGTTGCGCGTCGTGCCGTGGTGGGCGTTCTCCGTCGTGAAGCCGTGCGCGTACTCGTCCATGTTCGTGGCGGCGACGACCACGGCGCCGTGGTCGCGCAGCCGCCGGACGGCACTCGCGTCCGCCGCCGCCGGGCCGCGCTCGGGCTCGATGAGCGACCCGGCCCGGGTGCGATGCCCCTGCACGTCGAACAGATTCTTCACGGCGAAGGGCACCCCCGCGAGAGGGCCGGGGTCACGACCGTCCCGGACGAGGGCGTCGACGCGGGCGGCGTCCTCGAGGGCCCGGTCCAGGTAGACGTCGGTGACGGCGTTCAGCACCGGGTCGTGCTCCTCGATCGACCGGACCGTCCGGAGGACGACGTCCACAGCCGTGGTGCGGCCGTTGCGGACCGCGTCGGCGGTCCGGATGGCAGACATCCCGGTCTCGGCGGCGACCACCGTCACGGCCGGAACACCGCCGCCGGCTCCTCGGCCGGGTCACCGAGCTGGGCCGCGAAACCCCGCAGGACATCGACGTAGGCGACGACGGCTTCCAGATCCTCGGCCGGCACGACGAGACCGAGGGCAGCAGCCGCCTGGCCGACCGCAGCCCGCGACGACGGCTCCGGCCCGGCCGGGGACGGTGACGTGATGGGGGCGCCGCTCATCGCGACGGCTCGTAGGGGACGCCGTCCGCCGCCGGCGGGATCGCCCGTCCGATCGCACCGGCGAGGACGACGACCGTGACGACGTACGGCAGGGCCTGCAGGAACTGGCTCGGAACCGGGAACCCGCTGACCTCGACGCCCAGCAGCTGGATCCGGCTGCCGAGAGCGGCCGAGAAACCGAAGAGCAGCGCACCGCCGAACGCCGGCCACGGACGCCACTTGCCGAAGATGAGAGCGGCGAGGGCGATGAACCCCGTCCCGTTCGTCATGAGGTCCTCGAAGGACCCCACGGTCTCCAGGGTGAACCAGGCACCGGCGAGGCCGGCGATCAGCCCGCCGAGGACCACCGACTGGTAGCGGATGCGGACGACGTTCACCCCCAGCGTCTCGGCCGCGTGCGGCTTCTCCCCTACCGAACGAACCCGGAGTCCCCACGTCGTGCGGAACAGCACGACCCTGCTGAGGAGCACGACGACGAACATCGTGAAGAAGATCGGCTTGCCGACGAAAAGTGTCTGACCGACGACGGGAAGGGAGGAGAGGAAGGGGATCTTGATCGCTGACAGAGTCACGCCGGTGCCGACTCCGAGCGGCAGCAGCACCTGGCGCCGAAGGAAGCTGGTGATGCCGATGGCCAGGAGGTTGATGGCGACGCCACTGATGATCTGGTCGGTGCGGTAGGTGACGCAGAGGACCGCGTGCAGCAGGCCCAACAGCCCCCCGACGCCGATCGACACCAGGACCGCCACGATCAGCCAGGGACCCCCGGCTGCTCCGGCGACCAGCGCGTAGAACGTGAAGCCGATGCCCGCCGACGCCAGCATCATCCCCTCGATGCCGATGTTCACGACCCCCGCCCGCTCGCACCACAGTCCCGCGAGCGCGCCGAGGGCGATCGGCGTCGACAGGCGCAAGGCCTCGGTCAGCAGCGGGAGGAGATTGGTCTGCGTGACGTTGCCCAGCGCCACGCTCAGGATCAGGATCAGCGGAACCGCGAGGACGGCCGCCCCCACCAGCGCCACCGTGGCGTACCGCCCTGTCCAACGGTGGGCCAGCGCCACGCCGCCGGCGACGAAGTACAGGAGTGCGATCGTCAGAACGGCGTTCGGCGGGTCCACCGGGATGCGGGGGGCCAGGTCGCCCAGGCCGAAGACCAAGGTCACGTCCTCGACCGGCACGTGTCCGGAGATCCAGACCAGGGAACCTCCCAGGAGGAGGAAGAACAGTCCGAGACTCTGCAGACGGACCGACGCCCTCGCCGGTACGTTGCGAGCCGGAGCCGGCCGCCCGGGCAAGTCCACCGTGGCCATCTACCCGGCCCATCCTCTCGAGAAGGTCGCCGGCCCGCCGTCCACTGCGCCTCGCGGCGCCCTGATCCGGAACAGCTTGCGCACGATGGCGTCGGCAGCCACGAACAGGATGATCAGCGCCTGGACGATCCGGACCAGATTCACCGACAGATCGGCCTCCACCTGCATGAGCGGCGCCCCGGAGAGCAGCGCCCCCCAGAGGAGAGCCGCAGGCACGACGGCCAGCGGGTTGCCGCGCGCCAGGAGGGCGATCGCGATCGAGTCGAAGCCGATGTTCGTGAACGCGCCGGGAGTCAGGTAGCCGGAGCTTCCGCCGATGACCTCGGCGGCGCCGGCGATCCCCGCCAGCGCGCCTGAGGCCGCCATGACCACGATGATCGTTCGCTGCACCGGCATGCCTGCGTAGAGCGCGGCGTCCTTGTTCGCACCCACCGTGCGGATCTCGAACCCGGGTGTGGTCCGTTTCAGGAAGAGGTACGTCGCGACGCAGAGCGCCAGAGCCAGCACGATGCCGAGATGGAGCCCCGTTCCCGTGACGAGGGCGGGCAGTCTCGCAGAGTCGGCGACGAGCCGGGTGTGCGGCGTCGACGCCGCCTGGTCGATGAGGAGGATCGGGTCGCGCGAGGTGATCAGGTACGACGCGAAGGCGGCGGCGATGCTGTTGAGCATGATCGTCGTGATGACCTCATGGGCACCTGTCTTCGCCTTGAGGACGCCCGGTATGCCGCCCCAGACGAGCCCTCCGAGCGTGCCGGCGAGCAGGACGACGGGCACGGCGAGGACGGCGGGCAGCCCCGCTAGCCAACTCCAGGTCCCGACCCACGCCGCTGCCAGTGCTCCGAGGAGTAGCTGACCTTCGGCGCCGATGTTGAACAGGCCGGCCTTGAAGCCGAGTACCACGGCGAGGGCGCCGATGATGAACGGTGTGGCGCGTCCGATGGTCGTCGCGATCCGGTCGGGACTGCCCAGGGCGCCGTCGAAGAGGGCGGCGTAGGCGGTGAGGGGGTTCGACCCCGCACCGATGATGAAGACGGCGCCCACCAGACTCGCGATGAGGATGGCGTACAGCGGCACCGTCACCGGCGCGAGACGGAAGTAGCGCTCCAGCGATCGGCGCCCGAAGGACTGGGAAGGCGGGGTCATCCGGTCGCTCCTCCCGCCATCAGGAGGCCGACCGTGTCGCGATCGGCGTCGCCGCGGTCCATGACCGCCGCGAGGGTGCCGCGGTACAGCACCCCCACCCGATCGGACAGTGTCAGCACCTCGTCGAGTTCTGCCGACACCAGGAGCACGGCGACCCCGGCATCCCGGCGGTCGACGATCTGTCGGTGGATGAATTCGATGGAACCGACGTCGAGGCCGCGCGTGGGCTGCGCGACGAGGAGCAGCCGGATGTCGCCGGAGAGTTCGCGGGCCATCACGATCTTCTGCTGGTTGCCACCCGACAGCGTGGCGGCGTCGACCTCGGTCGAGGGCGTCCGGATGTCGAACTCGGCGACGAGGCGCTGCGCGTGCTTGCGCATGACGGCCCGGTTCATCAACCACCGCCGGGAGAAGCGACGGCTGTGGTACCGGTTCAGCACGAGGTTGTCGGTGATCGAGTAGACGCCCACCAGCCCGTGCTTGCCACGGTCCTCGGGCACGTGCCCGACACCGAGATTCTCGACGTCCCGCGGAGAGCTGTGGGTGGTCTCCGTGCCGCAGATCCGAACCGTGCCCGACTGCGGGGTCCGCATGCCGGCCAGCGCCTCGACCAGTTCGCGTTGCCCGTTGCCCTCGACGCCGGCGATGCCGACGATCTCGCCTGCGCGCACGACCAGGTCGAACCCCGCAACCGTGAGGTGACCGCGGTCGTCGGCCACGTGCAGGTCCTCGACCTCGAGGACCGCGGCGCCGGGGCTCACCGGAGCCTTCTCGATCTCGAAGCCGACGTCCCGGCCCACCATCTCCCGGGCCAGCCCCTGCTCCGTCGCGCCTTCCACCACGGTCGAGGACACGACCCGCCCGGACCGCATGATCACCACGGTGTCCGCGACGGCCAGGACCTCGCGGAGCTTGTGGGTGATGAAGATGACGGACTTGCCCGAGTCGACGAGGCTCCGGACCACGCCGAAGAACTCGACCACCTCCTGCGGGGTCAGCACCGCCGTGGGCTCGTCCAGGATGAGGATCTCCGCGTCGCGGTAGAGCGCCTTGACCAGTTCCACCCGCTGCTGGGCGCCCACCGACAGTTCACCGACGACGGCGTCCGGATCGACGTCGAGTCCGTACTTCTGCGACAGCCGGCGGACGTTTCGCCGGGCGGCCTCGATGTCGAGGAACGGGCCGCGCCGCTCCTCCTTCCCCAGGACCACGTTCTCGGCGACCGTCATCACGGGCACGAGCTGGAAGTGCTGGTGCACCATGCCGATGCCGTGACGGATGGCATCGGCCGAAGAGCCGAACGAGACGGCTTCCCCGCGGACCCGTACGACACCCTCGTCAGGTCGGTAGAGCCCGAAGACGACGTTCATCAGGGTGCTCTTGCCCGCACCGTTCTCGCCCAGAAGGCAGAGGATCTCGCCTTCGTGCAGCGTGAGATCGACGTCGGCGTTCGCCGTCACTCCGGGAAATCTCTTGGTGATGCCCTCCAGTTCCAGCACCGCGGCGCGTGGGCGGGCGTGGTTCGAGGGCGCGATCTCGTTCATGTCCGTCATCAAGCGGTGCCCGTTCCTCGGGGGCCGTCACGGGGGCGCGGTGATCGCTGCGCGCCCCCGTGACCGGCGACTTACTTGGGCTGACCGGTGATGGGATCGACCGTCGTGTCGATGCTCCCGTCAGCCAGGCCCTTCCGGACCTCCTCGAGCTTCTGGCTGACATCTGCCGGCACCTTCGCGTCGTGCGCAGGCGCGTAGGTGATGCCGTCGTTCTCCGCCGTCAGCTGGAAGACGCCGCCCTTGAAGTCTCCCCGGATCGCTGCGGCGATCTGGCTGAAGACGCCGAGATCGACGCGCTTGACGGCCGACGAGGCGATGCGGTCGGCGCCCTTGGCGGACCCGCTGCCGAAGATCGTGGCGTACTGGTCCTGGTCGACTCCGATGGCCCACGAGCCTGCCTCCGCGGCAGCGCGCACCCCTCCGGAACCGGTGATGCCGCCTGCACCGAAGATCACGTCAGCACCTTCGCCGAGCATCTGAGTGGCATCGGAGGCGCCCTTGGCCGGGTCGTCGAAGGAGGAGTTGTAGACCTTGAGAACCTGGATGTCCGGATTGACCGACTTGGCCCCGGCCTCGTACCCGTTCACGTACCGGACGACGGGCGGGACGTCCTCGCGTCCGGCGACGACGCCGATGGTGTTGGACTCGGTCAGCAGCCCCGCCAGCGCACCGGCGAGGTAACCGCCCTGGTCCTCGCGGAACAGGATGCCCACGTAGTTGTCGGGATAGGACGCCTGGAACTGGTCGATCCCGACGAACTTCGTGTCCGGGTTCTTCGTCGCGAAGGTGAGGGTCGCGTCGGCGAGGAGGAAGCCGGTCGAGATGACGACGTCCGGCTTGCTGCTGAGGATCGTCGTGAGGTTGTTGTTGTAGTCGGCCTGGTTCGCCGTCTCGATGAAGTCGGTCTTGATGCCGAAGCACTTCTCGGCGGCCTTGAGACCTTCGTACGCGAACTGGTTGAAGCTTCCGTCGGTCACCGTCCCGACGTCGGTCACCAGTCCGGCGGTGAAGCCGGCGGGCGCCTTGACGTCGGAGTAGTCGCTCTTGCACAGCTCGTCGAGCGTCACCGCGGCGGACACCTCGCCGCCCGCGGACGGCGAGGAAGACGCCGAGCTACTGCTCGTACTACTGGGCTCCGCCGTCTTCGTCGCGTCGTTGCCACACGCGGAGGCGAGCATGGCGAGACTGAGTCCGACCGTCACACCCCAGCGTGATCGGATCGGGGTTCGGGTGGAGTGCACGTCGTGGTCCTCTCGTTCGACAGGTCGCAAGACGCCTCTGATCCCTCGTCGCGCCGGGAGGCCGATCCGCGATTGACTGGTGCAGTTAACATGACAACCTCACGACCTGACAAGGAGGTGCGGGGCGGTGTCGACTCGATCACTGGGGGAGCTCAGCTGGGTCGACGTCCACCAGGTCGCGCAGGCGATGCCGCTCGTCGTGCTGCCCATCGGCGCGGTGGAGCAGCACGGACCGCACCTGCCCCTTCTCGTCGACAGCATCGTCGTGGAAGCCATCGCGGCAGAGGTCTCAGTGCGCACTGGGGTGGCAGTGGCTCCGACGTTCTCGTACTCGTCGTCCCAAGGACACAGCAGCGTCTTCCCGGGCACTCTCGCACTGTCCCCTCGCACGACGGAACGGGCATTGGCCGAGATCAGCCGGTGGTTGGTGAACGCCGGCTTCACCCGACTCTTCCTGCTCAACGGGCATCTGGGCAACACCGGCGTCCTGTGGAACGCGGTCGACAACCTGATCGCGGAGCTCAGCCCGCGGGTGAGCATCGCCGGGCACAGTTGGTGGGACGTCGACAGCGAGCTGTGGTCGCAGGTCACAGCGGACGTGCCCGGCAGCCGTGGGGAGTTCCACGCGAATCTGGCGGAGACGGCGCTGATGCTGCATCTGCGACCCGACCTGGTGAGGATGGACCGAGCCGTCGACCAGCCGGAGGCCGCCTGGGCGTTCGCCTACGACATGAGCCGCAAATCCGAGTCCGGCGCCATCGGCCGATCGATCACCCAGGCCACACCGGAACTCGGGCGGCACCTGTTCGAACAGGCAGTGGCGGCCGTCACCGCCCTGGTCCACCGCATGCTGGCGGAAGCGCCGCCGGCGGCTCCTGCTGGCGACATCGGCGACTGGCGGGATACCGCGGTCCGTCGAATCACTTCACAGGAGGAAGGTTGATCTGATGGAACATCGTCCCCGGTACGCGCTGATACCCGGCGATCCCTCTCGCGTCCATCGACTGCTCGACCAGCTGGACGGCTCGGCCGTGGTCGACGGGCCGTCATACCTGGTGGAGGGAACCGGCACCGTCTCCGGCGAGCCGGTCCTGGTGGCGGCGACCGGGATGGGTGGCCCCAGCGTGGTCGAGACCGTCCGGCGGCTGGCGGACCGGGGCGTCGACACGTTCATCCGCGTGGGTGGAGCAGGTCCGGTCGCCGACCACGTCACGGCCGGGGACATCATCGTCGCCTCGGCCGCCGTCCGGCACGAGGGCGCGTCCCGCTCGCTGCTGCCGCCGTCGTTCCCGGCGGTCGCGGACCCAGGGGTGACCGAATCGCTGCTGGCGGCAGCCCTCGAGCGACGGCCGCAGGCGCTCTGTGGGGTGGTCCACACCAAGGACTCGTTCTTCGGTGAGGTGGACCCGGCCAGCAGTCCTGTCGAAGGGGAACTCCTTGCGGCCTGGCACGCGTGGCAGCGGCTGGGTGTCCTGGCGAGCGAGATGGAGGCTTCGGTCCTGTTCTGCCTCGCCCTCCGGGAGGGGCTGCGCGCGGGAACCGTGCTCAAGGTGAACGCGATCGGGGACCACGCCGCTGAAGCGTGGCGCGACGACGTGGACCTGTGCCGGATCGCCGTCGACGGACTGGCCCGACTGATAGGGATCGACCGTGGCTGAGCTCTATCACCTGGGCGTGGACGTCGAGGCCGTCCCGTCACAGGTCCTCCTGGTGGGCCCCGACTTCCCGCTCACGGACCTGCTGTCGCGGTGGGACGCCGTGTCGCTCGTCGCCAGGCGGGAGTACTCGTCACACCTGGTCGAGCGCTCGGGACGGCGGATCCTGGTCGTGCGGGTCGGAGTCGGCGCTCCACCACTCGCCATCGCGCTCGAGGAGCTGTCCCGGGCGGGTGCGTCCACCTTCATCCTGGTGGGGACGGCGACCGGCATGTCAGCGCCCGAGCTCCCCTTGGTGCCGACCGGAGCCGTGCGGGGTGAGGGCACGAGTGACCAGTACGCACCGATCGCCTATCCCGCAGTCCCCGACGCACCCCTGCGAGCCCGTCTCGGCCGGCAGCTGGGCAGCAGCGGGGTCGCGGCCGGCCTCGTCCGCTCGGTGGACGTGGTCGAGCCGACCGACCAGCATCCGCTCGTCGCGGCCACGGACATGCTCTGTGCCTGTCTCTTCGTCGTGGCCGCTGCCAGGCAGGTGCGCGCGGCCGCGGCCGTCGTCGATACCGCTGCGCCGCCGGCCATGACCTCCGCGGTCGCCGAGGCGGCATTGCAGACGCTCGTCACCGACCGCCTCGACGAGGGAGGACGCCTTTCATGACCGACACCGCGCCCACGCCGCTCAAGGGTTCGACCGGCCGGCAGTACCACATCAAAGTGGCCCCGGGCGAGGTCGGAGGCGTCGTCCTGATGCCGGGCGATCCGTTCCGCGTGCAGCTCATCGCCGATCGGCTCGAGGACGCGGTGGAGGTCGCCCACGCTCGCGAGTACCGCACGGTCGTCGGCACGTACAAGGGAAGGACGGTGGCGGCCACCTCGACGGGCATCGGTTGCCCGTCGGCGGCGATCGCCGTCGAGGAGCTGGCGAGGTGCGGGGTGCACACCTTCATCCGTGTGGGCAGCACGGCCGCGCTGCAGGACCACGTCGCCGTCGGCGACCTCGTGGTCAATACCGGCACCTACCGCAACGACGGCACGTCACTTGCGTACGCGCCGCTCGGCTATCCCGCGGTGCCCGACACGGAGCTGACGATGTCGCTGTTGACCGTCGCCCGGGAGCACGCCGCCTCGGCCGGGACCTCGGTCCACGTAGGGATCAACGTGTCCGACGACGCGTTCTACGCGGAGGGTCCCGAGTGGATGGAAAGGATGACCTCCTTGGGGCTGCTCAACGTCGAGATGGAGAGCGCGGCCATCTTCACCGTCGCTCGCCTTCGGGGGCTGCGCGCGGGCATGGTCTGCGGTGTCTCCGGCAATCTGGTGACCGGGGACGCCCCCTACGGGGGAGACCACAACGCACGACTGGCGCGCGGCTGGGAGCAGAGCATCGACATCGCTCTCGAGGCGGCCCATCGCCTGGCGCCGGTTCCCCAGGCCGGGTAGCGCGATGATCGGGCTCAGGATGAACCTGCACACCCATCTCGAGGGTTGGTTGCGTCCGGCGACCGCGCGTGAGCTGGCCCACGCGAACGGTGTTCCCAGCCCGCCGCAGGGCTGGGAGGCCGCCCTGCGGATGCCGTCCGCGGGCACCCTGACCGACTATCTCGCGCACGTCGCGGCCGCCTATCCCGTCCTCGGGCACGCCGGGGCCCTGACCCGCGTCACCCGCGAGGCGGTCGAGGACGCGGCCGCCGATGGCACCGCCTTCCTGGAGCTGCGCGCCGGACCCACCACCCATGTACGGGCCGGCCTGTCGCTGGACGCCGTCGTCGACGCCATGTGCGCAGGTCTGGCCGAGGGAGTTCTCGGAACCGGCATGCCGGCTGTCCTCGTCCTGGCGGTCCTGCGCGAGTTCGACGAGGAGGCCGCTCTCGAGGTCGTCGAGTCGGCGATCCGTCATCAGGACGTCGGCGTGGTGGGCGTGGACCTCGCCGGGGACGAGGCCCGGTACCCGGACCTCAGGCGCTACGCCAAGGCGTTCGCCCGGGCGCGGTCGGCGGGCCTGGGGGTCACGGCTCACGCCGCCGAAGCCGCAGACGCGTCGGCGGCTCGACAGGCGCACGAGCTTCTCGGCGTGCACCGGATCGGACACGGGAGCCGAGTGGTTCTCGATCCGGAGGAACTGTCCTGGGCGGTCGACAACGGCCTCTGCTTCGAGGTCTGCCCCACCTCCAACGTCCTGACCGGCGCGGTGGGAACACTCGCCGAGCACCCCCTCGCTCCGATGCTCGCGGCGGGCGCGCGAGTCGTGCTCGGTGACGACGACCCGGTGACCACCGGCGCGCCGCTGTCCCACGAGCGCCGGCTGGTCACCGAAGGGATGGGGCTGGACCGGGGCCGGCTGCAGGCCATGAGCGACGCCGCCCTCGATGTCGCCTTCTGCTCCGATGCGGTCAGACGGTCCCTCCGCGAGGCCGGCGCCGGCTGACGCCACGGCGGACGTTCGGCCACCAGTCAGCGCTTCCGACCCGTCGGCGGAGGTCCCGCTCGTCTCTCGGTGTCCGCGGAGGCCCCGGTCACCTGCCGACGTAGGCCGCGAGGTGCTCGCCGGTGAGCGTGGAGCGGGCGGCGACGAGGTCGGCCGGCGTGCCCTCGAAGACGATCCGTCCGCCGTCGTGGCCGGCGCCGGGGCCGAGGTCGATGATCCAGTCGGCGTGCGCCATGACCGCCTGGTGGTGCTCGATGACCAGCACCGACCGCCCGGAGTCGACCAGCCGGTCGAGCAGGCCGAGCAGCTGCTCGACGTCGGCGAGGTGCAGGCCCGTCGTCGGCTCGTCGAGCACGTAGACGTCACCCTTCTCGGCCATCTGGGTGGCCAGCTTCACCCGCTGCCGCTCGCCGCCCGACAGGGTGGTGAGGGGCTGGCCGAGGGTGAGGTAGCCGAGCCCGACGTCGGCCAGCCGCTCGAGGATCGTGTGCGCGGCCGGCGTGCGCGAGTTCCCGTTCCCGAAGAACTCCTCGGCCTCGGCCACAGACATCGCCAGCACCTCGGCGATGTTCCGGCCGCCCAGCGTGTACTCCAGCACCGACGCCTGGAACCGCTTGCCCTCGCACTCCTCGCAGGGGGACTCGACCGTCGCCATGACGCCCAGTTCGGTGAAGATGACGCCGGCGCCGTTGCACGTCGGGCAGGCACCGTCGGAGTTCGAGCTGAAGAGGGCCGGCTTCACGCCGTTGGCCTTCGCGAACGCCTTGCGGATCGGCTCCAGCAGGCCGGTGTACGTGGCCGGGTTGCTCCGGCGCGACCCGCGGATCGCACCCTGGTCGACCACCACCACGCCGTCGCGGCCGGCGACGGAGCCGGTGATCAGGGAGCTCTTGCCGGAGCCGGCCACGCCCGTGAGCACGCACATCACCCCCATCGGGATGTCGACGTCGACGTCCTGCAGGTTGTTCGTGGACGCGCCGCGGACCTCGAGCACTCCCGAGGCCGCCCGCACCGACGGCTTCAGGGCCGCCCGGTCGTCCAGGTGCCGCCCGGTGATCGTGTCGCTGGCCCGGAGCCCGTCGACGGTGCCCTCGAACACCACTTCGCCGCCGCCGGTGCCGGCACCGGGCCCGAGGTCGACGACGTGGTCGGCGATCGCGATCGTCTCGGGCTTGTGCTCCACGACGAGCACGGTGTTGCCCTTGTCCCGCAACTGCAGCAGGAGACCGTTCATCCGCTCGATGTCGTGCGGGTGCAGGCCGATCGTCGGCTCGTCGAACACGTAGGTGACGTCGGTGAGGGAGGAGCCCAGGTGCCGGATCATCTTGGTCCGCTGCGCCTCGCCCCCGGAGAGCGTGCCGGCCGGTCGGTCGAGGGAGAGGTAGCCCAGCCCGATCTCCGCGAAGGAGTCGAGCAGGTGCTGCAGGCCGGTGAGCAGGGGGGCGACGGACGGCTCGCTGAGCCCGCGTACCCAGTCGGCCAGATCGCTGATCTGCATCTGGCAGAGGTCAGCGATGTTCTTGCCGTCGATCCTCGACGACCGGGCCTCCGGGGTGAGCCGCGTGCCGTCGCACTCCGGGCATCGCTGGAAGGTGATCACGCGCTCGACGAACCGCCGGACGTGCGGCTGGAGCGAGTCGACGTCCTTGGAGAGCATCGACTTCTGGACCTTCGGGATGACGCCTTCGTAGGTGAGGTTGACACCCTCGACC
This sequence comes from Blastococcus sp., assembly GCA_025965795.1. Classification (GTDB taxonomy): domain Bacteria; phylum Actinomycetota; class Actinomycetes; order Mycobacteriales; family Geodermatophilaceae; genus Blastococcus_B. The sequence goes on from JAOPWH010000118.1 coordinate 67,725, forward strand.
TTGATCTTGGTCGGCTCCTTGTAGAGGAGGTCGTTCATCTCCTTCTTCGTGTACCTGCCGATCGGCTTGTCCAGGTCGAGGCCGATTCCCTGGAAGAGGCGGCCGTACCACCCCTCCATGCTGTAGCCCGGCACCATCAGTCCGCCCTCGCTCAGGGACTTGGACTCGTCGTACAACGCGGTGAGGTCGAAGTCGGAGACCGAGCCCATGCCCTCGCAGCGCGGGCACATGCCCCCCTGGTAGACGACGTCGCGGACGACGTTCTTCTCGACCCGGCCGCCGGCCTTCTCCGTGCTCATCACCCCGCTCGCCTTCCGCGTGGGGACGTTGAACGCGAAGGCGGTCGGCGGACCGATGTAGGGCTTTCCCAGGCGGCTGAACAGGATGCGCAGCATCGCGTTCGCGTCGGTGGCGGTGCCGACTGTGGAGCGAGGATTGGCGCCCATCCGCTCCTGGTCGACGATGATCGCCGTCGTCAGTCCCTCGAGCAGGTCGACCTCGGGCCGCGCCAGCGTCGGCATGAAGTTCTGCAGGAAGGCGCTGTAGGTCTCGTTGATCAGCCGTTGTGACTCCGCGGCGATCGTGTCGAACACCAGCGAGCTCTTGCCCGAACCGGAGACTCCGGTGAAGACCGTCAGCCGCCTCTTCGGGATCGCGACGCAGATGTCCTTGAGGTTGTTCACGCGCGCGCCCTGCACGCGGATCAGCTCGTGGGTGTCGGCGGCGTGCCGCGCGGACGACTGTGGTTGCTGGCTCATGGCTTCTCCATCTGTCGTCGGCGCCCTCGCGGTGGCCGTCTGCTGTCTACCCGAGGGACGGGAGGACGCAGAACTCGTTGCCGTCGGGATCGACCATGACCACCCACCCGACGTCGCCCTGGCCGGTGTCGATCCGCGTCGCCCCGAGTGAGACGAGACGGTCCACCTCAGCTTGCTGGTCGCCGTCTGCCGGCGGGGCGAGATCGAGATGGAGTCGGTTCTTCCCCGTCTTCGGACTCACCGGCGGACCGCCCCAGGTGATCTTCGGACCACCGTGTGGCGAGCGGATCGCGGTCTCCTGGTCCTGGTCCCAGACCAGCGGCCAGCCCAGCGCCTCGCTCCAGAAGTACCCGACCGCCTGCGAACCGTCGCTGGACAGCGCGCCGATGAATCCGCAGTCGGCGAGGAAGTTGTTCCCCGGCTCGATGACGCAGAACTCGTTGCCCTCGGGATCGGCGAGCACCACATGTGCCGCGTCAGACCCCTGGCCGATGTCGATTCGCCGCGCGCCGAGGGCGAGTGCCCTGGCCACCGTCTCCTGCTGGTCGTCGAGCGACGTGCTGGTCAGGTCGAAGTGCATCTGGTTCGGGCCGGTCTTCGGCTCGTCGGTCGCGAGGAATCGGATCCGGAACCCGGTGTCATCGGCCGGCACGATCGCAGTGCCGTTCGTGGGGCTCCCCATCTCCCAACCCAGGACGCCGGCCCAGAAGCGTGCCAGCGCGACCGGATCGTTCGCGTCGAAGCTGAGCGCGATGAGCTGAGGGGTCATGCGTACCGGGTCTCCGATCTGCCGAGCAGCGGTTCCGGACCGGACTCGTACTGGTCGGCTGATGCTAGGAGTGCGGAGTGCCGATCCTTCCGAAAGAACGTGATCCCCGGCTGATCACCATCCGCCGCGGTGGCACCCTGACCGACGAGGACCACCGGCTGCTGGCCGACTGGGCCCTCTGGTGCGCCGAGCACGTGCTGCATCTGTTCGAGGAGCAGCAACCTAGCGACAGCCGGCCTCGCGGCGCCATCGAGATCGGCCGGGCGTGGATCCGGGGTGAGGTGCGGATGACGGATGCGCACAACGCGGCCTTCCGCGCGAACGCTGCGGGCCGCGACCAGGCGGATCCGGCCAGGTTCGCCGCGCTGTCGGCTGGCCAGGCCGTTGCGGTGGCGCACGTCGCGGCCCATGACCTGGGGGCCGCGGCGTACGCCATCAGAGCGGTCGGCGCCTCCGTCGCTGCTGACGATGCTGCCCGTGCTCGGGCCGCGGAACGGGAGTGGCAGCGAGAACAGCTCCCCGCCGCCGTCCGTGAGCTCGTACTCGATGATCAACGACTGCGTAGCGCCATCTGCTGGAACGTCTTCGACGACTGATGTGGACTGGTCGATCAGAGCGCTGCGCGAGGAAGCGTGGCGGTCCTGCCGGCCCGACGGGAGGTCGGCCGTGGGCGCCTCCCGCACGGCCAGACGTCACACCCGGCCCTCGCTCCTCGCCTTGATCCCCTCGGCCTCGGCCGTCAGGTAGCGATCGGTGAGGCGGCGGTAGACCCGTCCCATCACCCCTCCCACGGGACCGGCCATCTCCACCCCCAGCGTCACGCGCGTGCCGCCGGTGCCGAGTTCCTCGAGCAGGTGCCGAGCGGTGGTGCGGACGCCCGGGCCCGTGGCCACCAGGGTGAACGAGCGGCGGGGCTCGAGCTCGGTCACCACGTACTCGGTCGGGGGGATCCGGGGCTGCTCCATCCGGATCCGGGAGCCGACGGCGAGCGGCCCGTCGTCGAGGCGTCGCACCGAGGTCACCGTCGCCGCCCACTCCGGCCACCGCTCGATCTCGCGCAGCACCTCCCAGACCTGCTCGATCGGGGCTCGACGTCGATCCGTGCGCTCGGCTCCACCGAGGCATCCCGCTCCCCACGCCGGGCCGAGGGGCAGGGCTGTCTCGTCACCCCATGCGGATCACGCCTTCTCCAGACCGACCTCCGGTCCGACCGGCACATCGAGGCTCTTGAACCACTAGCGAAAGTCGTAACAGCTGCGAGCCTTGCCTCGAGTCCCCGCGGGCTACGCGCGTAGGGGGATGCCCTCCAGGACGCGTCAGCTGAGCCGATCGTCACGTCATCGACCGCCTCAGTAATCACGTTGACAGCATCGATCGCTCGTGCGGACCATGCGGGTCAAGGGTCGGCGGTTTCACGTTCCTTGGGGTGCGAGCATGGCTACTCGTAAAAGTTTGCTGGGCACCGGCGTGGCGTGCGCTCTGCTACTTGTCGCAGGCGCTGCTCCGGCCTCTGCTGAGCCGCGCGGTCCGCATTGTGGTCAGGTGGTGAGGGGGGATGTCACCCTCACTGCCGACGTGACCGGCTGCTCTGGCGACGGCCTCGTCGTGGGGGCCACCGGCGTGACGATCAACCTGAATCATCATCGGTTGAGCGGCCGTGATGTGGCTGGCTCTACCGGTGTCCGCGACAAGGGTTATTCCGATTTGCGGATCGTCGGGGGGCGGATCGAGCACTTCGACGTCGGCGTCTCCATGCAGGGCGCGGACCGCCTGGTGATGGCTGACTCACAATTGGACAACCTGCCGTCCATGGGCGTGCTTCTGGTCGACAGTGCCGATGGACTGGTTGTGCGCACTAGCGCATCTCGCGCAGCCCAAACCGGTATCCAGCTAGCGTCCGTCACGGGTTACACGTTCTTCGGGAACGCTCTGAGCCACAACGGTGACGGAATCGTGCTGTACGCATCCAGCCACAATCTGCTCGTCCACAACACCTCGTCGGACAGCGGAGCGGGGATCACGCTGGTCCATCACTCCAACCACAACGCCATCGTCGGCAACGTCACCGATCGCGAGCAGGACACGGGGGTGCTACTCGATGACCACGCTGACGACAATCTCATCCTCGAGAACCGGGCGGAGGGCAGCGCGTTCGCCGGGATTGCCGTAGGGGCATCAGATCGCAACCAGGTCCGCGACAACCGCACCAACAACAACCTCGGGAGCGGTATCGCGATCGTTGATAGTGCGTCGGACACCCGGGTAAGTGGTAATCAGGCGGACCGCAACGGAACATCGCCGCCGGGGTGCGTCCCGGACTGCCCACTCCTCGACGACGGGATCCACGTCGATGCGGCAAGTACCACGTTAACGGCCAACCGCGCCTCGAAGAACGCCGACCTCGGTATCGACGCGGTCGCGGGCGTGCGTGACGGGGGGCGAAACGTCGCGCGCGACAACGGCGACCCCCGCCAGTGTGTCAATGTCACGTGCCATGGGCGGTAACAGGACGGGCACACGCGAGTTGACGACGCGAGGGGCAGCCGGGACTCCTGCATGGAGCCGGCACATCGCCGCCCAGTTTCAGGCCCTTGCACCGGATCTCCGCTGGCATGCACAGGCGGTCACCCGGTGGTTCGAGGGCCGGGCCACGACTGATCGGGGCGCTCTGCGTGCCGTCCCGCTCACTGCAGCCTGACTCGCCGCGCCGACCCATACGCTCGCACGAGATCGCACGACCACACCGTGCTTGCTCCGTGACATCGCGAACCGAGTTGGCGTCGCCCCCACCGCGGCAGGCGTCGAAGGTCAAAGTGCAGCTCAGCGCGGTGGGCCCCGTGGGGATCGAACCCACAACCCGCGGATTAAAAGTCGCAGAGCGGGCGTGTCGGACGGTGACGTCGCA
>JAOPWH010000123.1 GCA_025965795.1 Blastococcus sp.
GGCTGACGACGGAGAAGAAGGGGTTCTCGGTGGTCGCGGCGATCAGGCTGACGATCCGGTCCTCCACCGCCGACAGCAGGCTGTCCTGCTGCGTCTTGGAGAACCGGTGCACCTCGTCGATGTACAGCACGGTGCGCCGGCCCGCGTAGGTGAGCTCGCGCTTGGCGGCGGTGATGACCGCCCGCACCTCCTTGACGCCGGAGTCCAGCGCCGACAGCTGCACGAACTGCCGCTTCGTGGCCAGGGAGATGACGTGCGACAGCGTGGTCTTCCCGGTGCCGGGCGGGCCGTAGAGCACCAGGGACATCGGCTCGTCGGACTCGACCAGCCGCCGCAGCGGCGCGCGCTCGCCCAGCAGGTGCTGCTGACCGACGACCTCCCCGAGCGCGCGCGGCCGCATGCGCACGGCGAGCGGGGCACCCACGTCGACCGCCGCGGCCGCGGCGGTCTCCTCGGGGTCGTCGAACAGCGAACTCACGGTTGCGACGCTACCCGCGGGGCACGATGGCTCCCGTGGAGCAGCGAAGCATCGGGAACGACACCGTCGGGCGAGTGGGCGTCGGAGCCATCGGCCTGGGCGCGATGCCCCTGTCGAGCAAGGAGGACCGCCCCTCCCGCGAGGACGCCGTCGCCACCGTGCACGCGGCCCTGGACGCCGGGGTGACGCTGATCGACACCGCCGACGCCTACGCCTGGGACGAGTCGGAGTTCGGGCACAACGAGTCGCTGGTCGCCGAGGCGCTGGCCTCCTACGGTTCCGGCGCCGCCGACGTCCTCGTCGCGACCAAGGGCGGGCACACCCGCGTGGGCGCCGAGTGGGAGCTCGACGGAACGCCCGCCTACCTGCGCCGGGCCTGCGAGGCGTCGCTGCGGCGGCTCGGGGTGGAGGCGATCGGGCTGTACCAGTACCACCGCCCCGACCCGTCGACGCCGTGGGAGGACTCGATGGGGGCGCTGCGCTCGCTGTTCGACGACGGCCTGGTGCGGATGGTCGGCATCTCGAACGCCGACGTCGCCCAGATCGACTCGGCCCGCGGGATCGTCGGCGAGGCGCTGGTGAGCGTGCAGAACCAGTTCTCGCCCGGGTGGCGCTCGTCGGCCGGCGAACTGGCGCACTGCGCGTCGGTCGGGTTGGCGTGGCTGCCCTGGAGTCCGTTCGGCGGGGTCACGGCGGCCGGATCGCTGGCGGCCGACGCGCCTGCGTTCGCGGAGATCGCCGAGGAGCTCGGCATCTCGGTCCACCGGGTGACGCTCGCGTGGCACCTGGCCCAGGCCGACGTCGTGATCCCGATCCCGGGTGCCTCGCGGCCCGAGTCGATCCGCGACTCCGCGGCGGCCGCCGGCCTGCAGCTCAGTGAGCAGCACCTGGCCCGCCTGGACGAAGGCTGACCCTCGCGCAGGTAGACCTGGCCCCGGTGACGCCGGAGTCCGCCGCGGCCGCGGCGCTCACCGGCCGAGGATCTGCTTCAGCGCGGCGAGCACCAGTGCGACCTTGTCGGGGGCGGCGTTCGCCCCCATCAGACCGATCCGCCAGACGGTCGCGGCGTAGGCGCCCACTCCCCCGCCGATCTCCAGGTCGTAGCGCTCGAGCAGTTCCTTGCGCACGGCCGCCGAGTCGACGCCGTCGGGGACGCGGACGGTCGTGAGCTCGGGCAGCCGGTGGCCCTCGGCGGCGAACAGCTCGAGCCCCAGCTCCTGGAGGCCCTCGTGCAGGAGCCGGCCTGCTTCGGCGTGGCGGGCGTGCACGGCGTCGAGGCCCTCGTCCAGGATGCGACCCAGCCCGGCATGCAGCGAGACGACCATGCCCGTCGGCGCCGTGTGGTGGTAGGTGCGGCCGGAGCCCGAGGCCTCGCCCGCGTAGCCGCCGAGCAGCCCCAGGTCGAGGTACCAGCTCTGTGGCTTCTCGATGCGCCGCTCCCACGCACGGTCGTTGATGGTGAACGGCGCAAGCCCGGGCGCCACGCCGAGGCACTTCTGCGAGCCGGAGTAGGCGAGGTCGACGCCCCACTCGTCCAGCCGCACCGGGATGCCGCCCAAGGAGGTGACGCAGTCGGCCAGCAGGAGCGCTTCCCCCTTTCCGGCGGCGAGCGGCTCGAGGTCGGAGAGCACGCCGGTCGAGGTCTCGGCGTGCACGGCGGCGATGAGCTTCGGCGAGGGGTGCGCCCCGAGCACGCGGGAGGCGTCGACCGGCTGACCCCACTCGTGCTCGACCGGAACGACCTCCGCCCCGCACCGCGAGGCGACCTCGACCATCCGTTGTCCGAAGAGGCCGTTGACCGCGACGACGACGACGTCGCCCGGGCCCACCGTGTTCACGAAGGCCGCTTCCATGCCCGCCGAACCGGTGGCCGACAGGGGCAGGGTGCGCCGGTTCGCCGTTCCGAAGACCTGGCGCAGCCGGTCCGACGTCTCGTCGAGGATGCCGAGGAACACCGGATCGAGGTGGCCGAGCAGCGGTTCGCCCAGGGCGACCGTTGCTTCCGGGTAGGGATTGGACGGTCCGGGTCCGAGCAGGGTGCGGGCGCGCAGCGGCATGACCGGCACGCTACCGACTGACACCCGAACCGCACGTCCGCCGGCGGAGAACATGAGCAGGGAGCCGTTCCACAGTTCCCGCCCTAGGCGCTCGCGATCCTCCGGGTCACTCTCCGGACCCGGCTCGAGCACCACTGGAGCTGCACGGCCCGAATGGTCCGCCGCTCCCTCCGGCCCGGCGAGGGGGCTCGGTGGCCCAGGCCCTACTTCGTGGGGTCGGACGGTCCGGGTGCCCCCGGTTCACCGGGAAGCGGCGGCTCCTCGGGCTTCGCGTCGATGCCCGCTTCCTTCCGCTGCGCGTCGGTGATCGGCGTCGGCGCGCCGGTCAGCGGGTCGAAGCCCGCACCGGTCTTCGGGAAGGCGATGACCTCCCGGATCGAGTCCACGCCCGACAGCAGTGCCGACAGCCGGTCCCAGCCCAGAGCGGCTCCGGCGTGCGGCGGCGGACCGTAGGCGAACGCCTCGAGGAAGAACCCGAACCGCTCCCGGGCCTCCTCGCGCGACATGCCGAGGGTCTCGAACACGCGCTCCTGGAGGGCGGCGTCGTGGATGCGCACCGACCCGCTCATCACCTCGTTGCCGTTGATCACCATGTCGTAGGCGTCCGAGAGCGCCTCGCCCTTGTTCTCCGCGAAGGTCTCCCGGAACTCCGGCGTGGGCGAGGTGAACGGGTGGTGCATGAACGTCCAGGAACCGTCCTCGGTCTCCTCGAACATCGGGAAGTCGACGACGAAGAGGAACGACCAGCTGCCCGGCTCGATGAGCTCCAGCCGCTTGGCGATCTCGTTGCGGGTGGCCCCGAGGAGCTCCTGCGCCGACCGGCGGGGCCCCGCCGCGAAGAACACGCAGTCGCCCGGCTTCGCGCCGACGGCCTCGACGAGCCCCTCGCGCTCGGCGTCGGAGATGTTCTTGGCCACCGGTCCGCCGAGGGTGCCGTCCTCGGCCACCGTCACGTAGGCCAGACCCTTCGCCCCCCGCGACTTCGCCCAGTCCTGCCAGGCGTCGAACGCCCGGCGCGCCTGCGAGCCGCCGCCCGGCATGACGACGGCGCCGACGTAGGGCGCCTGGAACACCCGGAACGGTGTGTCCGAGAAGTACGACGTCAGCTCGGTCAGCTCGACGCCGAACCGAAGGTCTGGCTTGTCCGACCCGAACCGGTCCATCGCCTCGCGGTAGGTCATCCGCGGGATCTCCGGCACCTCGTAGGAGGCCAGCTCCCGCCACAGCGCACGGACGACGTCCTCGGCGATGGCGAGCACGTCGTCGCGCTCGACGAAGCTCATCTCGAAGTCGAGCTGGGTGAACTCCGGCTGCCGGTCGGCCCGGAAGTCCTCGTCCCGGAAGCAGCGGGCGATCTGGTAGTACCGCTCCAGACCGCCGATCATCAGCAGCTGCTTGAACAGCTGCGGCGACTGCGGCAACGCGTACCACTTGCCCGGCTGAAGCCGGACCGGGACGACGAAGTCGCGCGCGCCCTCGGGCGTCGAGCGGGTGAGGTTCGGCGTCTCCACCTCGAGGAAACCGTGCCGGTGCATGACCTCGCGGGCGACCCGGCTGATCTCCGACCGCACCCGGAGCGCTCGGGCCGGCCCCTGGCGCCGCAGGTCGAGGTAGCGGTAGGCGTACCGGACGTCGTCCCCGGCGGCCTGGTCGGTCTCGATCGGGAACGGCAGCGGAGCCGAGGTGGACAGCACCCGCAGGTCGGACGTCGCGACCTCGATCTCGCCGGTCGGCAGGTCGGGGTTCTCGTTGCCCTCGGGCCGCCGTCGCACCTCGCCGGTGACCAGCACGCAGAACTCGTTACGAAGGGCGTGGGCCTCCTCCTCGCGGACGACCACCTGCACGTACCCGGAGGCGTCGCGCAGGTCGAGGAAGACCACCCCACCGTGGTCGCGGCGGCGGGCCACCCAGCCGGCGAGGGTGACGGTGGATCCGGCGTCGGTCGCGCGCAGCGTGCCGGCGTCGTGGGTGCGGAGCAAGGGTGTGCCTTTCAGGAGCGGGAAGGGTTACCAGCGGTCGTGCACGTGAGCGCGGATGCGCTCGTCGTAGACCCGCTCGAGGTCGGCGAGCTGGCTGTCGGTGAGGGGCGCGAGTGAGGCGGCGGCGACGTTGCCGCGGACCTGGGTGACGTTGCGGGCGCCCGGGATGACCGTGGTGACACCCGGCTGGTCGATCACCCAGCGGAGCGCGAACGCGGCCGTGGGCACGCTGTCACCGGCGATCTCGGCGACCTCGCGGGCGGCGGCGACGCCGACCTCGAACGGAACGCCCGAGAACGTCTCCCCCACGTCGAAGGACTCGCCGTTGCGGTTGAAGTTCCGGTGGTCGTCGGCCGGGAACGTCGTCGACTCGTCGTACTTGCCGGTCAGCAGGCCACTGGCCAGGGGCACGCGGGCGAGGATCCCGACCCCCGCCGTGCGGGCCGCCGGCAGCAGCTCCTCCAGCGGCTTGCGCCGGAAGATGTTCAGGATGACCTGCAGCGACTGCACGCCCGGCCGGGCCAGCGCGCGCATGCCCTCCGCGACGGTCTCCACCGAGACGCCGTAGGCCGCGATCGCCTCCTCGGCGACCAGGGTGTCGAGGGCGTCGTAGACGCGGTCGTCCTCGTAGGTCTCCGGCGGCGGGCAGTGCAGCTGCACCAGGTCGAGGGTCTCGACGCCGAGGTTGCGGCGCGACCGGTCGATCCAGGCCCGCAGGTTCTCCGGCGTGTACTGCTCGGCGGTGAACGGGTCGGCACGCCGGCCGGCCTTGGTGGCGACGAACGGGCGGTCCGACCGGGGGGCCAGCGCCCTGCGGATGCGCTCCTCCGACCGGCCGTCCCCGTACACGTCAGCGGTGTCCAGCAGGGTCACGCCGGCGTCCAGGGCCGCCTCGAGCACCTCCTCGGCGGCGGCGTCGTCGACGTCGCCCCAGTCACCGCCGAGCTGCCAGGTACCCAGCCCGATGACCGATACGTCCGCGCCTGTCCGCCCCAGGGGCCGCTGTTCCATGCTCATCGTTCGACTCCACCCTCGTTCCGCTCCTCGGTCGCTGGCGCTCCCTGCGATGCTCGCTCGGGCGTCGTCCTCACGGTCACTCCCCCACACTCGCACGCAGCGTCTCGAACAGCTCGCCCACCGGGACGGCGTGCTGCTCCCCGCTGCGCATGTCCTTGAGCTGGCCGACCCCTTCGGCGAGGTCGCGGTCGCCGATGACGACGACGTGCGACGCGCCGGAGCGGTCGGCCGCCTTCATCGCCCCCTTGAGCCCGCGATCGCCGTAGACGGTGTCGGCCGAGACGCCGGCCCGGCGCAGCTGGCCGACCAGCCGTACCGCGAGCCGCTTGGCCTCGGCGCCCAGCGGGACGACGAACGCCTGCACGCCGGCAGACGCCACGATGTGGAGCCCCTCGGCCTGCACGGCCAGCAGCGTGCGGTCCACGCCGACGGCGTAGCCGATGCCGGAGGTGTCGGGTCCGCCGAGCGCGGCCGACAGCCCGTCGTAGCGGCCGCCACCGCCGATCGCCGACTGCGAGCCGAGCCCGTTGTGCACGAACTCGAAGGTGGTCTTCGTGTAGTAGTCCAGCCCGCGTACCAGCTTCGGCGCCTCGGTCCAGGTCACCCCCAGGTCGCTGAGGTGCTGGCGGACGGCGTCGTAGTGCGCCCGCGTGGAGTCCGAGAGGTGGTCGACCATCAGGGGGGCGTCGTCGAGCTGGGCCTGCACCTCGGGCCGGTTGTCGTCCAGCACGCGCAGCGGGTTGATCTGCGCCCGCCGCCGGGTCTCCTCGTCCAGGTCGAGCTTCGCGAGGAACTCGACCAGCAGCTCCCGGTACCGGGGACGGCAGGTGGAATCGCCCAGCGAGGTGAGCAGCAGCTCGTAGTCGGTGAGCCCGAGGTCGCGGAAACCCTGCACGCCCAGCGCCACGACCTCGGCGTCCAGCGCCGGGTCGTCGACGCCGAGCGCCTCCATGTCCACCTGGGTGAAGTGGCGGTAGCGCCCGGCCTGCGGCCGCTCGTACCGGAACGCGGAGCCGACCGTCCAGAGCTTCACCGGCAGCGCGCCGTCGTGCAGCCGGTGCTCGATGAACGCCCGCATCAGGCCCGCGGTGAGCTCCGGACGCAGCGTCAGGGACCGGCCGCCGCGATCGTCGAAGGTGTACATCTCCTTCGACACGACGTCGGTGGACTCCCCCACCCCGCGGGAGAACACCGCGGTCTCCTCGAACACCGGCGTCTCGACGTAGCCGTAGCCGGCCCGCCTCAGCGGTGCGGTGAGCGTCTCGCGGACGGCCAGGAAGCGCGCCGAGTCCGGAGGAAGGGTGTCGAACGTGCCCTTCGGGGCCGTCAGCCCGCCGCTCACAGCCCACGCCCCGACGGTGCCGACGACGCCTCGGCCAGGTACGGATTCGTCGCCCGTTCGCGCCCGATCGTCGTCGCCGGTCCGTGCCCGGGCAGGACCACGGTCTCGTCCTCCAGCGGCAGGACGACGTCCCGCAGGGAGCGCAGCATCGCCGCCCAGGAGCCGCCGGGCAGGTCGACGCGGCCGACCGACCCGGCGAACAGCACGTCACCGGCCAGCAGGCCGGGCGCCTCGTCCAGGTCGAGGGAGAACACGACCGAGCCCCGGGTGTGGCCGGGGGCGTGCCGCACGGTGAGCTCCACCCCCGCGAGCGACAGGACGGCGCCGTCGACGAGCGGCTTCACGTCCGAGGGGTCGGGCAGTCGCACGCCGGAGATCAGCGGGGCCAGTTGCGGGCCGTGCCAGCGGGCCGGGTCGGCGAGCATGCCGGAGTCGTCGGGGTGCAGGTAGGCGGGGATGTCGTAGCCGTCGCACACGGGCAGCACCGAGTAGGTGTGGTCGAGGTGCCCGTGGGTGAGCACGACCGCGACCGGCTTCAGGCCGTCCTCGGCGAGCATGCGCGCGAGGGGCTCGACGGCGTCCATGCCGGGGTCCACGACCACGCACTCCTGCCCGGGACCGGAGGCGACGGCGTAGCAGTTGGTGCCGAACGCGCCGGCGGGGAACGAGCGGATGAGCACGCGTGCAGGTTACGCGGGGCCCTCCGCGGCCCCGGCGTGCCAGGGAAGGCTCGGCGTCGCCGCCTAGACTCGCCCATCGAACCGCGGGAAGCGGCCGTCCCGGGATCGCACCCGGCGCCACCCGCAGCGTGTCCGCCCGTCCGAGGAGTTCCATCCGTGTCCACGAACCAGCAGCGGCGCCAGGCCGCCCAGCGCCACCTGCAGCGCCAGCTGGAGCGCCGCAGTGAACTGGCCCGCAAGCGCCGTCGCAACCTCGGCCTGATCGCCACCGCGGTCGCCGTCGCCGTGGTCGTCGGGGCGGCGCTCCTGCTCACCGGAGTGCTCCGGGGCGACGACACCGACGCCTCCGCCGACCCGGGCACCGGCACCGCGGCCGCGGTCGACGGCAGCGACGGCACCTGCGACTTCACCGCGGACACCAGCGGCAACCCGAACCTCACCGACGTGGGCACCCCGCCGGCCGAGGTCGAGACGAGCGGCACCACGACGCTGACGATGAACACCAACTTCGGCCCGATCGGCGTCACCCTCGACCAGGCGATGGCCCCGTGCGCCTCGGCGAGCATGGTCTACCTCACCGAGCAGAAGTTCTTCGACGGCTCGCCCTGCCACCGGCAGACCGACTCAGAGGGCCTCAAGGTGCTGCAGTGCGGCGACCCGTCGGGCACCGGGAGCGGCGGTCCGACCTACGACTACCCGACCCAGACCACCGGGTAGGAGACCTACGGCCGCGGCACGCTGGCGATGGCCAACGCGGGCCAGGGCACCGACAGCAGCCAGTTCTTCCTGGTCTACGGCGACAGCCAGCTCCCCCCGGACTACACGGTGGTCGGCCGCATCGACGACGCCGGGCTGACGGTGCTCGACACGATCGCAGCCAACGGCAACGACGCGTCCAACGGGCCCAACGACGGTGCCCCGAACGAGCCCGTCACGATCGAGACGATGGTCATCACCGCCTAGCGCCCAGTCGGGGTCCTGCCTCAGGCGGTGACGCGCTCGACGTCGAAGACACCCTCGACGTTGCGCACGGTCTGCAGGACGGCGCCCAGGTGGGCGGGGTCGGCCAGCTCGAAGGTGAAGCGGCTGATCGCCACCCGGTCGCGGCTGGTCTGCACCGACGCCGACAGGATGTTGACGCGCTCGTCGGCCAGCGCCTTGGTGACGTCGGAGAGCAGCCGGTGCCGGTCCAGCGCCTCGACCTGGATGGCGACCAGGAAGACCGAGCCCGGCTGCGACGCCCACTCGACCTCGACCAGCCGTTCCGGCTTGGCCTGCAGGTCGGCGGCGTTGGTGCAGTCGGTCCGGTGCACGCTCACCCCGCCGCCGCGGGTCACGAAACCGAGGACGGCGTCGCCCGGCACGGGGGTGCAGCACTTGGCGAGCTTGGCCCAGACGTCGCTCATCCCGTGGACGACGATGCCCGGGTCACCCCCGGCGGCGCGGCGGGGCGTGGACCGCCGGGTCGGGATCGCTGTCTCGGCGATGTCCTCGGTCGCGCCCTCGGTGCCACCGAGCGCGATCATGAGCTTCTCGACCACCGAGGTCGCGGAGAGCTGGTTCTCTCCCACGGCGGCATAGAGCGCCGTGACGTCGGCGTGCCGGAGGTCCTTGGCCAGCGTGCTCAGGGCCTCACCGCCGAGCAGTCGCTGCAGCGGCAGGCCGGCCTTGCGCATGGCGCGGGTCAGCGCCTCCTTGCCGGCATCGACGGCGTCCTCGCGCCGCTCCTTGGTGAACCACTGGCGGATCTTGGTCCGCGCGCGGGACGAGCCGACGAAGGCCAGCCAGTCCTGCGACGGGCCGGCCGTGGGCGACTTGGAGGTGAAGATCTCGACGACGTCGCCGTTGGTCAGCTTGCTGTCGAGCGAGACCAGCGAGCCGTTGACCCGCGCACCGATGGTCCGGTGGCCGACCTCGGTGTGCACCGCGTAGGCGAAG
>JAOPWH010000130.1 GCA_025965795.1 Blastococcus sp.
GTACATGCCGATCGCCGCACTACACGCCCAATTGGCCGACGCGGCCGACAGACGCGTGTCCGTTCCCGCCCAGCGCTAGGACGACGAACGGGGGCACCGGTGGGCCGTCAGCTACGTCGTTCATCCCCAGACTTTCGACGCCGCTGATCCGCAGCCGTGCGCCCGGCTGCGGGCTTCCCGTGCGCACGTTCAGCCGCAATCCCGACGGCACGACCGAGAGGTCGAACAGCCCGGTCACCTCTGCGACGAATGCGCCTGGGGCGGGCGGTCAGGCGGTCGGTGTCGTAGGCCGGCGTCCAGACGCCGGCGGCAACGCTCGGACAAGCTGGTCGCGATAGCAGCGAAGCCGTGCATCAGGCATGCGACCGGCAGCTGTCAAAGCCAATGATCAGCGGTGGACACGGGTCTGCGCGATCGAGGCACTGAACCTGCGCCGACGCGGTCCCGAGCTGGGCAGAGCGGCATGTGAGCCGGTCAGCATGTGGAGCGGGTGACCGGGATCGAACCGGCATGGCCAGCTTGGAAGGCTGTGGGATCCAAGTTCACGGCCGCAGGTCATCGCCACGTCAAGAGGGCGCCGTGCCTTCTGCGTGCCTTATCGCGACCCATGGTTGGGCGCGAGACGACGGCGATGTCGGATTTGGCGTCGAGCCCTGCGGCAGGCATCCACGAGGGGCGTTGGGGCAGCCAGCTGCTGATCACGGAGTCTCCAGGCCCGGAGATCAAGCGCGGTCGCTCTGCCTGACAATGGCAGCTCGACCGACTGACCGGCTCGGCGCCTCAAGACATGAACTCCTGGCTCATCCCGGTCACGACACCGTCGACGACGTCGAAGCTGAAGACGGCGAGCGAGTCCGTGTCCGTGTCGTTCACGACACGGGCGTCAGTGAGGGCGGACAGGCGGTCTCCGGAGATGGTCACGGTGGATCCATTGCCATCGAAGTAGGAGACGCGCGCACCGGCCGTGACCGCCATGGCGCGCACGCGGTCGTTCATGTTCCGGACGTAGTACGCGTGACACCAGGCCTCGTCTTGCACGCGAACCCCGTCGTCGGTGCAGGCCTGCTCGGCCTCGTCGGCGCCGAACCACTGCACTTCGTCGACGAACACCTCACGGTCGCGCGCAGCCCGGATGATGCCGTGGTAGGTGCCGGTGGCGAGCCCCTCGTGCACAATCGGCTGGCTGGTGAGCGCCTGTTCCTGCTCGGTCAGCTCGAACCGACTACCGGTCCAGGAGTACACCTCCTTGGCCCAGTGGTCTGCACAGCAGAGGCCATCCGAATCCCCGACTGCCGGACCCTCCAGCGCAATGGTCGTCGTGCCGAGGCTGAGCGTGGCGCCGCGGAAGTAGCTCTCGCCGAGTGTCGCCAATGGGGTCGGCGTCGTTCCGGTCATCGAGAAGACGGTGACCTGGTCGGGGTTCGACGACGTCGTCGTGAAGCACCGATATGACGCGAGGACTTCACTCTGTCCGTCGCCGGTCACGTCCTGAACCTGCAGGCGTGGCGCGTACTCCGCCCATGCGGCGTCGGACTGCTCGCTCCACTCCTGCCGGGAGGGACAACCCCCCGCGGCGAACGCGGCGGTGTGCCAGTCGAAGCTCCGGACCGTCGTCTGCAGCTGCAGGGCTGCGTGGTTGGTGCAGGCCGTCTGGTCATCCAGGCACGGTCGGATGGCCTCGGCCATGACCAACTGGCCGACGGCGTTGGGGTGCACGCTCTCGGCCATCTCAGGGAACGACTTCTTCACGAGGCCGAACGCCTCACCGAAGCTCGAGGGTGCGGCGTTGACGTAAATGCCGTCCATGCTCACAGCGGAGTTGACGGGCTGCCCGAGCCGGAACCTGTTGACGTACCGGCCGGACCTCGTGTCGGCGTCAGGTTCGGCGTCCACGCACATGCCGTGGTCGCCCTTCTGCCGGAACGCCTCCGACAGGTCGACGAAGTGGATGCCAGCTTGCGTCGCCTGCTCTTGCAGGCTCTTGTTGAGGGCCGTCTCGAACTCGTTGATCGCTTTCTGATCCGCGATGGACAGGCTCGCTCCTGTTCCGTCGCCGAGCCCGCAGGCTCGTACGGGATTCGCGGGGAACATCATCGGATAGGAGACGGCGATCACCGGAATTGTGGTCGGAGTGAGCCGCCGGATCGCCGCGTACGTGTTCCCGATGCCGGACGCCTCCAGCGCCGGATCGTCGAGGTGGGACGCGGTGCCGGTGTTCGACGGCGGAGCAGTGAGTCCGAGCAGCTCGGGTAGGCGTGCCTGACGGTCCCGGGCGCCGGTCACGCAGTCGAAGCCCGGGGTGAGATAGGCGACCACTGCGGCCTGCACAGGAAATCTCCCCGCGAGCCCCGCGGCCTGCGGGCTCTGTTTGATGTTCTGCGCCAGGCACGCCGTCACGAGATCAGCGAACTCGGCATCGTTGCCGCCGAAGCCCACGAGCACTGCTGTCGTGTCGCGCGGTAGGGGCGCGGCGTTCTGAGCTGGAATGAGATGTCCATCGGCGTCGAAGCGGTCGTGCTGGCTGTTGAAGTAGTCACGACTCGTCGCACCGCTGCACGCACGAAAGTCGACGGTGAGATTCTTTGACTTCGCGAGCCGCCAGCCGTAGGAGTTCGGGGACTGGTGGCAGCGATTCTCCACCGTGTCAGTTCCGTCGACGTAGTAGTCGTTAGCCGCCCAGAAGCCCTCTCGCGCGGTGTTCTTCGCCTTACGAGCGAGCACCTGCGGCGCACCTTCGCCCGCTGTGAAGGAATCGCCGAATACGACGAGGCTCCCGCCACCGGTAGGTAGTGGCTGATCGGGGGCGATGCTGAACGGCGGCGGACACGACGTGCTCCAGTAGCGGTTGCCGTTGTAGGAGACCGAGGTGTGATCGCACGTCGGGTCACCGGTCACCTGCTCGACGACTTCTCTGAAGATGTCGACCGGGTTCAGCGTGACCGCGGCGGCGGCCCCGATCCCGTACAGCAGCACCGGCAGTACGACCAGGCTCATGACCGCCAGACGCCCTCCCGACCGCTTGCCAGTTCCGCGCTGCGTACTCCGCATGACTGGAGAACCTAACGTCCAGCGGCGATACAGAGTCACGGCGCGACCCATCCGGCAAGCGGTCAGCGAAGCAGCAAACGTGGCATCCACCAAGGTGGTGTTCGACGGTCCCTGTGATAAGCGGGCCGAGGACGTGAAGGCGGCCACCGCGTGATCTTCTGGATGACCTCTCACAGTCCTTCAGGAGTAACGACGCGATGACCGCTCCGAGCAGTATCGACCCTGCCCACTTCCTGCACGAGGAGCTGGCCCAGGCCAGCGCTGACCTGCTCCGTCAGATGCTCACTACCTTCATCAACACGCTGATGTCCGCTTGGTCTGCGGCTACTCACGCTGGGCGGCCGCGGTGCTGATCCCCTCCAGGACGGCCGAGGACCTGCCGGCCGGCTGGTACGCCGAGCAACCCCCTGCCACAGTTCAGCGCCGGGTCGGTACCTCCTCTCAGCGCCCTCATGAAAGGCACTTGCATGCGTGTCTCCCTTCGGCTCTGCAGCTCCTCACCCGTGTGCGCTCCCGCCGCCGTGACCGTCCTCCTGCTGGCTCTGGTCGGCTGCGCCTCGGATGTTCCCGATTCCAGTCAGCCCAGTGCAAGTGCCGCGGTTGACGGGGGCTCGACGGCCGCGCCGAGGGCGACGCCCACGCCGGAGCCCGACGTCGCGTTGCTCCATGCCTTGCCAGCAATCGGCTGGCTTGGAACGAGCAGTCCCGCCGATGGCGCTGAGGACGTCCCTGAGGATGCAGGGTCACTGAGATGCCAACAGCAAGCCTACGAAAGCGCGGGTGTAGATGTCTCCGCGCTGCCTTATGCCGAGCGCGAATACGTGTTCTCAGGCGGTGTCGCGACGGCCAACTTGCGGGTCATTCACGCACCGAGCGTGGCGGGCGACATAGGAGCTTCCATCCCCGATGTCGTAAATTGCCAGTTGGGTTTGCTGCAGAGGAGCGGCGTCTTGCCGGGCGTGCAGGTGCAGCGGGCCGGCATACAGGACCCAATCACCGAACCGGGTGGCGGTTCGCTCGACTTTGGCCTCGATTCGGCACCCAGCTATTACGCCAATTCATGGACGTGGTTCGTCGACGGCGACAACTTTTACCTGATCAACTTCTTCACATCTGGGCCATCGGATGCCAACGCCTTGCTGAGCCACTCCAAAATGGCACGTTCTGTCATCGAGGATGTGCACCACTGACCGCTTGCTTCGCATTCAGCGACAGCTAACACCAGGCTCGATACGAGCCGGATCTCAGGCTTGATGCCGCTCACGCGACAGTGCGGCGCTGCCCGGGATCGGCGGTCGGCCATCAGCTCGTCTACGACTTCGGCGCCCCGGTGACGCTCACGTCGGTGGGGCTGGTGCGCGAGTACGCCAAGGTCGATCCCGTGGACGGGAGCAACCGGTTCGCGTAGAACCGCACGGTTACGGCTGTCACCTGGCGTTTCGACGACGGGAAGACGCACCGGCAGACTATCAGCAGCCCCGAACCCAGTGTGGTGACCGTCGACCTGCCGCGAGGGGTGTCAACTAGTGAGGTCGTGGCGAAGATCGCGGGTACGGGGAACGAGGGCGCGATCCGGGACTTCACCGGGGTCAGCGACGTCCGCTTCGCCGGGTACTGAGCCGCTCAGTCCGACAGGAAGCTGCGGACAGCCGCCGCCAATGCGTCGGCGAACGCAGGGCCTGCCCCGCCTCGCTGGTGAGGTGTCGCGTGCCGGTTCAGTGGAGGCTCGGAACTGACGCGGCGGCGGTAGTCGCCGCGGCGTTGTGCCCGTGGAAGTTGCCCTCCTGCTCAGGGACTTGAACGGCCCACTGGTAAGTGGCCTGGACTTCCACCACCTCGCGGGACGTCGCCGAAGCGCGGGTCCTTAAAAGGACCGGGGCACCACAACCAGGACCATCAACCACTGGCCCGGGAAGTGAACGATGACGCGGGACACCTTTGGACAGTGTCCGGCGACATCCCCATTGGAGCGGGTGACCGGGATCGAACCGGCATGGCCAGCTTGGAAGGCTAGGGTTCCCGAAGTCCCTAT
>JAOPWH010000132.1 GCA_025965795.1 Blastococcus sp.
GCCGCTCGAGAAGCAGATGTGGGGCGGCGAGTTCGGCATGTGCACAGATCGATCCGGCATTCCGTAATGGTCGACATCACCTATTTCGTCGGCTGACCTGCTGCCGCGCGAACGCCCGGCCTTCGGGGCGGCCCGACGCGTCTGCGTGGTTTGAGCTTCCCTTCCCGGCGCCTGCAGGGGGAGGGGAGGGCCCATTACGCAAGCCCGGCCGATGGGCGACAGAGGCTTCCTGTGTTGTTCCACATATCCCCATTGAGAGGGACGAAAGGGGGCGCGCTTCAGTTCTGTGCCATTCCGGCCGATCAACAGGAGCGTCACCGCCGAACGGGATCTCCCCGCCGGCCGTGCCGCCATGAATTGATGCAGTACGCATCCGGCCGGAATGCGAGAGGAGCTCCCGAGTGGCGAACGCCGCCGCACCGTCGGCCCAGAGCACCGGTCTGTCGACCGCGCTGCTCGGGCGGTTCCGTGCCGGCTCGTGGCGTCGCTGGTTCGCCGTGGTCCTCGCCTTCAACATCGCGCTCGGCATGGGGTTCAGCGTCGTCGCACTGCGGCACCAGGGCGACGACCGTTCCCACGCCGACGTCCTGCTGTCCGACCTCGACGCGGCCGCCTCCTCGCAGGAAACAGCCCTGTGGCGTGCTCTGACGGTCCAGGGTGATCCGACCGAGTCCCTGGACGACGCCGCCCGGTGGGTCGACGTCGCCGCCCGGGAGGTCGCCGGGACCACCGTCGCCGCGTCGGACGGCCGCGCCGTCACCGGCGCGGTCGACACCTACCGGGACGCCGCCCGGCAGGTCGTGTCAGCGCTCCAGACCGGGGACGTCGCCGCCGCCCGGGCCACCGCCGTCGCCGAGCTGGTCCCAGCCGCCCGGAACCTGCACGCGATCGTCTCGGACACCGCCGGCCGGCACCGGGAAGCCAACATGGACGCCGGGCTCGTGGCCGACATCGAGACGCTGTTCATGATGGTGTTCGCCGCGGTCATGGCCGGCATGCTGTTCCGCCGGTTCGAGGCGGCCCGCCGGTCCGGCGAGCTCGGCGTCGCGGCGGCCAAGGCGCAGGGCGAGGCCCGTTTCCAGGCCCTCGTGCACAACTCCTCCGACCTGATCACCCTGGTCGACGCCGACCTCTCGATCAGCTACCAGACGCCGTCGATCACCCGCATCCTCGGTTACGCCGAGGACGAGCTCATCGGCACCCAGCTGGCCGATCTCACCCACCCCGAGGACCGGCTGTCGCTCTTCGCCGCCCGCGCCGAGGCCGTCGCCGACGCCAATGCCGGCGCGACCTCCCACCTGCGGCTGCGGCACAAGGACGGCACCTACCGCCACGTGCAGAGCATCCACACCAACCTCATGGACGACCCCGACGTGCGGGCCGTCGTCGTCACCACCCGCGACGTCACCGAGCAGAAGAAGCTCGAGGCGCAGCTCCAGCACAACGCCTTCCACGACACCCTGACCGGCCTGGCCAACCGCGCGCTGTTCGCCGACCGCCTCGACCACGCCCTCGCGCGCACCGACCGGCTGGCCGCTCCGGTCGCCGTCCTCTTCGTCGACCTCGACGACTTCAAGGCCGTCAACGACGGTGCCGGTCACACGGCCGGCGACGACCTGCTCGTCGCCGTCGCCGACCGGCTGCGGCGCACCCTGCGCCCGAGCGACACCATCGCCCGCCTCGGCGGCGACGAGTTCGCCGTCCTCATCGAGGACGCCGCCGGGGCGGGCGACCCCCGGGCCGCTGCCCAGCGGCTGCTGGCCGCCCTCGCCGAGCCGTTCGAGGCCGAGAACGGTGCCGAGGTGCGGATCACCGCCAGCGTCGGCATCGCGATGGGTGCCGCAGGTCAGCACGACGCCCCCGAGCTGCTGCGGCACGCCGACGTCGCCATGTACGCGGCCAAGGCGGCCGGGAAGAGCCGCTCCGCCGTCTTCGAGCCCGAGATGGACTCGGCGATCATCGGCCAGCTGCAGATGAAGGCCGAGCTCGCCCGCGCCGTCGAGCGCCAGGAGTTCACCGTCTACTACCAGCCCACCGTGGAGCTCTCCAACGGCCGGCTGGCCGGTGTCGAGGCGCTGGTCCGCTGGGAGCACCCCGAGCGCGGCCTGGTGCCGCCGCTGGACTTCATCCCCCTGGCCGAGCAGACCGGCCTGATCGTGCCCATCGGCCGCTACGTGCTCCGCGAGGCCTGCCGGCAGATGCGGGCGTGGCAGCTCAGCTACCCCACGACCCCGCCGATGACCGTCAGCGTCAACCTGTCGGCCCGCGAGCTCGACGAGCCCGGCCTGGTCGACTCGGTGCGCGCGGTGCTCGACGAGACGGGGCTGAACCCGGCCCACCTGGTCCTCGAGATCACCGAGAGCCTGCTGCTGGTCGACCTGCCGGCCACCGTGAAGATCCTCTCCGAGCTGCGGATCCTCGGTGTGCGGCTGGCCGTCGACGACTTCGGCACCGGCTACTCGTCGCTGTCCTACCTCGAGAACCTTCCGGTCGACATCCTGAAGATCGACAAGTCGTTCGTCGACCGCATCGGCGAGACCCCCGGCGAGCCCGGCCCCGACGACGCCCCCCAGCAGTCGGTCATGGTGTCGGCGATCAGCCAGCTCGGCCACGCGCTGCACCTGCAGCTCGTCGCCGAGGGGATCGAGCAGCGGGAGCAGGTCAGCGCCCTGCGTGGCCTCGCCTGCCAGTACGGCCAGGGCTTCTACTTCGCCCGGCCGCTGACGCCCGGCGCGCTCGGCGATCTGCTCACCCGCCTGACCGACGAGCCCGGTTGGAGCCTCGAGCAGGCTGCGCTGGACGCCGAGGCGGTCGCAGCAGGCAGCTGATGCGTCGTTCGTCTGAAGTCGGTCCGTTTCCCTGCCGATAGCTGAGGGCCACCCGGCTCCCGGACGACGCAGTAGGAGATCCCGCATGACCAGCTCACAGACCACCGCCGCCCGCACCGGCCTGAGCGCGTGGACACCGGCCCAGCGGTTCGCCGGCGTGTTCGGTGCCGTCTACCTGGTCGTCGCCATCGCCGGCTTCGCACTGACCGGGTTCGCCGGGCTGGGTGCCGGTCACGAGCACACCCTCGTCATCTTCGCCGTGAACCCCCTGCACAACTACATCCACCTGTTCCTGGCCGTCGGCTGGCTGGCTGCCGCACCGCGGCACAGCACCGCCCGCCTGGCCAACCTGGTGATCGGCGTCGTCCTGGGCCTGGTCACGGTGCTCGGGTTCTTCGGGGGCTTGGGCATGCTCGGCATGTCCGGTCTGGCCGACCCCGACAACTTCCTGCACCTGATCACGGCCTCGCTGGCGCTGTACTTCGGTTCCGTGGCCGCCGGGGGCTCCGACCGGCCTGCCGCAGGCCGCTAGCCGCACCAACGCCTCGAGCCCCGCCGTCCAGGAGGACGACGGGGCTCGAGGCGTTGCCCGGGTGGATCAACCGCCCGTCAGCGGAACGTCAGAAGTAGTGCCGTCGTCCGCCCACGGCGCGGCCCATGGATCCCATGAGGACCAGCACAGCGCCGATGACCAGCAGCACGAGGCCGATGGTCCACAGGATGCTGATCTTCAGCAGCAGGCCGAGCACGAGCAGGACGAGCCCGAGAACGATCACGGTTACCTCCAGAGAGTCGAGCGAGTAACGATCACCCGGAAGCATCAGGCCGCGATCACGTCCTCGGCATCACTCCTGGGGAGGAGGCCACCCGACCGGGTGCGACTGGCGGTTCGCCCTGTTCGCACGGAGACTCGCGTTGATTTCGTCGAGGCGAAGGAGCCCCGGTGCGACGCATCCGGTCCGTCCTGCTCAGCGCGCTGCTCGCCGTGGGCGTCGTCGCCGGGGGAGGAACGGCGGCCGCCTCGCCGACGGGGGAGTTCGCCCCGCTGAACCAGCCCGGCCCGCGGCTCAGCGTGCCCGCAGCGAGGCTCGACGCGAGCCTGACCTGCGACGGACCGCTCCGGGGGGTGACCCGCGACCCGATCCTGCTCGTGCCAGGCACGACGATGGAGCCGGACGTCAACTTCGCCTGGAACTACGAACGGGCGTTCACCCGCCTCGGCTGGCGCTGGTGCGCGGTCACGCTGCCCTACGACACGACCGGCGACGTCCAGGTGGCCGGCGAGTACATCGTCCACGCGCTGCGCACCATGAGCCGCCAGGCCGGGCGGGACGTCGACGTCGTCGGCTGGAGCCAGGGCGGGATGGTGCCGCGCTGGGCGTTGCGTTTCTGGCCCGACACCCGCTCGCTCGTCGATGACCTGATCGGGCTGAGCCCCTCCAACCACGGCACCGTCGTCGCCGACACCGCCTGCCAGGGCAGCTGCACGCCGGCCAACCACCAGCAGGCCTCGCAGGCGCGGTTCATCGCCGCGCTCAACAGCGGCGCGGAGACCTTCGCCGGGGTCGACTACACCGCCGCCTACACGAACGACGACGAGATCGTGGTGCCCAACGCCGGCCCGACCGCGAGTTCGGCGCTGCACACCGGCAAGGGGCGGATCGCCAACATCGCCCTGCAGGAGATCTGCCCGGCGAACACGGCCGACCACTTCGCGATCGGCAGCTACGACCCCGTCGGTTACGCGATCGTCGCCGACGCCCTGCGGCACGACGGTCCGGCGGTCAAGGGCCGTATCCCGCTCACCGTCTGCGGTCAGCAGTACCAGCCCGGGGTCGACCCGAGCACATTCCTCCGCGACTACACGGCGATGGTCCGCTTCGCCGGCGACAGCGAGGGCGACGCCCCGAAGGTCATCGACGAGCCTGCCCTTCGGCGGTACGTCTTCCCCCGCGGCTGAGCCTCCCCGAGCGCGCTCCGAGGCTGGCAGGATCGAGGCCGGGACGCCGTGCGGCGGGGGTGAGGCGGCGGCGCCCGGTCACAGATGGGGGAGCGCGGTGATGGGTGGCGTCCGGCTGACCCACATCGGCGGGCCCACGGTGCTGATCGAGGTCGCCGGCTGGCGTCTGCTGACCGATCCCACCTTCGATCCTCCCGGCCGGCGGTACCACTTCACCATCGGTGCCCGCGGCCGCAAGCTCACCGGACCGGCCATTCCCGCCGCCGAGGTGCTCCCGATCGACGCGGTGCTGCTCAGCCACGACAGCCACGGCGACAACCTGGACGACGCCGGCCGCGCGCTCCTGCCGTCCGCGGGCGTCGTGGTCACCACCCCGCAGGCGGCCGCCCGCCTCGGTGGCGCCGCCCGGGGGCTCCGGCCCTGGGAGTCGACGGAACTCACCGCCCCGGGCCGGCCGACGATCCGGGTGACCGCCACACCTGGGCGGCACGGCTTTCCCCTGCTCCGGCCGCTCACCGGCGCGGTCACCGGCTTCGCCCTGCAAGGGGACGGGCAGGACGAGGCCCTGTGGATCTCGGGGGACACGGTGCCCACCGCCGGGGTGCGCGAGGTGGCCGACCGGTTCCAGGTCGACACCGCGATCCTGCACCTGGGAGCCGTGCGCTTCCCGGTCACCGGACCGCTGCTCTACTCCATGACGGCCCGCGAGGGTGTCGAGCTGTGCCGGTCGATGCGGCCACGGATCGTCGTCCCGGTGCACTACGAGGGCTGGACGCACTTCCGCGAGGGCCCGAACGACATCGACCGGGCCTTCGCCCGGGCGTCCCAGGAGATCCGCGACAGCCTCCGCCGGCCGCAGCTGGGCGTGGCGCTGGAGGTCTGACGGTCTCAGCCGCCGCGTTCCACCTCCGCCTGCACCACTCCGCGCAGGGCAGTGAGGAGGGCCTCGTCCGACGTGTCGCCCCGGTCCAGCGCCTCGCGCGCGGCGCCCGTCAGCAGGCTTCCGGCCACGGTCTCCAGCCAGGTCACGTCGCCGCCCAGGCGGCGCCCCACCCGGAGGCCGTCGCCCTCGGTGCGCAGTACGTACTCCTCACTGTCCAACCTGATCGTCATGTCCTCCGTCATGCACGCCCCCTACCCGGAGGGACGACGGATCCACGCGGACGGGAGCAGGATCGCGACGTGGACGACGAGTGCTGCGAGGTCGTGATCACCGCGAGGGATGCCGACTGGCTGGCCGGGTTCACCCGCACCCTGGTCGAGGAGCGGCTGGTCGCGTGTGGGCACCTGCTGAACCCGATCCGGTCGGTCTACCGCTGGGCGGGCGAGGTGCACGACGAGGCGGAGGCCCGCGTTGCCCTGCACACCCGCCGCTCGCTGGTCGCCGGGATCGTCGCGCGCACGGACGAGCTGCACGCCTACGACGTCCCCTGCGTCCTCGCGCTGCCGGTGGTGGGCGGCAACCCCGACTATCTGCGCTGGATCCTCGACCAGACCCGGACTGGGGGCACCTGAGGGCGGTGCGGCCACGGGCAACTCACTCGTGCGGGCGCCGTTTGCGCTCCTGGCCGCGTGTCCCGTGCCGCTCGTGCCGACGCACAGGGGCCGCGGCAGCACGGGTGGCACAGCCGGTCTGACGTCGGGCTGGACGGCGCCCACTACCGTGGACAGACGTGGCTGCTGACTTCTCCGTCGTCCTTGACGAACTCGACACGACCCTGAAGTCGATCGAGGCAGTCCTCGACGTCGAGAAGCTGCGCCGCGAGGTCGCCGAGCTCGAGCAGCAGACCGCCGCGCCCGACCTGTGGAACGACGTCGAGGCCGCGCAGGCGCTGACCTCCCGGCTCTCCTACATGCAGGGCGACCTGCGCCGGGTCGAGGAACTCCGCAGCCGCCTCGACGACGTCGGCCTCATGCACGAGATGGCCGCGGAAGAGGGCGACGAGGCCACCACCGCCGAGACCGAACGCGAGCTGGAGAGCATCCGGGCGGCGATCGACGAGCTCGAGGTCCGCACCCTGCTCTCGGGCGAGTACGACTCGCGCGAGGCGCTGGTCACCATCCGGTCAGAGGCCGGAGGGGTCGACGCCGCCGACTGG
Organism: Blastococcus sp.; assembly: GCA_025965795.1. Lineage (GTDB taxonomy): Bacteria > Actinomycetota > Actinomycetes > Mycobacteriales > Geodermatophilaceae > Blastococcus_B. Next base: position 6,888 of record JAOPWH010000132.1, read on the forward strand.
GCCGAGATGCTGATGCGGATGTACCTGCGCTGGGCGGAGCGGCACAAGTACCCGACCGAGGTCTACGACGTGAGCTACGCCGAAGAGGCCGGCATCAAGTCCGCGACCTTCGCGGTGAAGGTGCCCTACGCCTACGGCACCCTGTCGGTCGAGCAGGGCACCCACCGGCTGGTGCGCATCTCGCCGTTCGACAACCAGGGTCGCCGGCAGACGTCGTTCGCCGGGGTCGAGGTGCTGCCGGTCGTCGAGCAGACCGACCACGTCGAGATCCCCGAGAACGAGATCCGGGTCGATGTCTTCCGGTCCTCTGGCCCCGGTGGGCAGAGCGTGAACACCACCGACTCCGCCGTCCGCATGACCCACATCCCCACCGGCATCGTGGTGGCGTGTCAGAACGAGAAGTCCCAGATCAAGAACCGGGCCGCGGCGCAGCGGGTCCTGCAGGCGCGGCTGCTCGTCGTCCGCCAGCAGGAGCAGCGGGCCGAGATGGACGCGCTCAAGGGGGAGGGCAGCAGCTGGGGCAACCAGATGCGCTCCTACGTCCTGCACCCGTACCAGATGGTGAAGGACCTGCGGACCGAGCACGAGACCGGCAACACGAGCTCCGTGCTCGACGGCGACCTCGACGCGTTCATCGAGGCCGGTATCCGCTGGCGCCGCCAGCAGGAGACCGTCACCGCGAACTAGCTGCCGCCGGCCGCGCGAGAACGACTCCCGGCAAGTCCGTGGCGAACGGGCCGTGCCGAGGCTCGGTGCAGGTACCGTGGCCCCTCGTGATCGAATAGCAACACGTCACCAAGCTGTAACCGGCCAGCGGCCGGCCCGCCCTCGACGACGTGTCCACCGAGATCGACAAGGGCGAGTTCGTCTTCCTCATCGGGTCCTCGGGCTCCGGGAAGTCGACCTTCCTGCGCCTCCTGCTCAAGGAGGACACGCCCACCTCGGGCACGGTCACCGTCAACGGCAAGGTGCTCAACACCATGAGCAAGTGGCAGGTGCCCAAGCTGCGCCGGACCATGGGCTGCGTCTTCCAGGACTTCCGGCTGCTCCGCGACCGCACCGTGGCCGAGAACGTCGCCTTCGCACTCGAGGTCATCAACAAGCCGCACCGCACCATCAAGCGCGTCGTCCCCGAGGTGCTGGAGATGGTCGGGCTGGAGGGCAAGGCGTCCCGGCTGCCCAACGAGCTCTCCGGTGGTGAGCAGCAGCGCGTGGCCATCGCGCGCGCGTTCGTCAACCGGCCGCTGGTGCTCCTGGCCGACGAGCCGACCGGCAACCTCGACCCCGAGACGAGCGAGGGCATCATGCTGCTGCTGGAGCGGATCAACCGCACCGGCACCACGGTGATCATGGCCACGCACGACTACCACATCGTCGACTCCATGCGCCGCCGCGTGATCGAGCTCAACGGGGGCCAGCTCACCCGCGACCAGTCGCGCGGCGTCTACGGCGTCGGTCGCTGACCTCCTCCCCGCACAGGATCTCCTGAGGAACACATGCGCGTCAACTTCGTCCTCTCCGAGGTGGCCAACGGGCTGCGTCGCAACCTGACCATGACGGTCGCGATGATCCTGACGACCGCCATCTCCCTCGGGCTCATGGGCACCGGCCTGCTGATCGCC
>JAOPWH010000145.1 GCA_025965795.1 Blastococcus sp.
CCGGCCGGGCATCCGTGCCGCCAGCGAGCGCGGCGCCTGGGCTCCGCTGGCCCGGGCCGGCATGACCAAGGACGACGTCCGCGCCGCGGCCCGCCGCTGGGGACTGCCGCTCGCCGACAAGCCCGCCGCCGCGTGCCTGGCCAGCCGGATCGCCTACGGCGTACCGGTCACTGCCGCCGGCCTCGCCCGGGTGGAGCGCGCGGAGACGTTCCTGCGGACGGCGCTGCTCGGCGCCGGCCTGCCGGTGAGAGACCTGCGCATCCGCGACCTCGGCGCGGACACCGCCCGGGTGGAGGTCGATGCCGCCCTGGTGGACGAGCTGACGTCGCACCCCGAACTGGTGGCCGCGGTTCCCGGCTTCGACCGGGTGGAGGTCGATCCCCGCGGGTTCCGGTCGGGGTCGATGAACGAGCTGCTGCCCGATCCGGTCCGCTACCGCTGAGACGTCGTCCTTCGGGCCGACGTCCCCTGGGCCGACCGTGCGATCCGCGCGGCGGCCACCCCGGCGCCGAAGCCGTTGTCGATGTTGACCACCAGGACCCCCGGCGCGCAGGCGGTCAGCATGGTCAGCAGGGCGGCGAGCCCCTCGAACGCGGCGCCGTAGCCCACCGACGTCGGCACGGCCACGACGAGCCGGTCGGTGAGGCCGGCCACCACGCTGGGCAGGGCGCCGTCCATCCCGGCGACGACGACGACCGCGTCGGCCGCGGCGAGGTCGGGAGCCACCGCCAGCACGCGGTGCACCCCGGCCACGCCGACGTCGTCGATTCGGCGGCAGCCCACCCCTCCGGCGGCCAGGGTCGCGGCGACCTCGGCGGCGACCGGTCCGTCCGACGTCCCGGCGGTGAGGACGACGACGTGCCCGACCGGCTGCGGCAGCTCGCCGACGAACGCGCAGCGCGCCTCGCGATCGAGCACCGCGTCCGGCCAGCGGTCCAGGATCGCGGCGGCCGTGGCCTCGTCCACCCGGGTGGCCCAGGCGAGCGCCGCGCCGTCCTCGTGCAGCGCCTCGAGGCAGGCCACGGTCTGCTCGGGCGTCTTGCCGGCGGCGTAGACGACTTCGGGGGTCCCGGTGCGCTCCGCACGGTCGAGGTCGAGGCGGGCGAAGCCGAGGTCGGCGGTGCGGTGCGCGTTCACCCGCCCAGCATGCGGGATTGACCGGTGGCCGCGGCGGGAAGGGCACCGGCATGAGCATCGTGAAGATCAACGCCGTCACCGTGCCGGGCGACAAGCAGGAGCGGTTCGAGGAGCGCTTCCGTGGTCGCGCCGGTGCCGTGGAGAAAACCCCCGGCTTCGAGTGGTTCGAGCTGTTGCGGCCGCTCGAGGGCACCGACCAGTACCTCGTCTACACCCGGTGGAGCAGCGAGGAGGACTACCAGGCCTGGCAGTCCACGCAGGACTTCGACCGGGCCCACGACGGTGGCGGGGACACGCTGGCGCCTGCTGCCAGCGACTCCCACCACCTGTGGTCCTACGAGGTGCTGGAGTCCGCAGGTCCGCACGCGGGGTAGCAGGACGTCCTACGACCGGCGGCTACTGTGGCGGTACCGGCCCTGGATCCTGGGGCCGGTGCCGGGCCGCTCGGCGTCCCGGGGAGCCAGCACGCGCAGGTGGGAGCCATGACCGACACGCTTGCAGACAGCCGGACCTCCGCACGGATGTTCTCCGACGGCGTGCCGCTCGTGGTGGAGGACGTGCCTCGGCGTTCCGCCGGCGAGCGCGCGGAGGTCCTGGCCGACCCCGGCTTCGGCCGGCACTTCACCGACTCGATGTTCGTGGCCCGGTACCGGGCGGGCGAGGGCTGGTACGACGCCCGACTCAGCCCCTACGGGCCGCTGCAGCTCGACCCCGCCACCGCGACCCTGCACTACGCGCAGTCGATCTTCGAGGGCCTCAAGGCCTACGCCCAGCCCGACGGCAGCGTGGCCACGTTCCGGCCCGAGTCGAACGCCGCCCGCTTCACCCGCAGTGCCAAGCGGCTGGCCATGCCGCCCGTGCCGGAGCAGGCCTTCCTCGCCGCCGTCGACGCCCTGGTCGACGCCGACCGCGACTGGGTGCCCACCGGCCCCGACAAGACGCTGTACCTGCGGCCCTACCAGCTGGCCGTCGAGCCCTTCCTGGGGGTGCGCCCGGCCCACGAGTACCTGTTCCTGGTCATCGCCAGCCCGGCGGGCGCCTACTTCCCGCGCGGCGTGCAGCCGGTCTCGGTCTACCTCTCCGAGGACTACATCCGCGCGGCGCCCGGTGGCACCGGCGACGTCAAGTGCGCCGGCAACTACGCCGCCAGCCTGCTCGCCCAGGAGCAGGCCATCGAGGCCGGCTGCGACCAGGTGGTGTGGCTCGACGCGGAGGAGAAGCGCTACGTCGAGGAGATGGGCGGGATGAACCTGTTCTTCGTCCTCGGCTCCGGGGAGGAGGCCGAGCTGGTCACGCCCGAGCTGACCGGCACGCTGCTGCCCGGCATCACCCGCGACTCGCTCATCACGCTCGCGCGCGAGCGGGGTCACCGGGTCAGCGAGCGCCGCTTCTCCGTGGACGAGTGGCGCCGGGGCGTGGCCGACGGCTCGGTCACCGAGACCTTCGCCTGTGGCACGGCCGCGGTGATCACCCCGGTCGGAGAGGTCAAGGCGCGCACGGGCGACTTCACCGTGGGCGACGGCACCCCCGGACCGATCACGATGGCGCTGCGGAAGTCGCTGCTCGACATCCAGCACGGGCGGGTGGCCGACACCCACGGCTGGCTGCACCGCGTCGGCTGACGCGGACCCGGGCTTCTCGATCGTGCGGCGCTGGCGCGGGCTCGAGGCCACCCCTGGTGACCTCGGCCGGACCGTGGTCACCGTCGGGATGTACGACGGCGTCCACCGGGGCCACCAGCAGCTGATCGGAGCGGCCGTCGCCCGCGCGCGGGCGATGCGCCGCCCCTGCCTGCTGCTCACCTTCGATCCGCACCCGGCCGAGGTGGTCCGCCCGGGATCGCATCCGGCGATCCTCACGTCGCTGGACCGGAAGGCCGAGATCGTCGCCGGCCTGGGCGTGGACGCCATGTGCGTCCTGCCGTTCACACCCGAGTTCATGCGATTGGCCCCTGAGACGTTCACCCACACGGTGCTCGTCGAGCACCTGCACGCCGCGCAGGTGGTGGTGGGGGAGAACTTCACCTACGGCCACCGGGCGGCCGGCACCGTCGACACGCTCCGCGCTGAGGGACGGCGCTTCGGGTTCGCCGTCGAGGGCATCCCCCTGGCCGAGGACGCGGCCGACGGCGGCGACGTCCCGATCTCCTCGACCTACGTCCGCGCCTGCGTCGCGGCCGGGGACATGGTCTCGGCCGCGCGGGCGCTGGGCCGTCCACACCGGGTCGACGGCGTCGTCGTCCGTGGTCACCGCCGCGGTCGCGAGCTCGGCTATCCCACCGCCAACGTGGAGTCGCCGCCGTTCACCGCCATCCCGGCCGACGGCGTGTACGCCGGGCACCTCGTGCTCCGCGACGGAGACGGCGACGGCGACGGAGACCGGGGGAAGCGGTTCCCGGCGGCGATCTCGGTCGGCACCAATCCGACCTTCCAGGGCAGCCGGCGCACCGTCGAGGCGTTCGTCCTCGACTACGACGGCGACCTCTACGGGGAGCACGTGGGCGTCGAGTTCGCCCAGCGGCTGCGCGCCATGACCGCGTTCCCCGACGTCGAGGCCCTGCTCGAGGCGATGGCCAGGGACGTCACCGACACCCGCAGCGTGCTCCGGTTGGACTGACGGCCCGACGTCGGCCGGGGACCGGCGTGTAATCTCGGGAATGACGTCGGGTGACCGACGTGTGTGTTACCTGCCCCCGTGATTCAGACCGGGGGCCACACGTGACCCGCCCCGGAGGCGAACCATGGCGCTCGAGAGCGCAGTCAAGAAGCAGATCATGACCGACTACGCGACGGTCGAGAACGACACCGGCTCGCCCGAGGTGCAGGTCGCGATGCTGACCCGCCGGATCAGCGACCTCACCGAGCACCTCAAGATGCACAAGCACGACCACCACCGCCGGCGGGGCCTGCTCCTGCGGGTCGGTCGTCGTCGCCGCCTGCTGAACTACCTGGCGAAGACCGACATCAA
>JAOPWH010000165.1 GCA_025965795.1 Blastococcus sp.
GGCGACGGGATCTCGGTGTCGACCTTGTCGGTCGACACCTCGAGGAGGGGCTCGTCGACCTCGACCTGCTCACCCTCCTGCTTGAGCCAGCGGGTGACCGTGCCCTCGGTGACGCTCTCGCCCAGGGCGGGCATGGTGACGGACGTCGGCATCGAAGCGAGGCTCCTTTTGAAGCGGGGCGATGGGGGAGTGGTGGGGGTGGTGATGGTCAGCCGTGCACGTGCAGCGGCTTGCCGGCGAGGGCCATGTGGGCCTCGCCGAGCGCCTCGCTCTGCGTCGGGTGCGGGTGGATGAGGCTGGCGACGTCGTCGGCCTCGGCCTCCCAGTTGTAGATCAACTGCGCCTCGGCGATGAGCTCGCCGACCCGGCTGCCCACCATGTGGATGCCTACGACCGGACCGTCCACGGCCTGGATGAGCTTCACCGCGCCGGTGGTCTTCAGGATCTGGCTGCGCCCGTTGCCCGCCAGGTCGTAGGTGAGGGTCTTGACCTCACCGAACTTCTCCTTCGCCTGAGCCTCGGTGAACCCCACCGACGCCACCTCGGGGTCGGAGTAGGTGATCCGGGGGACGCCGGCGTAGTCGATCGGCGCGGGGTTCAGCCCGGCGATCCGCTCGGCGACGAGGATGCCCTCGCCGAAGCCGACGTGGGCCAGCTGCAGGGTGGGGATGAGGTCGCCGACCGCGGAGACGGTGGGCACGTTGGTCTGGCAGTACTCGTCGACGAGCACGTAGCCGCGGTCCATCGCGACCCCGGCCTCCTCGTAGCCGAGGCCCTGGCTGACCGGACCCCGGCCGACCGCTACGAGCAGCAGCTCGGCCTCGAACTCCTTGCCGTTCTCCAACGAGATCTTGACGCCGTTCTCGGTGTTCTGGACGCCGGAGAACCGGCTGCCCAGCTCGAAGCCGATCTTGCGACGGCGGAACGCGCGCTCGAGCAGCTTCGACGACGCCTCGTCCTCCAGCGGCACCAGGTGGGGAAGCGCCTCGATGATGGTGACGTCGACGCCGAAGGACTTCCACGCGCTCGCGAACTCGCAGCCGATGACTCCGCCGCCCAGGATGATCGCTGAGGCCGGGACCCGGTCCAGGTTGAGGGCGTGGTCGCTGGTGATGACCTTCGAGCCGTCGATCTCCAGGCCGGGCAGCGAGCGGGCGTAGGAGCCGGTGGCCAGCAGGATGTGCCTGCCCTCGTAGGTCTGGCCATTGACCTCGACCGTCGTGGGGGAGGTCAGGCGGCCCTCGCCCTCGACGTAGGTGATCTTCCGGGCCTTCACCAGGCCCTGCAGGCCCTTGTAGAGCTTGGAGATCACGCCGTCCTTGTAGGCGTTGACGCCGTCCATGTCGATGCCGGCCAGCGACGTCTTGACGCCGAACTGCTCGCCCTCGCGGGCGAGGTCGGCCACTTCACCGGCGTGCAGCAGTGCCTTGGTCGGGATGCAACCCCGGTGCAGGCAGGTGCCGCCGACCTTGTCCTTCTCGATGAGGACGACGTCGAGGCCGAGTTCACTGGCACGGAACGCCGCGGCGTATCCACCGGAGCCACCACCGAGGATGACCAGGTCGGCGGGAGAGGTGGGTGCGCTCACGGATGCTCCTCGATGCAGTCGTCGGCAGCCCGCTCGAGCCGGCGGGTGCTTGCGCTCATCCTGCCACTCCGGGAACGGTGCGGCCCGAGGCGCCGTTGCACCACCGAGCGTCGGGAAGATCACGATGCCGACACGGACGCCGCAGACGACCACGGGAGGTACGCCATGGGCCTGTTCGACCGTCTGCGTGGCCGTCGACAGGGCAATGGAGGTGGCCGTCCCGGCACGCTGGACCGCGGTTCGCACAGGGGCGACCTGAACCATCTGGAGCAGTTCGTGGCCACCCGGCGCGGGGTGGAGGGCTACGTCGAACCCCGCACGGCGGTGACCGAGACGACGATCGTGCTGGTTGCCGCCGACGGCGAGTGGACCCGTCGGCGCATCGACGGCCCCGAGGTCGCCCGCAGACTCTCCCGCGACCTCGCGATCCCGGTCTACGACGCGCAGGTGACCGGTTATCCGCAGCGCATGCGCGACTGGTCATCCCGCCAGAAGGAGCGATGACACCGGTCGAGCCGAGTGGGCCCCGGAGGGGTCCGCGCAGGCTCGACGAAACGGCTCACCGGATCAGGGGACGGCACGTGGCCGCGGTGCGCTCCGGAGGAGCGCAATGTCATGGACGCGGTGCGATCCGGAGGATCGCAGCGAGTCAGTCGGCGATGAGGGTCTCGATGGTCGCGAGCAGGGTCCGGACCGGGACGCCGGTGCCGCCCTTGGGGGTGTACCCCCACGGCGAGCCGGTGTTGTAGCTCGGACCCGCGATGTCGATGTGCGCCCACGGCAGGCCCTCGGGCACGAACTCGGCCAGGAAGTGGCCGCCGACCAGCATGCCGCCGAGCCGGTCGGCGGTGGAGTTCACGAAGTCGGCGATCGGCGAGTCCATGCCGCGGCGCAGCTCCGCCGGCAAGGGCATGCCCCACATCGGCTCGCCGCTGCGCCGGCTGGCGGCCACCACGGCGTCGCGCAGCGCGTCCTGGCCCATGACGCCGGCGGTGCGGCTGCCGAGGGCGACCATCTGGGCGCCGGTGAGCGTGGACGTCTCGATCAGGATGTCCGGCCGGTCCTCCGCCGCACGCGCGATGGCGTCGGCGAGGATGACCCGGCCCTCGGCGTCGGTGTTGGTGATCTCGGCCTTCTTGCCGTTGCGGAAGGTCACGACGTCGGCCGGGCGGTAGGCGGCGCCGCTCGGCAGGTTCTCCGCGATCGGGACGGTGGCGGTGACCTCGACCGGCAGGCCGAGCTGGGCGACGAGGCAGACGGTGGCGATCACGGCCGCGGCGCCGGCCATGTCGCTCTTCATGTGCTCCATGTTCGCGGCGGGCTTGATCGAGATGCCGCCGCTGTCGAAGGTGATGCCCTTGCCGACCAGCGCGATCTTCTTGCGCGCGCCCGGGCCGGCGTAGGTCACGCGCAGGAGGCGCGGCTTGCGCGTCGAGCCGCCTCCGACGGCGAGGATGCCGCCGTAGCCCCCGGCGGCCAGCGCCTCCTCGTCGAGGATCTCCGCGGACAGGCCGGCCTTCTCGGCCGCCGCGGCGCCACGAGCCGCGAGTTCGGCCGGGTAGAGGTCGTTGGGTGGGGTGTTCACGAGGTCGCGCACGAGGGCGACCGCGTCGGCCACCGCTCGGACGCGCCGCAGGGCCGTCTCGGCGGCTGCGGCACCGGGCACCACGACGGTGAACTCCTGCGGCGGTGCGGGGCGGTTGGCCGGCAGATCGGACTTGTAAGCGGTGAACTCGTAGGCGCCGAGCAGCGAGCCCTCACCGACGGCGTGCAGCCGGTCGGCGTCGGGCGTGCCGCCCACGGCGGCGAGCAGGCTCACCACCGAGCGCCGTCCGGCCAGTGCACGGCTGGCCGCACCGGCGGCCCGGCGCACCGACTCGTTGCTGTACGTCCCGGCGG
>JAOPWH010000169.1 GCA_025965795.1 Blastococcus sp.
CCGGCTACGGCAGCGTGAAGCTCAACAACCCGGCCTACGACCCGTACGTCCTCGCCGTCGGCGGGTCGGACGGCCTCGGGACGGCCACCACGGACGACGACATCGTCGGTTCGTGGTCGACCAGTGGTGACGGCCAGCGCAATCCGGACGTCGTCGCCCCCGGCCAGTCCGTGGTCAGCCTGCGAGTGCCCAACTCGCAGCTGGACGCCGCGCACCCCGAGGGTCGCACCGGCGAGCGGTTCTTCCGCGGAACCGGCACGTCCCAGGCGGCTGCGGTCGTCTCCGGGGCTGCGGCGCTGCTCCTCGAGCAGCGTCCGGAGCTCACCCCCGACCAGGTGAAGGCGCTGCTCACGGGCACCGCCAAGCCGCTGGGGAAGCACGACCGCAAGGCCCAGGGCAACGGGCTCATCGACCTGGCCGCGGCAAGCGCCGCAGCCACGCCGAACGCCGTTCAGACCTGGGAGCGCTCGACCGGTACCGGATCCCTCGAGAAGGCGCGTGGTAACCACCACGTCCAGCAGCAGGGCAAGGAGCTCCGCGGCGAGCAGAGCTTCACCGGCAAGCAGTGGAACGCGAGTCAGTTCTCGCAGTCCCTCCGCGCGGCGGTTGCCTCCAAGGCCCCGCTGAAGGGCGTGTCGCCCTCGGGTCTGTCCTGGTCGGGTCTGTCCTGGTCCGGTCTGTCCTGGTCGGGTCTGTCCTGGTCGGGTCTGTCCTGGTCGGGTCTGTCCTGGTCCGGTCTGTCCTGGTCCGGGCTGAGCTGGTCCGGGCTGAGCTGGTCCGGGCTGAGCTGGAGCTGACGACATGACGACGATGACGAACGGCGGCCTCGTGGCAGGCATTCGCCGACTTCAGTTGGGCGTTTCTCAGCGGATCGGGCTGCTCACCGTGGCCCTGGGCGCTGCTGCGGTGCTGCTGTTCGTCATCGTCGTCGACTCGCTGCCCGCAGCTCCCACGGCCGTGACCCTGCCGTGGGGGCTCTGGGCGGCGGCCTTCGCAGTCAGCGAAGTGCTGGTCGTGCACGTGCAGTGGAAGCGCGAGTCGCACACCTTCTCCATCAGCGACCTCGTGCTCGCCGCCGGCCTGGTGCTCACGACCCCGAGCGACCTGGTGGTCGCCCAGGTCGTCGGTACCGCCTTCGCGCTGGTGCTCTACCGCCGGCAGCGCGGTCTCCGCGTCGCCTTCAACCTCGCGCAGTTCGCCCTGTCCAGCTGCATGGCGACCGTCGTGTTCAACCTGCTGGCCGTGCCGGTCGGCCCGACCTGGCTCTGGATCGTCCAGCTGCTGGCCGTCGCGGTCTCGACCGTCACCGCCGCGCTCGCCATCTTCGCCGTGATGAGCCTGTCCGAGGGACGCCCCGACGTGCGTCCGCTCCTCGGCATGCTGGGGTTCTCGCTGCCCTTCACGCTCGGCTCGGCATCCATCGGCGTCGTCGTGGCGCGGACGTCCGCACACGACCCAGCCGCCCTCGTCATGCTCGCGTTGCCGACGATGCTGATCATCTTCGCCTACCGGGCCTACACCCGTGCCCGTGAGCAGCAGGAGAACCTGCGGCTGCTGCACGAGGTGACCTCTCTCCTGCACTCGGACGACACGCAGGAAGCCCTCGGCGACTTCCTGGCCTCGGTGCGCTCGGCGTTCCGCGCCGACATGGCCGAGCTCGTCCTGCTCGGCCCGGCCGGCCGCGAGGGGGCCACCGTGAGCCGCAGCCGGGAGGGCCACGACCCGGTCGTGATGGCGCCGCTCGACGACCCCGAGGACCACCAGAGCCTGCTGCGCCTGGCCTCCGCCTCGGGCGCGCTGACCACCCGCACCGGCTCCGGCCGCGGCCAGCAGCTCGACGACTACGCCGCGGGCCGTGGCCTCAAGGACGCCATGGCGGCCGCGCTGCGCACCGACGACCGCGTGCACGGGCTGCTGCTCGTCGGCGGCCGGCTCGGCGACGTCACCACGTTCAGCTCCAGCGACCTGGCGCTGCTCGACACCTTCGCCCGCCACGTCGCGACCTCCCTGGAGCGCGGCCGGCTGGAGGAGAACCTGCGCCAGGTCACCGACCTGAAGGAGCAGCTGCGGCACCAGGCTCTGCACGACGGACTGACCGGGCTGCCCAACCGCACCCTGTTCCTGGACCGCGTGCGCCACGCCGTCGACACCGCCGGGCGCACCCGCGTCTTCCCCGCGGTCCTGTACCTGGACCTCGACGGGTTCAAGCCGGTCAACGACACGTTCGGCCACGAGGCCGGCGACGTGCTCCTGCGCACGGTCGCCGACCGGCTGCGTGGTTGCCTGCGGCCGGCCGACACCGCTGCCCGCCTGGGCGGTGACGAGTTCGTCGTCCTGCTCAACGGGCCGATCGACCGGTTCGGCGTCGCTCGCGTCGTCGAGCGGATCCGCACCCAGCTCGACGTCCCGATCCTGCTCGGCGAAGGCGTCGTCACCACTGTCGGCGCCAGCATCGGTATCGCCCTGGGCAACGCGGACATCGCGGACGCCGACACCCTCATCCGCAACGCCGACATCGCGATGTACGCGGCCAAGCGCTCGGGCGGCGTCGACTTCCTGGTGTACGAGCCCAGCCTCGGCGACACCACGGTCACCCGCAAGGACTCCGCGTCCGAGCTGGCCGAGGCCATCCGCGACGGCCAGCTCCGGACCGTCTACCAGCCCCTGATCGACATGCGCACCGGTCGCCCCATCGGCGCCGAGGCGCTCGTGCGGTGGGAGCACCCGGTCGACGGCCTTCGTTCGCCCGACCAGTTCATCGCCCTGGCCGAGGACAGCGGACTGATCACGCAGATCGGCGAGCTCGTGCTCAACGACGCCTGCCGGCAGGCCGCCCGCTGGGTGGCCGACTCGCCGGACCAGGAGGACCTCCTGGTCACCGTGAACCTCTCGGCCCGCCAGGTGGCCGACGACGCCATCGTCGAGCAGGTCACGGCGGCGCTCGCCGACTCCGGGCTCGAGCCGCACCGGCTCGTCCTCGAGATCACCGAGACCGTCCTCATGCACGACCGCGACGCCGCGGCCGCCACGCTGTGGCTGCTCAAGGGCCTCGGCGTGCGGATCGCGATCGACGACTTCGGCACCGGGTACTCCTCGCTGGCCTACCTGCGCCGGTTCCCGATCGACATGCTCAAGGTCGCCCGGGAGTTCGTCGACGGCCTCGGCCGGGACGCCCACGACGACGTCATCACCCGCGCGATCGTCGAGCTGGCGAACACGCTGGGCCTGCTCACCGTCGCCGAGGGCATCGAGACCACGCAGCAGTCGGAGACGGTGGCGGCCCTGGGCTGCGACATCGCTCAGGGCTACCTGTTCTCGCGTCCGATCGAGGCCGACGCGGTCAGCGCCGTCATGTCGGCGTCGGTCGTCTCGGAGATCATCCGGCCGCTGGCGCCCCTCACCCTGGAGCAGGACGTGACGGCGGAGCTGGCGTCCGCGAGCTGAGTCCGGCTCAGCTCGCGGGCACCAGCCCGGCCGTCTCGATCAGCCGCGTCTGCTCCCGGCACCACGGGGACCAGGCGTCGCCCTCTGTCTCCTGCCGTTCCCGGAACGCGGCCCAGTCGAGCAGCTCCCACGCCCCCACCTCGGTCGGCTCGGGCCGGGGCGGTCCGGTGAAGCGGCCGAGGTAGACGGGGCAGATCTCGTTCTCCACGACCCCGCGGAACTCCGCCCGGTAGCGGTAGCCGGGCAGCGCGGGCCGGACGTCGGTGATCGACAGCCCCAGCTCGAAGGCAGCCCGCCGCGCGATGGCGGCGGCGTCGTCCTCGTCCGGGCCGGGATGCCCGCAGACGGTGTTGGTCCACATCCCGGGGAAGGTCTGCTTGCCGTCCGCCCGCCGGGTGACCAGCAGGCGGCCGTCCTCGTCGAACAGGTAGGCGGAGAAGGCGCGGTGCAGCGGCGTCTCCCCGTGGTGCACCAGTGGCTTGGGCATCGTGCCGATCGAGCGCCCGTCGTCGTCGACCAGGACGATCAGTTCCATACCTGATTGTCTCCCGACCGGTCGACGACCGCGTCCAGGTGCCCTTCCGCTCCGGCGCTGAGCCCGCTCCGGCACTCGTCAGGGAGCCTCCGGCCCCCGTTCCTCGCGCCGCCCTCGCGGGGCGGCTTCGTGCCGCTCCTCGGGGGACCCTCCGGGCCCCCGCTCGTCACGACATCTCCTTCCGGGCAGAGTGCTCGGCGTGGACAGCTTCCGGCGGAACGGCCTGACCTTCGACGTCCTGGACGGCGGCCCCTCCGACGGTGAACCGGTGGTCCTGCTGCACGGGTTCCCCCAGGACGCCACCGCCTGGAAGCGGGTGACGCCCGCACTGCACCAGCACGGGCTGCGCACGCTGGCCCCCGATCAGCGGGGCTACTCCCCCGGGGCCCGGCCCTCCGGACGGTCGGCCTACCGGCTGCGGGAGACGACGGCCGACGTCCTGGCACTGCTCGACGCGGCGGGGCTGACGAGTGCGCACATCGTGGGCCACGACTGGGGCGCCGCCGTCGGGTGGGCGCTGGCCGCGTGGCATCCCGACCGCGTACGCACGCTCAGCGCGCTGTCGGTGCCGCACCCCGGGGCCATGGCGAAGGCAATGGTGAGCAGCGACCAGGCGCTGCGCTCCTACTACATGGCCCTGTTCCAGCTGCCGGTCCTGCCGGAGCGGCTCCTGCTGGCCGACGACGGAGCGGTGCTGCGCCGGTTCCTGCGCTCCGACGACCTGCCCGGCGACGTCGTCGACCACTACGTCGCGCGGATGCAGGAGCCGGGAGCCCTGTCGGGCGCGCTCGGCTGGTACCGCGCGCTGCCCTTCGCTGCACGGGACAGGATCGGCCGGGTGCGGGTACCGACGCTGCACCTGTGGAGCAGCGGCGACGTCGCCCTGAACCGGGCCGGCGCCGAGGCGACCGCGTCGTTCGTCGACGCCCCGTACCGCCTCGAGATCCTGGACGGCGTGCCGCACTGGATCCCCGAACTCGCCCCCGACCGGGTCGCCGAACTCGTCACCGCCCACGTCCGAACGGCTTGAGCGGAGTACCAGGGCGCGGAAAATGCTCCCCTGGTACTCCGCTCGGGCCCTGGGAGGCGGTCATGGTCGACGAGGACCTCTATCGGCAGCTGGTGCCGGACGCTCCGGCCCACCGCCGGACCGACCGCGACCCGGTCGGGAGCTCCGGGCTCGAGCGCTACGCGGCCCTCCGCTCGTCCACTCCGCCGACGCCGGGCCTGCAGGACCCGCGACTGGTCTCCTCGTGCCAGGGGCGGATCGAGAAGATCCTCTTCGCCTTCCCCGCGTGGGCCGTCGAGGATCCGGAGTCCACTGCCGCCTACCGCTCGCTGATCTCCGCGCTGCGGCCAGGCACCGAGTTCGTCGTCGTCCATTCCGCCTCGGCCCGCCCGACCGTCGAGGAGTGGTTCGGCGCAGCCGGGCACACCGGATCGGTCACCTGGGTCCCGCTGCCCGACTACGTCAGCTTCACCGACTGGGCCGAGGACGGGTACGTGGCGCTCGTCGACGCCGCCGACCAGACGCCGTACCTGATGGAGCCGTGGGAATTCCTGCGGGCCGGCGACGCGCTCATCGCCGACGCCGTCGAGGAGTACGCCGGCATCCGGGCAGCGCAGGCGCCGCTGATCTTCCAGGGCGGGAACTGCCTGATCGGCGACGACTTCTGGCTGCTCGGCGCCGACTACTTCGCCGACAGCCTCGCCCTGCTCCAGGGCCGCCGGCCCCCGGTGACCCTGCCCGACGGCGTGGACCCGGGCACCGCGCTCGAGCGGTTGTTCTCCGACTACGTCGACGGCGGCCGCGCTCTCACCCTCGTCGGAACCCGCAAGCCGATCCCGGTGCCGCAGTTCCGGGGCCGGCGCGAGGGCGAGCGGTACTTCCTCGACCTGCCCTCCGGGGGGACCGGGGCGTTCCAGCCGATCTTCCACATCGACATGTTCCTCACGCTGGTGGGCCGCCGGGACGACGGGCGCTTTCCCGTCCTCGTCGGCGACCCCGCGAAGGCCGACGAGCTGCTCGGGACGTCGTCGCCGTACGCCCTCGGCGCCGTCTACGACCGGCTGGCCGGCGACCTGGCCGCCGCCGGCCTCGAGGTGCACCGCACGCCGCTGGTGCACCGCCCCACCCCGGGACAGACGCTGTCACTGGCCGACATCCGGGCGATCGCCCAGCGCGAGAAGAGTGCGGCGCTCGCCGCTGCCGCACGGGAACTCGCCACGGCGGGGGCCACCGACGACACCGGGGTCGTGGTGAGGGACTGGCACCACGTCACCTGGAACAACTGCCTGGTCGAGAACGGCGGCGACGCCGGTCGGCACGTCTACCTGCCCACGTTCGGCCACGGCGAGAACGCCGATCTCGCCGTGCTGGACCGGCACATGGGCACGCTGTGGGAGGGCCTCGGCTTCGACGTCCACCCCTTGGCCGACTTCAACTCCTTCGCCCGACGGCAGGGCGTCGTGCACTGCATCAAGAAGTACCTGCGCCGCGGCATCTGAGCGCAGGCCGGGGTTGTCGCACCGGTCCACGGAACGGTCGCACCGGTCCACGGAACGGTCGCAACGGTCCACGGAACGGTCGCAACGGAGGCTTCGTAACGGAGGCTATGGCCGGGCTCCCGGGGAGGGTGCACAGTGACCGGCCATGAGGCTGGACCCGGTGGAGACCAATCCCGCTCACTACGCGGTCGTGTTCGAGAACGAACGCGTGCGGGTGCTCGAGTACACCGACCGCCCCGGCGACCGGACCACGCCGCATCAGCACCCGGACAGCGTCATGTACACGCTGAGCTCGTTCCGGCGGCGGCTGCACGCGGGCGAGACGCACCGGGACGTGGAGATGCCGGCGGGCTTGACCGGCTGGCTGCCGGCCCAGGAGCACGCGGGCGAGAACATCGGGGACACCCCCACCCACGTGCTCTTCGTCGAGCTCAAGGGCGCGTCCGCCGACCGGCCCGAGGGCATCCACCTCGGGCCGGAGTGAGGTGGTCAGAGATCGAAAGCAGTCGGGTGGCGGGCCTCGTAGAGTCCGAGCCGCCCACCGCCGGGCAGCCGGATCGTGGTCAGCCGGCCCCACCCCTGGTCGCTGACCTCCCCCTCGAAGGGCACGCCCCGGGTCGAGAGCTCGGCGACCGTCGCGTCGACGTCGTCGCAGACCAGGTAGAGCTCCACCGCCCCAGGCGTGTCCGCGGGGTGCACCGCCACCTCGCCCGGCGGCAACTGGAGGATCTGCCAGCCGCCGCCCGCGTCCACCGACGGCCGCCCCAGCAGCTCCTGCAGAAGGGCCCGGTCCGCCTCGGGCTCGGAGCTGTACAGGATGACGTGCGCGCCCAGGATCACGCGGGCAACCTACCGATGCCCGGCGTCCCCCCGGGGTTGCTCTCGGGACCCCCGGGTAGGTCCCCGCCGTGGCTGACCTCCCGCGCGACCGTCTCCAGGGCCTGAAGGTCGCCGTCACCGGCGCGAGCGGGAACGTCGGCACCGCACTGCTCCGCCGGCTCACCGATCCCGCACGCGGCCTCGCCGAGGTGCGCGGCCTCGCCCGTCGCGAGGCGCCGGCCATCGCCCCCTACGACCGCGTGACGTGGCACCTCGCCGACCTGGGCGAGGCCGCGAGCGAGGACGTGCTCGCGGAGTTCCTGGACGGCGTGGACGCGGTCGTGCACCTGGCCTGGGCCCTGCAGCCGGGACGCCGGCCCGAGATGCTGCGCCAGGTGAACGTCGAGGGCACGCGGCGGGTGGCCCGCGCGGCGGTGGCCGCGGGCGTGGCCCACGTCGTGCACATGTCGTCCCTGGGCGCCTATGCGCCCGGCGCGGGATCGCGCAAGGTGACCGAGGACTGGCCGACAACCGGCATCCCCAGCTCGCAGTACAGCCGCGACAAGTCCGACGCCGAGCGGGTCATGCGCGAGGTCGTGGCCCGCCGGCCGGAGACGACGCTCACCGTCGTCCGCCCCACGCTCGTGCTCCAGCCGGAAGCGGCCAGCGAGATCGGCCGCTACTTTCTGGGTCCCCTGCTCTTCGGCGCTGCCCGGCTGCTGCCCGGACCGGTGGCCCGCCTGCTTCCCCTCCCGCTGCCGGGGGTCGCCGTGGCGTTCGTCCACGCCGACGACGTCGCCGATGCGGTCGAGCGGATGCTCGACCGCCGGGCGCCCGGACCGTTCAACCTCGCCGCCGAGCCGCTGCTGGACGCCGATGGCGTGGCGCGGGCGCTGGGCACGGTTCGCGTGCCGACGCCGGCGCGACTCCTCCGGGCCGGGCTGTCGGCTGCCTTCGCCGCGCACCTGGTGCCCACGGAGCCCGGCTGGCTGGACCTGGGGCTCGGGGCGCCGGCCCTCGACAGCTCGCGAGCGCAGCGGCTGCTGGACTGGACGCCGGCCCACCGCGGCGACGAGGTGCTTGCCCAGTTCGTGGCCGCGCTCGGCGAGGGCTCCGGCGCACCGGGCCCCCTCCTCCGCCCCGCCGGCGGGCCCTACCTCGACCCGGGTGGCGCCGCGGCCAACGCCCCGGGCTGACCGACCCGCCGGCCGCGGGTCAGGCGGGCGCGCTGCCCAGCAGCGTGCGGGTCATCGCGTTGCGGGTGTCGAGCAGTTCGTCCAGCGCCGTGCCGAGGTCGTCGGCGGAGACCGCCAGTTCGCCGTGCCCGGTGCGGGTCGCGGCGAGCAGTGCCGCCCGTCGCAGCAGCTCCTTCAGAAAGGATGCGGTCACGCCCTCGGTGCGGGCGAGGACGTCGTCGAGGCCGGAGACGTCCACCGGCAGTCGTCCGCGATAGAGCTCGAAGAGCCGGCGGCGGGCATCGGCGTCCGGCAGGTCGAGGGCCACCGCCTGGTCGACCCGACCCGGCCGCGCGGCGAGAGCCGGCTCCAGGAGGTCGGCCCGGTTGGTGGTCAGGACGAAGACGACGTCGGCGTCCTCGGCAAGCCCGTCCATCTCGTTGAGCAGCTGGAACAGCAGCGGGTGCTGGCCAGGGTGCATGCCCCGGTCCTCGGCGATCAGGTCCACGTCCTCGATCACCAGCATCGCGGGCTGGAGGGTGCGGGCCACCGAGCAGGCCTCGGCGATCAGGTGCAGAGCGTTGCCGGTCAGCTGGAGCACGGTGGTCTCGACCAGGCTGCTGGTCAGATAGCGGACGGTGTGCGTCTTGCCCGTGCCGGGCGGGCCGTAGAGCAGCAGGCCGCGCTTGAGGTGCTGGCCGGCCGCCAGCAGCCGGCTCTTGTGCCGGGCCACCTCGACGACCTGCCGCTGGATCTCGGCGAGGGTCTCCGGGGCGAGGATCAGCTGGTCGGCGTCCATCGTCGGGCGCCGATGGAACTGCAGCAGCGTCTGCCCGTGGCCGAACACCTCCTGCCCGAAGGAGAGCACCTGGCCGCGGAAGACGTTGTGCTCCAGGGCCGCCGCCCGGATCTCGGCCGCAGCGCGCGGGGCGCGGTCCTCCTCGGTGCTGACCACCTGCACCGACACCCCCTCGCGGCCGAACTCGGGCATCGGTGACCGCACCAGGACGGCGGTCCGCACGCCGTCCTCGGTGACCAGGTAGATGCCGGACCGCACGCACGGGCGCACCTGGCCGTCGGGTCCGCACGCCACATTGATGCTGGCCGCGTTGCCGGGCCGGGGACCGAAGGGGTCGGCCGGGCCTTCCGGGGTCAGCAGCTGGGCGAGGTCCGGCGGCTGACCGTGCGGGCTGACGACACCCACGAGCTCCGATGTGCGGCCGGCCCCGGCCAGCCACGCGTCCAGCCCGGCCTGGACGTTGACGTGGTCGTAGGCAGGCCACGCCTCCTCGACGACGTCGTAGCCGGCAACCCCGGCGCCGAGGTGGTCGACCAGGATCCGCGAGAGGCGGGGGCGCTCCTCCGCGCGCGCCGCACCCACGACCGCCCGAACGCCGCGGCGGGCCAGCCGGCCGATGTCCGCGATCTCGGGGCGCAGCTCCTCGGTGGCCGGCGTCGCGTCGCGATAGGCCGCCGGCATGGGGGCGTACGCGGTCCACCCTGGACGTCCTCGCACCGTCTGCTCCTGTTGTCGGGGGAAGCGCACCCTAGCCGGAACCGGTCGGGGCCGGTACGGAGTTCAGCTGCGTTGGCGGGGGGCAGGAGGGTCCTTTTCCATGCCGGCCTCGCGGAGGAGCGCGCCGCCGATGATCAGCCGCTGCACCTCGCTGGTGCCCTCGTAGAGCCGGAAGAGACGGGCATCCCGGTAGAAGCGCTCGACCGGCGTGGTGCGGAGGTAGCCCATGCCTCCATGCACCTGGACGGCGCGGTCGACCGCCCGGCCGACCATCTCGCTGCAGAACAGCTTCGCCGACGACGGCCCGACCGAGGTGTCCTCGCCGCTGTCGTAGCGGGCCGCGACGTCTCGCACCATGCTCTGGCCGGCGAGCAGCTCGGCATGGGAGTCGGCGAGCATGGCCTGCACCAGCTGGAACCGCCCGATCGGTGCTCCGCCCTGCTTGGCCACGGCCGCGTACGCGACCGACTCGTCGAGCACCCGCTGGGCCATCCCGACGCAGAGCGCAGCGATGTGCAGCCGCCCGCGGGAGAGCACGGTCAGCGCCTTGGCGTAGCCCCGCCCCTCCTCACCGATGAGCGCGGACGCCGGGACGCGCACGTCGTCGAAGAAGACCTCGGCGGTCCAGGCACCGGACTGGCCCATCTTCTTGTCGTGCGGGCCCACCGTCACGCCGGGCGCCGACGAGTCGACGACGAAGCTGGAGATCCCCCGCCCGCCCCGCTCGTCCGGATCGGTGCGGGCGAAGACGACGAAGAGGTCAGCGATCGGGGCGTTCGTGATGTAGCGCTTGCCGCCGTTGACCACCCAGCCGTCGCCGTCCCGGCGCGCGCTGGTGCGCAGCCCGGCGGGGTCGGAGCCTGCCTCCGCCTCGGTGAGGGCGAAGGAGCCGATCAGCTCGCCGGCCGCCAGCCGCGGGAGGTACGCGCGCTTCTGGTCCTCCGACCCGAACCGGGCGATGACCTGACCGGCGATGCCGTTGTTGGTGCCGAACAGCGAGCGGAAGGCCGGGGTCGTGTACCCGAACTCGAACGCGAGCTGGACGTCCTCGCTCATGGTGACGCCGAGACCGCCGTACTCCTCTGGCAGGGCGTAGCCGAACAGGCCCATCCCGGCCGCGCGGACACGCAGGTCTGCCGGGATCGCGTCCTCGTCCTCGATCTGCTCCTCGCGCGGGACGACGTGCTCGCGCACCAACTGCCGCACGGCGGCTCTGACCTGGCGGAAGTCGTCGTCGTCCATGCCGTCATCGTGACGTCCCGCCCCGGTCGGCGCGAAAGCGGGGAGCCCCTTGAACGACCGGTTTCGAAACTTAACGCACTCAAACGATTGCTCTCCGTTGTCAGAGGCGGCCGCACGGATTACCGTCGTTCCCGCGGCGCCCGACCTCCCGGCGTGCGCCTGCCGCGGATCGCCGGAGGCACAGTGCCCCTGCTCAACGTCACTCTCGTTCCAGCTCCCGACCGGGTCGTCGTCCGCCTCATGGGTGACGCCGACCTCTCCACCGCCGAACTGATCGCCGACGCCCTGGGCCAGGCAGCCGGCCTGGGCGCCCGGCAGATCGTGGTCGACGCCGCGGGTGTGCGGTTCTGGGACTGCTCCGGACTGCACGTGCTGAGCAGGTTCACCGCCGAGCAGGAGGCGGGCGGCCGGTCCTGCCGGATCGTGGGCGCTCTCCCCGCCGCCCGGTGCCTGATCGAGGCCGCGGATCTCGGCGCCGGGCTGGTCCTGGACGGGCCGTTGCCGAACGGGCCCGCCCCCGCGCGCACAGCGGAACGCGTCGCCGTCCGGACGACCGGTCGCCGGACGACGACGCCCGCCCGCCGGATGGCGAGCGGGCGTCCCGTCAGGTCCGGAGCGGCAACCGCGATGGCCATGACCGTCCGGCGCCGGGCCTGAGGCTCAGGCGAGCGCGTCGAGCCGGGCCATGTCCTCGGAGGACAGGGTGACCCCGTTGGCGCCGAGGTTCTCCGTCAGGTGGTCGACGGACTTCGTACCGGGGATCGGCAGGATGACCGGCGACTTCTGCAGGAGCCAGGCCAGTGCCACCTGCGAGGGGGTGGCGTCGAGCTCGCGGGCGATGTCGGCGACCGGGCTTTCGGGGGACGCGAGGTCACCGGTGGCGATCGGGAACCACGGGATGAAGGCGATGCCCTCCGCCGTGGCGTAGTCGAGCACGTCCTGCGACTGCCGGTTGGTCAGGTTGTAGAGGTTCTGCACGCTGACCACGTCGACGATCTCCCGTGCGGCCTTCAGCTCGTCCACCGAGACCTCGGAGACTCCGATGTGGCGCACCTTGCCCTCCTCCTGCAGCTCGCGGAAGGCACCCAGCTGGTCGGCCAGCGGAACCTCGGGGTCGATGCGGTGCAGCTGGATGAGGTCGATCCGCTCCAGCTTCAGGTGCCGCAGGGAGAGCTCCACCTGCTGCTTGAGGTAGGCGGGGCGGCCGACAGCGGTCCAGATGCCGGGCCCCTGCCTCGTCAGGCCGGCCTTCGTGGCGATGACCAGGCCGTCGGCGTAGGGGTGCAGCGCCTCGGCGATGATCTGCTCGCTGACCAGAGGGCCGTAGGAGTCGGCGGTGTCGATGAAGTCGACGCCCTGCTCCACCGCGGCCCGGACGACGGCGAGGGCACCGTCGCGGTCGGCGGGCTCGCCCCAGACGCCGGGGCCGGGCAGCTGCATCGCGCCGTAGCCGAGGCGGTGGACGGGCAGGTCCCCGCCGATGCGGAAGGTGTCGGTCAGTTGTGCGGTGGTCATGCCCGTGGCCAGCACCGCTAGGCGCGCGGGTGTTCCCGTTCCCGTGTTCGATGGCCGCATGGGCGAAGTGATCGTGGTGCGGCACGGGGCGACCGAGTGGAGCAGGAGCGGGCAGCACACCGGCGTGACCGACCTGCCGCTGCTGCCGGACGGCGAGGCGGACGGGCGGCGGCTCCGGGACGTCCTCGCCCAGCGGGACATCACGTCGGCGTTCGTCAGCCCGCTGGCGCGCGCGCGGCGGACCGCGGAGCTGGCCGGGCTGATGGACGGCCCCGTCGACAGCCGGATCGACGACGACCTGGTCGAGGTCGACTACGGCGGCTACGAGGGGCGGACCACGAAGGAGATCAGCGCGGAGCTCGGCCGCCCGTGGTCACTGTGGAGTGACGGCACGGTGCCCGGCGACACCCCCGGGGAGACGCTGACGCAGGTGGCTGCACGGGTCGACCGGGTGCTCGGCCGGGTCCGGCCGCTCCTGGACGGCGGCGACGTCGTCCTCGTCGCGCACGGGCACGTGCTGCGCATCCTCGCCGCCCGCTGGCTGGGCCTGGGCCCGGAGGCCGGCGCCCTCTTCCCGCTGGAGACCGGCCGCTACGGGCTGCTGGGCCACGAGCACGACTGGTCGGCGCTCACCGGCTGGAACACCGGCTGCCCCTGACCGTCAGGGGGTGCCCGCGGCGGTGACCGGCTGCCAGCGGCTCTCCGGCTCCTCGACCGGCGGTGTCGGCCGGACCGGGCGGCCGAACAGCCAGCCCTGACCCATGTCCGCGCCGAGCGCGGTCACCTCGTCGGCCAGTCGTTCGGTCTCGATGCCCTCGGCGACGACGACGGCGCCCAGCTGGTGGGCCAGGTCGGTGACCGCGCGGAGCACCGTGCGCGCGCCGTCGTCGGGCAGCTCCTGGACCAGCGCCTTGTCCAGCTTCACGACGTCGGGCCGGACGGCGGCGAGCAGCGAGAGGCTCGACCAGCCCGCGCCGACGTCGTCCAGGGCCACCCGCCAGCCCAGCGTCCGGTAGTGCTCGAGGATCGACACGAGGTGTCCGCGGTCGGCGATCGCGTGCGACTCCACGACCTCGAAGACCAGCTGTGTCGGGGGGATCCCGGTGTCGTGCACCACCCGCTCGGTGCTGGCCAGGCACACCTGCGGCCGGTAGATCGACGTGGGATTGAAGTTGACGAACAGGTCGTCCTCGCCCAGCCAGGGCACGGCTCCGGCGATGGCGGACTCGCGGCCGATCCGGTCGAGGCGGTGCAGCCAGCCGGCCTGCTCGGCCACGAAGAAGAGGTCTCCTCCCCCGACCTCGCGGCCGTCGACGACGCCCCGCAGCAGCGCCTCGTGGGCGACGACCGACCGGTCGGCCAGCGACACGATGGGCTGGTAGGCCGACCAGAACTCGGCCTCGGCCAGGACGCCGACCTCGACGGTGACGCCGCGGCGGGCCAGCTCGACGGCGAGCGTCGGCGCGGTGAGCAGCCGTGCGGTGAGCGCCGCGCCCTCGGCGGGTGGATCGGTGACCACCCGGAGCGCCTCGGTCTCGGCCGCGGTGAGGTCGCGGGCCAGCCGCTGGAACAGCCGCGCCAGCCGGCGGCCGTCCGGGTCGTCGACGATGTCGAGCAACTGGGGTGAGGAGAAGACGGTCAGCCCGAGCGCCGTCGCCGTCCGGGCGATCGCCGGGAGGACGTGCCCGATGGAGGTGGCGATCAGTGCGTGCGACGCCTGGTCCGGCACCTCCCAGTTCGAACGGCAGCCGCAGATCCCGCCGCAGAGAATTCCCACCACCGCAGGATGACCGACCGCCACCGGCCCCCGGGACAGGCGCGCGGCTTCCCGACCGGGTGACTTCTCCGGGCAACAGGCGGAGGTCCTTGATCGAATTCGAAGCCTTAGTGTCTAAAGTCTGGGCATGGCCGTAACTACCACGACCGAGATGCCCCGTCCGAGCCGCGGCGGACGCCCCCGCGACCCCAGCCGGGACGGCGTCATCCGCGCCGCGATCCTGCGGCTGCTGGCCGATGTGGGCTACGGCGCACTGACCATGGACGCCGTCGCATCCGAAGCGGGTGTCGGCAAGGCGACGATCTATCGCCGCTGGCGGACGAAGCAGGACCTGGTCGTCGACACGATCTCCGACCTGAACCGGGCCGAGGCCACACCGGCCGACACCGGTTCCCTCGAGGGCGACCTGCGGGCCATGCTGCACGCGTTCGTCGCCGTGATCACCGGACCGACGGGCGCGGCCACCCTGTCACTGCTGTCGACCGTGCCGCACCACCCGGCGCTGGCCGAGGCGTTCCGCTCGGGGCCGATCGCGGTCTGGCAGCAGGCGTTCGAGCAGATCTTCCGGCGCGCCGAGGAGCGGGGCGAGGTGTCACCGGGGATTCCCGGCTCGGTCGTCGGAGAGGCCACGAGCGCGCTGCTGGTGCAGCGCTGGCTGCTGACCGGCCGTCCGGTGGACGAGGCCTACGCCGACGAGGTCCTCGACACCGTGGTCATGCCCCTTCTGCGGAATGCCGACCGCTGACCCGCTGACCGCTACCAGCCGAGCGTGCCCGGTGCGCCCTTGAACGGACCGACGACGTCGCTGGTGATCCAGCCGCCGTAGAAGCCCCCGGGCTGCGGGCGCACGAGTTCGCCGTCGACGAGGGCGCGGTCCACGCCGGCGGGATAGAAAGCGACCGCCCCGCGCAGGTGCTCGAAGCCGGGGCTCGGGTCCTCGTAGGACCAGGCGATCCCCCGCTCGCGCCGGCCGTCGACAACGACGTCCCAGTAGGTCGCCGCGCCCTTCCACTCGCACCACGACCCGCCCTGGCCGCGCTCGAGCACGTCCGGGGCGATGTCGTCGCGGGGCACGTAGTAGACCGGCGGGTGGCTGGTCTCGCAGACCCGCACGGCGCGGCGGGTGTCGGCCACGACCACGCCGGCGAGCTCGACGACGACGTGCCGCCCGGTCACCTCGGCCGACGGCGGACGCGGGTAGTTCCAGACCGACTCCTGCCCCGGGCCGACGGGGTCGGGCACGACGGGGCCGCGAGGGCGACCCGCGGGGTCAGTCGTCGTTGCGGTGCCGGATCTTCTGGACGACGACGAAGGTGACCAGCAGGCCGACCGCGCCGACGGTGGCCTTGCCGGCCGGCGTCTGCAGGAAATGCTCGACGGCCGCCCGGCCCTTGGCCTTGAGCCGCGTGGGGCTGGTCCGGTAAGCCAGCTGGTCCAGGGTCGCGGCCAACTGCTCGCGGGCGGCGTCGATCTCCAGCTGGATCTGTCGTGGGTCGCGAGGCACGGGCGACAGCCTGCCAGACGAACCGCGGTCCAGCGCACCGGTGAACTCGCAGGACACCCCCGAGGGCTACTCCTAGACTCTCCAACCGCGCGGGAGTGGTGTAACGGCAGCCACGCCAGACTTAGGATCTGGTGCCTTCGGGCGTGCGGGTTCGAATCCCGCCTCCCGCACAACAGCGAATGGCCCGACCGGTCCGCATCGGCCGCATCGGCCCTACGGTCGGACGAGTTCGTTCGAGGGTCCAGGGCCGACCTCGGGCCGGCGACGCTGTTGACGGCCGACCAGGCTCGCTCGTGCCCTCCCTCACGCGGCCCTGCCGAAGGGGGTGTCCCCGCCCACCGTGGCCGGGAACCACGCGCACCACGGCAGAAGCACCGTGTCGAGTGAGCAACCGGCGGCTCGGGTCCCCGACTGTCGGGCCTTGCGACAGCGTGGTCGTACGACGGAGGTCCAACAGCCAACTCCCGCCTCGTCGCGAACAGTGCGGAGAGTGGCTGAACCGGCCGCGGAGTCGAGACAAGGGGAACCCCATGTTCAGGACGCCCTCCCGCCCGCGGCGCGCGGCCGCGGCCATGACGCTGACCGCCGCCTTCGCGGGGTTGGCGTTCACCGCCCCGGCGTCAGCCGCGACCAGGACCACGTCGGTCTTCTTCGAGGAGACCGCCGAGGCCTTCTGGTCGGTGCCGCACACGTGCGCCGACGGAGCTGTCGTGGAGGGAACGCTGCTCGTGCGCAGCACCCGGGACTACCAGTCACCCGACACCGCCGACCCCGAGCCGACCGCCCGGGTGCAGTACCTGGCCGTGTGCCCGGACGGCACCTCGGTCAGCTGGGTCGCACCGGCGGCCACCGCCGAGATCGCCAGTTCCCGCGACCTCAGGTGCCTCACCGCTTCGGGGTCGGGCATCGCGCGCGACAACATCGGCGCCACCCACCAGGTCACCTTCGACGTGACCTGGACAGGCGTCGGACGCCTGGAGAAGACCGTCCGGAAGACCTCGAATCAGCAGATCCGGAACACGAGCACCACGAAGGAGCGTGCGGCGACGGCGACGGGCCGGGTGACGTTCGACGCCGGCGTCCTCGTCGACGGCGCAGCCAACCACCCGACCCGACCGGCGCCGTTCATCCGCACCGACGAGGAGCGGACCACGCAGAAGAAGTGAGCCGCCGGCCTCTCACCCCTCGGGGTGAGGGGCCGGCGTCCTCGAGTTCGGCCGAACGCCCGCGAAGCCGAACTCTTCGCCATGAGCAGCACCGCATACCCGGTCAGCTGGCTGCCGTCGGGGATCGTCCGGCTGGCCGTTCCGGCTCCCGCCCCGGCTCCTGCCGGGCCACGTCACCTGGCACCCGACGCCGACGACGCCCGCATGGACGCCGTCTCGACGGAGACCATCTCGAGTCGCGGCCGGCACGCCGAGCCGGAGTGGAGCCGTGAGGTCTTCGACCGGCTTCGCGACGAGGACCCCTTCGCCTGGCTCGGCTTCGGCGACTGACCCCGAAGGGGACCACAGCTCCTCCGGCGGCCGACGTCCTTGTGAGCGACTGAGCCGCGGAGGACGCTGCGCCGATGGGCGTCTACAGCGAGCACCTCCGGCCCCGGCTGCACAACCTCGCGCTCGGTACGAAGCCTGCCCGTGAGGTGCGCGACCGGGTCTGTGCCGGCCTGACCGGGAACGTCCTCGAGGTCGGCTACGGCTCGGGTCTCAACACCCCCCACCTGCCCTCCGAGGTCGCCGGAGTGTGGGCGGTCGAGCCGTCGGCCACAGCGCTCAAGCTCTCCGAGGCACGTCGCACGGCATCCCCGATCCCGGTCGTCATCGCCGGTGACGACGGCCGGTCCCTTCCGTTCCCGGACGACCATTTCGACGGCGCCCTGTGCACCTGGGTGCTGTGCGGCATCCCCGACCCCGGAGCGGCCCTGGCCGAGGTGGCGCGCGTGCTGAAGCCGGGCGCGAGCCTGCACTTCGTCGAGCACGGGCTGTCGCCCGACCCGCGCGTCGCCCTCTGGCAACGACGCGGCAACCGCATCAACCAGGCGATCGCCGGCTGCCTGCTCGACAACGACGTCGCCGCGTTGCTCGAGGCCTCACCGCTCACCGTCACGCAGCTGAGCAACCACTACGAGAAGGGCGCGCCGAAGTCTCAGGGCTACATGTACGAAGGCCGTGCCACTGCCTGACGACGGCGCTGCCGTCAGACTTCCTGCAGGGTCTCGGCGATCAGCGGGACCAGTGCCTCGAACGCCTGACCGCGGTGGCTGCGCGCGTCCTTCTCGGCCGGCTCCAGCTCGGCGGAGGTGAGCGTCACACCCTCGGGAACGAAGACGGGGTCGTAGCCGAAGCCGTTGCTCCCCCGCTTCTCCCGGATCACCGAGCCGCGCCACCGGCGCTCGAGCACGTGCTCCTGACCCGCCGGGGTCACCAGCGCCGCGGCGCAGACGAAGGCCGCGCCCCGTCGCTCGTCGGGCACGTCGCCGAGCTGGCCGAGCAGGAGCGCCGTGTTCGCGTCGTCGTCGCCGTGTCGGCCAGACCACCGCGCCGACAGCACGCCGGGCATGCCGTTGAGGGCGTCCACCGTCAGACCGGAGTCGTCGGCGACGGCAGGCAGACCGGTGTACCGCACGGCCTCCCGCGCCTTGAGCAGCGCGTTCTCCTCGAAGGTGGCCCCGGTCTCCGGCGCCTCCGGATAGTCGTCGACGTCCTCGAGGCCCACCACCTCCACCCCGGGGACGGCGGACTGCAGGAGCCGCCGGAGCTCAGTGAGCTTGCCGGCGTTCCGGGTGGCCAGGAGCAGCTTCGTCATCGCGCCAGGGCCTCGGTCTGCAGCCGCGTCAGCTCGCCGCAGCCCTTGACCGCGAGGTCGAGGAGGGCATCGAGGGTCGGCCGGTCGAAGACAGCGCCCTCGGCGGTGCCCTGCACCTCCACGAAGCTCCCGTCGCCGGTGCAGACGACATTCATGTCGGTGCCGGCGCGGACGTCCTCCTCGTAGGCGAGGTCCAGTCGCGGTTCCCCGTCGATGACACCCACGCTCACCGCGGCCACGGACTGCGCGATCGCCGTCGGCCGGGCCAGCTTCTTGCGCTCGCCCAGCCAGGAGACGGCGTCGGCGAGCGCCACGTAGGCACCGGTGATGGCCGCCGTGCGCGTGCCCCCGTCTGCCTGGAGGACGTCGCAGTCGATGGCGATGCTGTTCTCGCCGAGTGCCGCGAGGTCGATGGAGGCGCGCAGCGACCGGCCGATCAGCCGGCTGATCTCGTGCGTGCGCCCGCCGATGCGGCCCTTCACCGACTCGCGGTCGCCGCGGGTGTGGGTGGCGCGCGGCAGCATCGCGTACTCGGCGGTCACCCAGCCCAGGCCGGAGCCCTTCCGCCAGCGCGGCACGCCCTCGGTGACGCTGGCCGCGCAGAGCACGCGGGTGCGGCCGAACTCGACGAGCACCGACCCCTCGGCGTGGTCGAGCCAGGAGCGGGTGATGGTCACGGGGCGGAGCTGGTCGGCCGCGCGGCCGTCGGGGCGGGTCACATGCTCTCCTCGCTGGTGCTCGTCGGGCATGTGCCCTGGGTGCTGTCCTTCCAGCGCGACCTCGCAAGCTCGGTCACGGGGGCTCAGGGTAGTTGCGCGCCGTCGGCGGGCTCCGGCGAGTGTCGGCGCGTGGTCGTTCCACCGTCGAAGTCACGACCCCCGTCCGGCGCTCGGTGCGCCGGCGAGCAGCAGTTCGGTAAGGATTCCTCCTCATGCGATCGGAACTGCGTGCCGTCCGCACCGGGGGCGTCCCGGTGGTCGTCGACCTCACCGAGGAGTGCGCCGAGTTCGTGCGGCACGAGGTCGACGGGCTCCTGCACGTCTTCGTGCCCCATGCCACCGCCGGAATCGCCCTGATCGAGACCGGCTCCGGCAGCGACGACGACCTGCTGGCCCAGCTGGACGAGCTGCTGCCGCGCGACGACCGCTGGCGGCACCGCCACGGCGGACGTGGACATGGGCGCGACCACGTCCTCCCGGCCTTCGTGCCACCACACGCCACCATCCCGGTCCTCGAGGGCCTGATGCAGCTCGGCACCTGGCAGCGGATCTGCCTGGTCGACACGAACATCGACAACCCCCAGCGACAGGTGCGGTTCTCCTTCCTGGCCGGCTGAGGCAGGCCGGCCGGGTGGCACTCGTCCCCTGGTGCGAACCCGCCACCCGGACACGGCAGGATGCTGGGCATGAGCGAGACCGACGCCCCCGCCACCCGCCTGTCCCCCGGCGACCCGGCGCCGGAGTTCACGCTGCCCGACGCCGAGGGGAAGCAGGTGTCCCTCGCCGACCACCGCGGCCGCCGGGTGATCGTGTACTGCTACCCCGCTGCGCTGACCCCGGGATGCACCACGCAGGCCGTCGACTTCACCGAGGCCGCCGGCGACCTCGCCCAGGCGGGTCTGGACATCATCGGCGTCTCCCCTGACGAGCCGGAGAAGCTGCTGCGCTTCCGCGACAAGGAGAAGCTCGGCATCACCCTCGTCTCCGACCCGGAGAAGAAGGTGCTGCGGGCCTACGGCGCGTACGGACCCAAGAAGCTCTACGGCAAGGAGGTCGTCGGCGTGATCCGCTCGACCTTCATCGTCGACGCCGAGGGGCGCATCGAGAGCGCGTCGTACAACGTCAAGGCCACCGGTCACGTCGCCAAGCTGCGTCGCGAGCTGGGGCTCGGCTGACTCAGTCCTCGATCCGCCACTCCCCGACCACCAGATAGTCGCTGTCGGAGAGGTCCTGCCGCGATCCTGGCTCGATCGGCCTGCTTCATGCTGCCGCCCCAGTAGCGCAGGATGCGGCCGAGTTCCGCTGCCCGCTCTTCACCGGCCAGCGCTCCTGCGTCGAGATCCACCTCGAGAACGAATCGCATCGGCTGATCGTGATCCATGCCGCGACCTCGGTCGACCCCCGGATCTGTCCCCCGCCGGGTCAGGCTGGGCCGTGCGGCTCGATCAGCAGTGGCAGGAGATCTGCGACGGTGAGCAGTGCCAGGAACAACATGAATACGACGACGAGCGTTGTCATGGAACACCTCCGGGTGTACCCCGAGGGTCGGCGCCGTGCCCGGGTACCGGCCGGGTGCGGCCTGTGCGGGCGCTGTGGCTCATGGCCCCGACCATGGCCCCCGGGGCAGCAGGGCGCACCACGACGGCCGGCGCGCCGGGCTGCCATCGCCGCGATGACGGCGGCTCGGACGACACCCGCGTCGGCCTGGGCCTGGTTGCCGAGCCGAGTGACCGCGAAGACGAAGACCGGGTCGAGGGAGAGTTCGATCGTCGTGACGACGTGCCGTTCGTCCGTCGGGACGATCGGGGGACGGAGCCGCCATTGGCCACGGCCGGCCGTGGTCCCGTCGGCCGTGGCGGCGTCACCTCCGGCCTCACGTGTCTCCTCTCTGACGCCGCCGGGCCTGGCACGTGGCTGTTCGGGTTCGGTCGGCTGCGATCGACACATCAGCGGCCCTCCATCGGCCGCGTAGCTCCTACCCGGGCACGGGGCGATGTCAGGCGCGCCACCTGCCGGGCCTCGGCTGGAGGTCGGGACCAGCCGGCCCCGCCCCCTCCCAGGGAAAGCAGTGCTCCGGCGTCGCCCACGTGAGCTGGTAGGCCGGCACCGAGTACTCGGCCGGTCGCTCGTAGAAGCGGTTGGCCACGAGCACGACCTCCCCGGGGTTCGGGAGGAACTCGACGATCAGCCGTAGGTCCGGCCAGTCGTTCCAGGTGAGCAGCTCCCCGGGGACGAGGTCACGACCCTCGCAGACCAGTTCGGCCACGCGGCCGAGGATCGAGTGGGTGCTGTCGGCACCCAGCCCGACCAGCGTGAGCTCGGCGTGCCCGAGCCCGAACAGGCCGACGGTGTAGCCGAACGGAGGTTCGTCGGGTTCGTCCCCGGCGCCGACGTACTGGACGGCCCAGCGGTGCGCGCGGAGCAGGTGGGCGAGGTGCGCGTCCTCCTGGTCGAGCCAGGCGACGGTCTGCGGATCGGTCGTCATGCGGCACAGCGTCCGCCGGACCACCGACAGGACGGCCGCGCCCGGAGAGCCCTGTGGACAGGCGACGGAGCTGGGGACGGCGCCCGGTCGCCGGCCGCTCAGTCCCCGGCCGCCGCGTCCCGCTCCGCCCGCTTGCGCCGCTTGCCCTCGTGCATCGCCTGCACTCGCGCCACCGGGATCGAGTGACCCTCGGCCACGAGATCGGCCGGCAGCTCCTGAGGGGCCGGCAAGGCTTCAGCCCACGGATCGCGACGGCCCAGGAGACCTGCCGCCGTCGTCACGGTGAAGTCCCCGGGCCGGACGTCGTCGAGTACGTCCCAGCCGACCGGGAACGAGACCGGCAGACCCGGCCGGATCCGCGGGCTGTAGGCGGCGACGATCGTGCCCTGGCCGGACCGCGTGGAGTCGACGAAGACCCTGCCGTTCCGGTCCTGGAGCAGGTAGGCCGTGGTGGCCAGCTCGGGGTCGAGACGCTCGGTGCGGCGGGCCAACGCCCGGGTTGCCGCCGCAACGTCCTCGAACGACGCCCCGTGGACCGGGACGACGACATGGAGCCCCTTCGACCCGCTGGTCTTCACCGCGGCCGCCAGCCCGGCGTCCTCGAGCGCCTGCCCGACAAGCCGGGCGACGCGGACGACGACGGCGAAATCGGCTCCCTCGGGCGGATCGAGGTCCAGCACGAGACCGGTCGGCTCGGCCTCACCGACACGGAAGAACGGGATGTGCAGCTCGACCGCTCGCTGGTTGGCCAGCCACAGGAGGGTGCGCCGGTCGTCGCAGAGCACCTGGTGGATCTCACGGTGCGAGCCCTCCGACCACATGGGCTCGGTGCGCACCCAGTCGGGCGCCCCCTTGGAGACATTGCGCTGCATGAACGGCGCCTGACCCGGGCGCACCCGCTTCACCGACAGCGGCCGACCGGCCAACAGGGGGACGAGCCGGTCGGCGACCGCGTCGAAGTGGTCGACCAGTTGACGCTTGGTCACCCCGAGTTCGTCACCCAGCGGCGAGTCCAGGCTGCTCAGGCCGACGCCGTCCCGCTCCTCCTCCACCACGAGGGTCACGCTGCCCGTCCGGGTGGCGCCGGGCAAGCGGACGTCGCCCGGTCGGGCGCCTAGATCTCGTAGGTGGCGCCGGTGCGCACCAGTTCGGTCTCGGAGAAGACGGCGCTGGCCGAGAAGAGCTGACCGATCTCGTCGACCCAGGCCGGCACGTGGGTGAGCAGCAACCGGCCCACACCGGCATCCGCGGCGTGCTCCCCCGCCTCCCGGCCGGTCAGGTGCAGACCCGTCGGGAGCCCCGGCGTGGGCGGGTGAGCAGCCTCGGCGAGCAGGACGTCGGCACCGCGGGCGAGGTCGACGATCCGCCCGGTCGGCCCGGTGTCGCCGGTGTAGACCAGCGAGCGGCCTCCCGCGGTCAGCCTGATCGCATGGCACTCGATCGGATGCGCGGCCCGGGCGGTCTCGACGGCGAACGGCCCGATGGTCGACGTCCCCACGGTGACGGTGAGGAAGTCGAAGACGTCGGTCAGGTCGGCGTCGGCATCGTCGTAGGCGAGCGCGAGGCGTCGCTCGGCACCCGCCGGCCCGTAGAGCGGAACCTTCCGCCCGTTGGAGCGTCCGGAGTAGCGGTGCCACACCACGAACGGTGCGACGTCGAGGCAGTGGTCGGCGTGCAGGTGCGAGAGGAACAGTGCGTCGATCGTGTTCGGGTCGACGAGTCCCAGCAGGGAGCCGAATGCCCCGTTGCCGAGGTCGAGCAGGAGGCGGAATCCGTCGTGCTCGACGAGGTAGCAGGAGGCGGGCGACGTCGGGCCAGGTCCGCTGCCCGAGCAGCCGACCACGGTCAGCTTCACGCGGCCCCCACGGACCCGGCGCGCAGCACCGCGCCTATCTCCGGCCCGAGGAACCGCCGGCCCAGGCGGGCGAACGGCTCGGGGTCGCCGGTCGCCAGGAACTGGTGCACCGGCGGAGGGGCGTCCTCGTCGCGCAGCAGGTTCGCGCCGGTCAGTACCCGGTAGACGTCCTTGGCGGTCTCCTCGGCACTGGAGACCAGCGTGACCTCTTCGCCCATGACCAGGCTGATGACGCCGGTGAGCAGCGGATAGTGGGTGCAGCCGAGAATGAGGGTGTCCACGTCGGCGGCGATCAGTGGGTCGCAGTAGGACTGGGCCAGCCCGAGCAGCTGCCGGCCCGTGGTCACCCCGCGCTCGACGAAGTCGACGAAGCTGGGGCAGGCGGCGCTGGTGACGGAGATCGCCGGGGCGGCGGCGAAGGCGTCCTCGTAGGAGCCGCTGGTGACGGTCGCCTGCGTGCCGATCACCCCGACCCGGCCGTTGCGGGTCGCGGCCGTGGCCCGGCGGACGGCGGGCACGATCACCTCGACCACCGGGACGTCGTAGCGCTCACGGGCGTCCCGGAGACAGGCGGAACTGGCGGCGTTGCAGGCCACCACGAGCATCTTCACGCCGGCGGAGACCAGGTCGTCCATCACGGCGAGGGCGTGCCGCCGCACCTCGGCGATGGGCAGCGGGCCGTAGGGGCTGTGGGCGGTGTCGCCGATGTAGCGGATCGCCTCGTTCGGCAGCTGGTCGAGAACAGCGCGCGCCACCGTCAGCCCGCCGACGCCCGAGTCGAAGATGCCGATGGGTGCGTCTGCCCCTGGCTGTCCGGCCGGCCCGTCCGTCGTCCCCATGTCGCGCGCCAGGCTAGCTGCCGGGTACGTCGAGAACACGCTGAGGGCCCTCTCCCGGGGGCGGGTGAGGGCCCTCAGCAGAGGGTGATCATGGCGGGGCCTTCAGGCCCAGAGCTGGCCCTCGAGCGCGGACGTCGCCTCGTCGAGGGTGCCCGCGTAGGCCCCGGTGGACAGGTACTTCCACCCGCCGTCGCAGACGATGAAGCAGATGTCGGCGTGCCGTCCGGCCGCGACCTCCTTGTCGGCGATGCCGAGCGCGGCGTGCAGGATCGCGCCGGTCGAGATGCCGGCGAAGATGCCCTCGCGCTCCACGAGCTGGCGGGTGCGGTGGATCGCGTCGTCGGGGCCGACCGAGAAGCGCGAGTCCAGGAGCGAGGCGTCGTAGAGCTCGGGGATGAAGCCCTCGTCGATGTTGCGCAGGCCGTAGACCAGCTCGCCGTAGCGGGGCTCGGCGGCGATCACCTGGACACCCGGCTTGTGCTCGCGCAGGTAGCGGG
>JAOPWH010000189.1 GCA_025965795.1 Blastococcus sp.
TGGCCATTCCCGGCGCGAAGGCGAACGCCCACAGCGTCATGGCCGCCAGAACGGTCGTTCCGATACGTCGTCTCATGTGCTGGCCCTCCCGGGCATTTCGGTGAATCACGGCTGACTCACGAGGTCACGCCACGCGAGGGCGGCGTTGCTTGTGGTGGACGTCGAGGGCACAGGCGGGTTGCTGTACCGGAGCTGCCAGTCGGCTCGGCCACCCTTGGAATCCCAGACCGAGATCCAGAGGGCCGGCCGATAGACGGGGCCGGTCGCGGTCGGCCTGCCCGCCTTGGCGTAGGCGACGGCTGCGCGGAGCGCGTCGGCCTTGCGCGCCGGGTCGTTCACGTCCTCGAGGTATCCGAGTTCGGAGACGGCCCAGTCGGTCTTCTTCGTCTTCGCGAAGAGGATCACCGGCTTCATCAGGATGCCGGGGGCTTTCCAGTTGATCCCGTCGGTGTAGCCGATGGGGATTCCGGCGGTGCCCGTCGCGTGTGGCGCGGCGTACACGTCGGCACTGATCAGGTCGACCGTGCCACCGTCACCCTTGGTCGTCATCGGCCAGTAGTTCTCGGGACTGCGGCCCTGGAAGCCGGTGAAAGTGGAGACCATGAGGATCACCGACACCTTGCGGGTTCCACCGTCGATGACGTTCTGGGCGTCCACGAGCTGGTTCAGGTGCGCATTCGCCTTGCGGAAGTCAGTGAAGGTGAACTGACCCGCCTGGATCTCCTGCTCCGGCTCGTGGTGGTTTGTCAGCACGATGTTCATCGGCGTGGAGGCGATGAAGGTCTGCAGCTTCGTGTCGTGCACACCGGCCGCCACCTCGGCGGGCGGGAGCTGGAACGAGTAGTCGTTGATCCCGCCCTTGTGGGAGAGGCTCGGCGGCACGTCCTGCCAGGTCGGGTAGTTGAACCCGCTGTCATAGCCGCGGTAGACGTCAACGGCTCCGACCGCGGCGTCGAACCACTTCCAGTCCTTGCTCCAGGCCCCGACCTTGGTGACGCTGGTCGGTGAAGCGCCGGCACTCGACGGTGCCACCACCGAACCGACCAACACCAGTCCGGCGATGATCAAGGCACCGAGCCCCCGCGATTTCACGATCACTTCTCCGTAGCTCGTCCGCGCCCTCGCCGGCGGGCGCGTGTCATGGCGTGACGGCCTGCCGCGCCATGTCGAAAGCTCGGGGAGGAGCATCCGGCGAGAGGTGTGCGCGGGAACGGAAGAGCCCCCGTGCTCACCGGTCACCAGTTAGGTCAATGGACTGACCAGCCGGTTCCCGCACGCACGGTAACCCGGGAACGCCCTTATCAGAAAGGGCGTCGGGTATACCACTTCGGGTGTGCGGCCGCCGGTCAGAGGTTCCCGACAGCTGCTCAGGACGCCGTCATGACGGTCGATCTCGACATAATCGCAGGTCAGGCGCACATGATGTGGACGCTGGCGGGTCAAGGGAGGACCGGGAGTCCGATCCTCCGCTGTGCGCATTCACTCGTCCGAGCTCTTAGCGCGCCGCTATCTCACAATCACGGAGAGTCACATGAGCAAGAGATGAGACGATCCCGCGCGCCCCGGGGACCTGGAGCCCTAGTCTCTCCCGCGGCGCGGCAGGCGCCGGAGGCCGAGACGCAGCAGACGCAGGAGACGCAGGAGACGCGATGAACGAGCCCCGAACCACGAACGATCCAGGTGGCCGCGTGCCCGGAGCCGCCCGCGGCCCGATCCCGGCGACCGGTGACCCGGGCGTCGAGGCCTTCGGCTACCAACAGGAGCTGAAGCGGTCGCTCACGTTCACCGACCTGCTGGTCTACGGACTGGTCTTCATGGTTCCGATCGCGCCGTTCGGCATCTTCGGCGGCGTCTTCCAGGCCTCCGGCGGGATGATCGCGCTCGCCTACGCCGTGGGCGGGCTCGCGATGGCCTTCACCGCCGCGTCCTACGCGCAGATGTCCCGCGCCTTCCCGATGGCCGGCTCGGTCTACACCTACGCCGGGCGCGGCATCGCCCAGCCCGTCGGCTTCCTGGCCGGCTGGATGATCCTGCTCGATTACGTCCTGGTGCCGGCGCTGCTCTACCTGATCGCCGCGGTGGCGATGAACTCGATCATCTCCTCGATTCCGGTCCTCGTCTGGCTGGTCGGGTTCGTCGTCCTCAACACCGTCGTCAACTACCTGGGCATCGAGTTCACCGCGCGGATCAACAAGATCATGCTCGTGGCCGAGCTCGTCGTGCTGGCGATCTTCCTGGTCATCGGGATCGTGGCGCTCGCCGGCGGCAAGGGCCGGGGCTTCGACTTCTCCCCCATCTACAACGCCGACACGTTCTCCCTCGGGTTGGTCTTCGGTGCGGTCTCCATCGCGGTGCTGAGCTTCCTGGGCTTCGACGGGATCTCGACCCTGGCGGAGGAGAACCGCGACGCCGCCCGGTCGATCGGGAAGTCGATGATCGCCGCCCTCGCCCTGGCCGGCGTCCTCTTCATCGTGCAGACCTGGGTGGCCGCGCTTCTCGTGCCCGACCCCGACACGCTCATCGCCGAGGGCGACGCTGCGGGTACGGCGTTCTACGACGCCGCCGAGGTGGCCGGCGGGCACTGGCTGTCGGTGCTCACCGCCGTGGCGACCGCCGTGGCGTGGGGCTTCGCCAACTCCCTGGTCGCTCAGGCCGCCACCTCACGACTGCTCTACGCCATGGCCCGCGACCGGCAGCTGCCGAGCTTCCTGGCGCGGGTGCACCCCACGCGCCGGGTGCCGGTGAACGCCACCCTGTTCGTGGCGGTGATCTCGCTGGTCCTGGGGTGGTACATGACCACCCGGGAGGACGGCATCACGCTGCTCTCGACCCTGGTCAACTTCGGTGCCCTGACGGCGTTCCTCCTGCTCCACGTGTCCGTCGTCGCCCACTTCGTCGTCCGGAAGAAGAGCAAGGACTACCTGCGCCACCTCGTCGTCCCGGTCATCGGCTTCGCCATCCTCGTGGCCGTCATCGTCAACGCGCAGGTGGCGGCGCAGACCCTCGGGTTCCTCTGGCTGGCCATCGGCGTCCTACTCCTGATCGTCCTGGTGGTGACCGGCCGCGAACCGCAGCTCAGTGCAGAGGACGGCCTGTGACGGCTGGGCTGGACGTCGTCGCGCTCCGGCCCACAGCGGACGGCCACGCCGTGGTCGCCGAGGGCGTGCACGGCCGCTTGCGCGAGATCCCCACGGCCTGGCCCGCCGAGCGTTGAGGCGGGCGGGGGTCGGAGCTGTGGCCGGATCCCCGCTTCGGACGCGAGCGAGGCGCTGTCCATCGGCGCCTCGCCGAGCAGCAGGCCCACCCAGCCGGCCGCGGACTTCCAGCCGGTGGATCCGGACAGGTGACTGGCACCGTGACGGCGAAGCGCACCACCGCCAGCGTCATGACCGCAGCTGCAGCGGCATGGTGGCGGCAATGGCCCCGACGGCTGCCGCGCGGCCCTCCGTCGCCGCAACCCGGCCCGGTTGCACCGCGGTGAACGGAATCGTCGCCAGAGCGAGGGCCAGGAAGCCCAGGGCGACGGGGCGCAGCACCACCCGCACGGGGTCGGCAGCCCCGACGGTCGGCCGGTACCCCTCAGCTGGCCAGGATCTGGGGCGAGGACTCCTTGAGCTTGGCCTCCGCCCACTTGGACACGCGCAGGGTCTGAGGGTGGCAGCGCTCGGCGAAGTCGAGCAGCTGCTTCTTCTTCGCGACCTGCGCGCCCTGCGCCAGCAGCTCCCAGTCCAGCGCGGTGCCGCCGGCCTCGCGGTAGAGGTGCCGCAGGTCGGCGAGCAGCAACAGGCCGGGCGCGGACCGTCGGCCGGTGAGCTCCGACGTCTTCTGCTGGAGCTTCTCCAGCCAAAGGGCGGGGCCGGCCGCCCGCGGATCCAGCTCGAGGCCGAACTCCCGGCCGGCCTCGGCCAGCTCGGCCACGTGCAGCTCCGACCACCGTGCCATCGTGCGGGTGACGTGGAAGACCTCGTGGTCGACCTCGTGCCGGTCCGACATGCCGAGCAGCACGCCGTGCAGCTCGTTCTCCGACCGGTGCAGCTCCTCGATCGCCATGTCGAGCTTCACGCCTGACCTCCCGCGGGAAGCAGCTCGCCGGCCTCCGCGTCGTGACCACCGCGGGTGGGTGGCAGGGAGCCGGTGACCGGCGCGGACGCCGTCGTCGTCGGAGCCGGGGTGGACACGCCGTCGGCGCGCGCCAGCCGGCGCACGGCCGCCGCGGCGGTCTTGAACAGGGGCTGCTTCGACACCGGATCCCAGGCGGTGATCGTCAGCTCGTTGGCCGCGCGACCGGTGCCGGAGTCCGCAGCGTCCCAGTAGCCATAGTGGAACGGCAGGAAGACCACCCCGGGGCGGATCCCGCTGATCCTCAGCCGGGCCTCGACCCGGCCGCGCGGCGTGCTGATCTCCAGCAGATCGCCTTCGCCGAGGCCACGGTCGGCGGCGTCGGTCGGCGCCATCTCCACCCAGACCTCGGGGGCCGCGGCCTGCAGCTGGGGCGCCCGGCCGGTCTTCGTCCGGGTGTGGAAGTGGTAGAGCGTCCGGCCGGTGGTCAGCAGGAGGGGGTACTCCTCGCTGGGCAACTCGATCGGCGGCAGGTACTCCGCGGCCTTGAGGATCGCCTTCCCGTCGGGGTTCATCGCCCGGTACTCGACCGCCGCCACGGGCGCCCCGGTCACCATGTCGCGGCCGTACTCCTCGCAGTGGTCCGGGTCGGCCCAGAAGGCTCCGTCGGCGTAGAGCCGTTCGGTGCCGTCCGGGTTGTCCTCGCTGCACGGCCACTGGATGCCACTGCCGCCGCGGAGCTTGTCGTAGGTGATGCCGGTGTAGTCGCAGGGCCGGCCGCGGCTGCACTCCTTCCACCCCTCGAAGGCGCCCTCCGGGTCCGACCACTTCACCAGCGGGGCCCCGTCCTTGTCCTCCAGCCCCAACCGGCGGGCGAACTCGAGGAAGATGTCCATGTCGGGCCGGGCCTCGCCCGGGGGCTCCACCGCCTTCTCCGACAGGTGCACGGTGCGGTCGGCGTTGGTGAACGTGCCGGTCTTCTCCCCCCACGTGGCCGCCGGCAGCACGACGTCGGCGAACTCCGTGGTCTCGGTGGCGAAGATGTCCTGCACGACGACGAACAGCCGCTCCTGACCCAGGATCGACCGGATCCGCCGCAGCTCGGGCAGCGACACCAGCGGGTTGGTGCCGATGATCCACAGGAAGCGGATCGATCCCTCCTCCGCATAGCGGAAGATCTGCATCGCGTGGGTCGGGGGCGCGTAGTGCGGGATCTGGATCTGCTCGAGGTTCCACACGCGCGCCAGATCCTTGATGTGCGCGTCGTTGTTCCAGTTGCGGAAGCCGGGCAGGTCCCCGTCCGCGCCGCACTCCCGGGTGTTCTCCGCGGTGGGCTGGCCGTTCATCTGCAGCAAGCCACAACCGGGCTTGCCGAGCATGCCGCGCAGGATGTGCACGTTGTTCACCTGCACGGCGGCGGCGGTCGCCTGGTGCGATTGGTAGAAGCCCTGCAGGACGGTGGACAGCAGCCGCTCAGCGGTGCCGACGAGCCGGGCGGCGGCGCGGATCTGGTCGGCCGGCACGTCGCAGACCTCGGCCGCGACCTCCGGCGGGTACTTCTCGACCTGCGTCTTCAGCGCGTCGAAGCCGACGGCGTGCGCGTCGACGTAGTCCCTGTCGTACCAGCCGTTGCGCACGATCTCGTGCAGCAGCGCGTTCATCAGCATCACGTTGGTGCCCGGCCGTGGGGCGAGGTGCACGGTCGCCGCCCTGGCGACCGGCGTCAGCCGCGGGTCGACGCAGAGCAGCTTCGGCGGGTTCGGCCCGGCCAGCCGGTCGAGGATGCGCGTCCACAGCACGCTCTGCGTCTCGGCCACGTTGTGCCCGTAGAGCGCGATGACATCGGCATGATCGACGTCGGTGTAGGAGCCGGGTTGCCCGTCGCAGGCGAAGGACTCCTTGAGCGCCGCGGCGGCCGTCGCGGTACAGAGCCGCGTGTTGCCGTCGACGTGGTTGGTGCCGATGCCGCCGTGAGCGATGAGACCGAGCGTGTAGTAGTCCTCGATGAACAGCTGGCCGGTCGTGTAGAAAGCGATCGCGCTGGGCCCCTGCTCCTCCAGCAGCCGCTTCACCGTGCCGACGACGGCGTCCATCGCGGTGTCCCAGTCGGTCCCGACCAGCTCGCCGTCCCGGCGGATCAGGGGCCGGGTGAGCCGGTCGGCTGAGTTGTTGGCCTGCCAGCCGAACAGGTCCTTGGGCCCCAGCCGGCCGTGGTTGACCCGGTCCACCGCCCGGCCGCGGACGCCGACGATGCGGTCGTCCTTGACCGCGATGTCCAGCCCATCACCGTTCGAGTGCAGGATCGACGCCGACTGCACCCAGCGGTCGATCTGCTCCTCGGTCAGGCCGTCGGCCAGGTAGGAGTCCACCCTCGTCGGCCAGGTCTCCCCCGGCCCGTACGGCGTGCGCGACCCCCACGGCTCCGCGATGCGGTCGATCCTCGCCATCGAGGCTCCTCGGTACCTCTGCGCCAGATAGTTCGCTGGTACCAACTATCCCGCACGGAATTCCCGCCTGCACGCCGGTCAGGCCTGGAAGAGCCGGCCTGAGGGGCGTGGCGCCTGGGCGAGCTCCGTCAGCGCCGCCACGACGTCGTCGCGGCGGGCGGGCGCCACCCGCTCCAGGAACTCCCGCAGCCGGGCCACCCGCCCGTCGTCGTAGCGACGCAGGAGGTCCGCACCCTGGTCGGTGAGCGTCAGGCTGATCTCGCGCCGATCCCGGTCGGCCGGCCTGCGGCGCACCCATTCGGCGGTCACCAGGCGGTCGACCAGCCGACTGGTCGTCGACATGGTCACACCCATCTCCTCGGCGAGCTGGACGAGGTTGG
This sequence comes from Blastococcus sp., assembly GCA_025965795.1. Taxonomy (GTDB): domain Bacteria; phylum Actinomycetota; class Actinomycetes; order Mycobacteriales; family Geodermatophilaceae; genus Blastococcus_B. Next base: position 6,887 of record JAOPWH010000189.1, read on the forward strand.
CGTGCTCCATGAGGCGGAGTGCGGTCAGCGCGCGGAGCTGCACCGGGGAGACACCGCCGAGGTCGGCGGCGGTCCGCACCGACGCGTCCATGGCCATGCGGACCAGCGCCAGTAGCGCCTCGTCGGCCGCGGTCGGCTGCACGTCGTCTCCTCCTCCCGGAAAGCGGTCGCCCCCGTGGGGACCGGGGCGACGTCCCGCCACCGGTGCCCTTTCACAAGATCGTCCCACTTCTGCCGTGCGCACTTACCGGACCCGGCGGGGCGGTCAGGCAGGCGTGGCCTCAGAAGGCGAAGCGCTCCTCGTGCAACTGCCCGCGGGGCAGCCCAGCCTCTGACAGTGCGGTCCGCAGTGCCGCCGTCAGCCCGGGCGGGCCGCAGAGGTAGACGTCGCGGCGGGGAAGGTCGGGAGCCATGCGGAGGAGCCCGGCCGACGACATCGCCTCCCGATCCTCGCCGAGGACGTATCCCACCCGGGCACCGCGCAGGGCCGCGATCTCCTCCAGCTCCCCGCGGAAGAGCAGGTCGTCGGCGGTGCGAGCGCGGTAGAGAAGGAGCAGGTCCTCCCCCGGACGCATCGGAAGGGTCTCGAAGAGCGCCCGCATCGGCGTGATGCCGACGCCTCCGGCGATCCACAGGACGTCGGACCGGGTTCGCCGGGCGGAGGTCACCGCGCCGTACGGGCCCTCGGTGACCACCCACGTTCCGACCGGGAGGGCCTGCAGGTTCCGGCTGCCGTCGCGACGTGGCAGCCCCTGCCCCTGGACGCCTTCTTGACCGATGACAGTAACGATGTATCGTTACTGTCATCCGAGCGTCCCAGGAGGACACGATGCACCCGTTCCACGAGCGCGAGAGCCGGCACCCCGGCCTGCGCCACCACCACCCGCGCGGCCACCGTCCGGGACCGCCCGAGGAGGGTCCGTCCCGGCACCGTCGAGGTGGCCGCGGCAGGGTTCCGCGCGGCGACGTCCGCGCCGCCGTCCTGCAGCTGCTCGCCGAGGAGCCGATGCACGGCTACCAGCTCATGCAGGCCATCTCCGAGCGCAGCGGCGGCCGATGGGCTCCCAGCCCCGGTGCCATCTACCCCACGATCAGCCAGCTGGAGGACGAGGGGCTCGTCACCGTCACCGCCGACGCGGGCCGAAAGCTCGTCACGCTCACCGACGCCGGACGGCAGCACGTCGAGCAGCAGGGCGAATCGGGACACGACCCGTTCGCCGGCCAGCGCCCGGCCGGTCCGGGAGGGGACCTGCGTGGACTGCTCGAACAACTGCACGGCGCCGTCCGCCAGGTGGCACGCACCGGCACCGACGCCCAGCTGACCGCCGCCGCCGCGGTCCTCGGCGAGGCGCGCCGTTCGCTGTACCTGCTGCTCGCCGAGGGGCCGGAGACGCCGGAGTCCTGACCGGCAGCCTCGGCCCTCCGTCGTCCACCCGTAACCTCCTCCGATGACTTCCGACGCCACCGAGGAGACGCGCTGGGCCGCCGCCAGAACCGAGCGCGGCCGGTCCTTCGGCGCCGTGGCGGCGGACTACGCGGCCTGGCGTCCCGGGTATCCCGAGGAGATCGTCGCCTTCCTGGCCGACGGGGACGGAGAGGGATCTCGGCCGCGCCGCATCCTGGATCTGGGCGCCGGCACCGGTCAGCTCAGCGAGTTGCTGCTCGCCGCCGGGCACGACGTCGTCGCCGCCGACACGTCGGCCGACATGCTCGCCCGGCTCGCCGTGCGGCTGCCCGGCGTTCCGACCCACGTGGCTCAGGCCGAGTCCCTGCCCCTGCGCGACGACGACGTCGACGTGATCGTCGCCGCGCAGGCCGCGCACTGGTTCGAGCCCTTCGCCGCGGCCCGGGAGTTCCGCCGGGTGCTCCGGCCGGGCGGCGCGGTGGGGTTCGTCTGGAACCTCCGCGAGGACTCGGCGCCCTGGGCAGCGGCGCTCAACCGGCTGCTCGCGGCCGATTCACGGGACCAGTCGGGTGACCGCCCCGAGGGCAACCGTTCGGTGGTCGACGCCTTCGCCCGGGAACTGGACGCCGAGGTCGTCACCCGCTCGACGCGGTGGATGCACCGGGTGCCGCCCGGGGCCGTGGTCGGCCGGGTGGCGAGCAGCAGCCGGATCGCCCTCATGGACGACGTCGAGCGGACCGCCTACCTGGACCGGGTGCGCGAGCTGCTCGCCACCCATCCGGACACCCGTGGGCGCGAGGAGCTCGACGTGCCCTACGTGACCAACGCCTACCGGTTCCTCCCGCGCTGACGGCAGCGGTGTGGGTCAGACGGCTGGGTCTGAGCGATCGGTGTCCGGGAGAGGTAACCGCAGTTGCAGGTGAGCGCCACCGTCGTGGTCCACGACTGCGAGCTCCCCGCCGTGCGCGCGCGCGATGCCCCGGGCGATCGCGAGCCCGAGGCCCGTTCCGCCGGCACCGCGCTGACGGCTGGGATCCAGGCGGACGAATCGTTCGAAGACCTGTTCCCGAGCGGCGACGGAGATCCCGGGGCCGTCATCGATGATGTCCAGGACGGCGTCCGTCCCCTGCCGGCCGACCCGGAGCTCGACATGGCTGGTGGCGTGCCTGGCGGCGTTGTCGGTGAGGTTGCGCAGGGCTCGCGCGAGCTGATTCCGGTCGCCGATCACGCGGACCGGCGTTTCCTTCGCGACGACCTGCAGGCCGGTCGTGCGCCGGAGCCGGCCCACCTCGGCGGTCAGCAGATCGTCGAGGTCGACCTCCTCGGACTGGGAACGCGGCCCGCGCTCGTCCGAGCGGGCCAGGAACAGCAGATCGTCCACCAGCCGCTCGAGGCGCTGGACCTCGGCCAGGACGTCGGTGTGCACGACCGACCAGTCGGTGACCTCGGGGTGCACGGCCGCGATCTCGTGTGCCGCACGGATGGTGGCCAACGGGCTACGGAGCTCGTGAGAGGCGTCGGCGACGAACCGCCGTTGCGCCCCGGCGGCCTCGACCAGGCGATCCAGCATCGCGTTCATCGTTCTGGCGAGCTGCGCGACCTCGTCGCGGGACGGGGGAACGGGCACCCGGGCCGTCAGGTCCGTGGCGGTGATGCCGGCCACCCGGCTGCGCATCGCCTCGACCGGGGCCAGTGCGCGGCCGGTGAGCCAGTAGGACGTCCCGGCCACGAGCAACAGCAGGATGGGGTAGCCCAGCGCCAGGAGTCGGATCAGGACCCCGGTGGCGTCCGCTGCGGTCTCCAGGCTCCGCGCGCTGACGACTATCGCGTCGCCGTCGGGTGTCGACACGCCACGAACCACGATCCCGAAGGCGTCCTCTTCCCCGATGGGCAGCTTGGCCACCCTCCGGACGATCGTCCGTCCTGGCGGCGGGCGATCGGCGACCATCGGCGGCTTTCCCTTGATCGACGGGCTCGACACGACGACGTCGCCGGCAGGAGTGAGAACCTGCACCAGCGCCCGCTCGCTGCGCCCGACAGGTGTCACATCCGCATTGAGGGCTCCGTCGCGGGTCACCTGGGCCACGACAGCGGACGCCTGCTGGGCCGCGACGTCGGTGAGCGTCGCCTCGAGCTGGCGACGCTGCAGCACGACGAACGCCACCGCGGAGATGGCCAGGATGAGCGCGACGACGACGGTCGCCGCCAGGGCCGCGCGCACCCGCACGCCGCCGAGTCGATCGATGACCGCCCACCGTCGGGTCGCGGGTTCGGGGTCAGCCACCCCCGGCCGCCAGCCGGTATCCCATGCCGCGCACCGTCTCGATGGCGTGCCTGCCGTACGGCTGGTCGATCTTGCGCCGCAGGTAGCCGACGTAGACCTCGACGACGTTGTCGTCACCCTCGTAGTTGGCGTCCCATACCGATTCGAGGATGTCGGTCTTGGACACGACGTCGCCGCGGCGGCGCAGCAGGAAATGCAGCAGGCCGAACTCGCGCGGCGTGAGGACGACCTCGGCGTCCCCGCGACGCACGGTTCGGCTGGAGGGATCCAGGGTCAGGTCACCCGCGGCCAGCACCGCCGGGCGGGCAGGCGCGCCCCGGCGGACCAGCGCCCGGAGTCGCGCGACGAGGATCAGGAAGGAGAAGGGCTTGGTCAGGTAGTCGTCGGCGCCGAGGTCGAAGGCGTCCGCCTGGTCGTACTCGCCGTCCTTCGCGGTCAGCATCAGCACCGGCGTCCAGACACCTGACGCACGCATCCGGCGGCACACCTCGTAGCCGTTGAGCCCGGGCAGCATGATGTCGAGAACGACGACGTCATAGGTGTTGATCTCGGCGTTGAACAGTCCCGCTGTCCCGTCGTGCACCACGTCCACGACGAAGCCCTCCGCAGTCAGACCTCGTCGGACGGTCTCGGCCAGCCGGACCTCGTCCTCCACCAGCAGAACCCTCACCTCACACCTCCGTCCCCCCGAGTCTGACCGGTCACTACTGAGTCTCGGCTGAGGAGTCGCGGAGCGGCGCTCAGTGGTCTCGGGCGAACGGGTTTCTTTCGAGCATGCCGCTCGTCCGCCAGGTCGCGACGTCCGTAGTCGGTGTGTACCGGCGGCCCTCAGCCCTCGCGGAGCAGGCTGACCGGTGCCCGCCGCGCCCACCACAACACCCCGACGCAGGCGACGGCGATGCTGCCGACCACCGCCGTCCCCAGCACTGCCAGGTAGGTCCAGGGCACCGCGAGCGCGCTCGGGGGCGGGTCGAACACGCCGGTCAGGACGGCGACGAGCACGCGGGAGAGCACCGCGCCGAGGACGGCACCCAGTGCGAGGCCGAGGACGACGATCGTCGCCGCCTCACCGACCACGAAGGCAGCCGCCTGACGGGACCGGGCACCCAGCGCCCTGAGCAGCGCAAAGTTCCGGCGCCGCTCCGCGAGACCGATCGCCAGCACCAGACCACCCGCGGCCGCGCCGAAGGCGAACGCGAAGCCGAGCTCGAGCACCGTGAGGCCGTGCAGGTCGACGGCGGAGAGACTCGAGCCGATGGTGGCCACGGCGGCGGACAGCGGCGTGACGGTTGCGGCTGGGCCCGCCGCGTGCCGCACACCTGCGGTGACGCCGGGGTCGTCGTGTCCCCCGGTGTCGACGAGGAACGCGCCGACGCTGTCGTCGCCGGTCACCTTGGTCAGATAGTCGGCATTGGCGACGAGGAAGCTGTCCTTCGGGGCGGTGGGGAACTCGTTGGCGACGCCGACGTAGTGGAACGTGGCGGTGACCGGCGCGCCGCCGGCGACGGTCTGCACGCGCAGTTTCACGGCGTCGCCCAGGGAGAGCTGGTAGTCGGTCACGGTCTCGGCGCTGACCAGCACCCCGTCCGGTGTGGCCGCGAGCTTGGCCATCAGCTGATCCGCGGTGCCGCCGGTGAACCAGCTGTCCTGCAGCGAGGTGGCCGCGGCCACGGTTCCCGGCCGGACCCCGAACAGATCCTGCAGGTCCGCGCCGACGTAGGCGAACCGGTGCTGCAGCGGTTCGACGGCCCGAACGCCTGGCACGGCGGCGATGGCCGCCGCATCCGAGGGGGACACGTGCGTGCCGATCGACTCGGAGACCGCCACGTCCGATCCGTTGGTGAGACGTGCATCGACCAGCGCCTGTTGCTCGTAGGTCGCGTTGAAGACCGCCGTCGACACGGCGAAGGCGACCGCGAGGGCGAGGACGACCGCACCCCGCACGACCAGGGCCCGGGAGCGGCCCAGACCGGCAGCCACGACCCCCGCGAGCGGTCCCGCGACGGGTCGCAGGGCAAGCGTCAGGACGCGCTGACCCCGACGCAGGAGCAGCTCGACGAGCCGCCAACACAGCAGCCCCCCGCCGGCCCACAGCAGCGCCGGGCCGAGGAACGCCCAGTAGTCCACCGAGATCGCCGCCACGCCTTCCGGCGCGAGAACGAGGGCGTAACCGACCTTGCTGGTCGCGCTGATCACGGCGGCGGCGCCGGCGAGGGCGAGCACGTCCAGGCCCAGCCGAAGCCAGAGCGGTCGCCTGGGTGCCGGGAGGGCGCGGGCGTCCACGACCCGGCCGACCCGCCACGCCCGCTCGGCCGGCAGGAGGATCGTGGCAAGGGCCACGGCCAGGCCCCCTGCCGCCGCCAGGACGATCCACCCAGCTGCCGCCGCCGGTGTTGCGCCGAAAGCCGCCGAACCGAAGGCGATCCTGCCGAGGAACGCGGCCAGACCCAGCCCGAGCAACGTGCCGACGACCCCGATCGCGGTCGCCTCGGCGGCCGCGAGAGCCAGGGCCTGCCCGTGCGTGGCTCCGCGGCTACGCAGGAGCGCCTGCTCGCGCTCGCGGCGCTGGCGCCCGGCTCCTGCGACGGCGTTGGTCAGCAGTCCGGCCAGCACGGCTCCCGGCAGCCCGAGGAAGAGGAAGAGGATCTGCGCGTAGAGGGCGTCCTCGCGGGCCGCTCCGAGGGTGGCGGCAAGGTTGTCCCCCACGGTTCCGGAACCGGCCAGCACCAGGTCCGTGTTGCGCGCGGCGCCCCCCTCGGCGACATACGCCGCAGCCGGGTCGGCGGGGAGTGCGGTCTCCCGAGCGACGTGCACCTGGCTGGCGATCAGATCGGGACGGGTGCGGGCCATCGGGTCCAGCAGCTGGTGCCACAGCGGAGCGGGCAGCAGGAGAACGTTGTCGGGAGGTGCTGTGGGCTGGGCACCGGCGGGTGCGCCGACGGTCTGGAACAGCGTGTCCGCCTGCGGCAGGTCCACCACACCCTGCACGGTGACCTTCGCGTCGGGGAGTCCGGGGCGGGACATGGCGACGGCATCGCCGACGCCGACGTGCAGGTTAGCTGCTGTCTGCTGGGCCACCAGCACCCCGCTGTCGGCTCCGGCAAGGGTGCGCAGCTGTCCGGGGAACTCGCGGCGGTAGCCGTCGGGGATACCGAGCACCTGCGCCGCACCCGTGGTCTGCGTGGTCGCCGATCCGCCCTGGGCGCCCGGTGCCGTGGTCGTGGCCGTGAGTCCCGGGACGGAGGCGAACCCGACCACGTCGGCGAGGCGCGTTCCGGGCTGACCGGCTACCGCTGCTGCGACCTGGGCGGCGTCGGCTCCCGCAGCCACCTGCACCTGCCAGTCGACCGCGACGCGGGCGACCGCACGGTCGGTCATCGTCGCCTTGCTGGTGACGAGGAACGCGCCGATCGCGGCGACCAGGGCGACCGCGGTCACGACGCCCAGCGTCACGGCCACCAGACGGCCGGCCCGGTGGCGCAGCAGACCGGACAACCAGCGAAAGATCATCGCGGGACACCCTCCATAGCGGGTTCCTGAAGTTGCCCGTCGGCCATCGACCAGACGAGGTCGAGCCGTTCGGAGACCTCGGGGTCGTGGGTGCTGACCAGTAGCGCCGCCCCGAGGGCGGAGACGGCGCCGAGAAGGACGTCGAGGACGTGCGTCGCGGTGTGCCGGTCCAGCTGACCCGTCGGCTCGTCGGCCACGACGAACGACGGGCGCGCGGCCAGGACCCGCGCGATCGCGACCCGCTGCGCCTGCCCCCCGGAGAGGTCCTCCGGCGCGGCGCCGGCCAGTCCGCCCAGGTCCAGGAGTTCCAGCGCATCCGTTGCCCGGCTCCGTGCCTCGTCCGCCGGGACGTCGGCGAGGAGCAGCGGCAGTGCCACGTTGTCGGTCACGCCCAGGGCCGGCAGAAGGCTCGGCGCCTGGAACACGACCCCCACTCCGAGGGGCCGACCCGCTCGCATCTGCAGTCGCGGCCACGTCACCGTGCCGGACGTAGGCGCGTCGAGGCCGGCCAGCAGGTGCAGGAGGGTCGACTTCCCGGACCCGGACTCTCCGGTCACGGCGATCCGCTGCCCCAGCAGGACCTGCGCGGAGACCCCCCGCACGGCCATGACCTCGGCCGCCCCCCGACCGAAGGACCGGGTCAGTCCTCGGCACTCCACCACGACGGGCTCCGTGGCGCTCATGCCGCGAGCTGCTCTGGGGAAGCGACCCAGCGGCCGTCGGCCAGCCGGAGAACTCGATCGGCACCGGCGGCCACTTCCGCGCTGTGGCTGGCCACGACCACCGCGCACCCGGCGGCCGCAACCTGCCGCATCAGCGCAAGAACGCGACGCTCGGTGGTCACGTCGAGCTCTCCGGTCGGTTCGTCGGCGACGAGGACCGGAGGATCGGCGGCGAGGGCGACGGCGAGTCCCGCCCGCGCGAGCTCGCCCCCGGAGAGCGTGCGCGGCATGGCCCGGGACCGGGAGGTGAGCCCGACCATGTCCAGCAGATCCGCCACCGTGCGCCGCGGCGGAGCCGCGCGCCCTCGCAGGCCCTGCACCAGTGCGACGTTCGATCGGATGTCCAGGTGCTCCACGAGGTTGCCGGACTGCCGCAGGATGCCGATCATGTGGCGGCGCATCAGGGTCCGCTGGGATTCGGGGCGGTGACTCAGGCGCTCGCCCGCGAGCCGCACCTGTCCCCCGTCCGGCTCGTCCAGGCCGGCAAGGAGCGCGAGGAGGGTCGATTTCCCCGATCCCGACGGCCCGGTGACCGCGACCAGCTCGCCAGCGTCCACGGTGAGTGAGACGCCGCGCAGGGCCAGCGTCTCCTCGTCACCGGCGCGGTAGAACCGGTAGAGGTCGAGGGCCTCGACCGCAGGGGGACGAGGAGCCGGCGTCACGCTCAGCGCCACGAGAAGGACGTGCTGACGATGCGCCAAGGGTCGACGTTGTCGGCACCCTTCGGGCCGCTGAGCGTGAGCAGCACCTCTGAGCCATGTCGCCAGAACACGTAGAGCTCGACCTGGTCGGCGGTCACCTTTCCGGTCACCGGGTCGGCGGCGGAATCGGCGGTGTAGGTCGCGTGTACGGCACGACCGGCCGGAAGGGTGACCGTTTCCACCGGGCCGAGGCCGACGTTGTGGCCGCTGGCCGCCAGATCGGTCAGCACCCCGCCTCGCACCGTGTCCTTGGTGGGCTCCGCAGCTGCGGCCAGCTGCTGAACCGTGACCGTGTTGAGCTTGTCGGTGAACGAGACGCCGTTGGTGACGTCGGCGCGGGCCCAGCCCTCCGGGACCTTCACGGAGAACGACGCGCCCGCCGGGCTGTAGGGGACGAAGACCTGGTTGTCCGGGATGTCGCCGAGCGGGCTGTTCTCGCTCGTGGGCGCCGCCGAGGGCGACGGGGACGCCGCCGTTGACGACGGGGACGCCGTCGAGGACGACGTCGAGGACGCCCCGGAAGCCACCCGGGGGCCCGACGATCCGCCGGAGGAGCAGCCGGCGACGAGCAGGGCCGCGAGTGCGGCCGGAACGAAGAGCAACGCCCGGGACCGTGTCATGCCTGGAGCCTGACGGTCGACCGCTGTGACGACGCTGAGCGATCCTCCTCGAGGGTGGATCGCCGAGCGGCCGCAGCTCGCGGTGCGTCCGACCTCTAGCTGCCACCCGCGACCGGCGACGTCAGGTCCACCACCAGCCACCCACCGACCTGCGTGGCGACGAAGGAACCGATGGACCAGTGCGCGATCTGCTCGGCCGGCGAACCGGGAACCGAACCCTGCGGGGTCAGGACCAGGTAATGCACGCGCGAGGCCGCCACTGCAGACCGGAACTCGTCGAGCGTCGGGTGCGGATCGCGTCCGGAGAAGCCACCCAGTGCCCAGACGGGTGCGCCGCTGCCCAACTGCAGGTCGGCGGCGGGGCGGCCGATGACGGCGGCCGCCCAGTCGTAGCCGGCCGCGCCCGCGGCGACCGTGTCCACCAGGGCCGACGGCAACCCGGTGCGCGTCGTGCTGCCCGGCCTGATGCCGCGTGGCGTGACCACCTCGGTGACCCCGGGTCCTGCGTGGACGTTGGCCCCCCGGTGAACCGCCTGCGCCGTTGCCACCGACCACGCGGTGGGCCCGGCGAGCATGGCGACCACCACCGCCACACCCACCAGCCCACCGCGACCGCGACGTGGAGCGACCGCCCCGGACGCCCGGGGCCAGGACATCCGCAATCCGACGATCGCCGCCACCGCGGCGGCGAGGACGACCGGAGCAACGAGCATCGGCCACGCCACCTGGCTCAGCAGCAGGCCGGCTGACCACAGTGCGGTCAGAGCCACTGTCGCGGTCAGCACCCGCCGGGCCCTGACGGCGCCGTCCCGGGCTCTTTCCCACAGCTGCCAGCCACCCAGCGCGACGGCGCCCGCGATGGCCGGGGCCAACTGGATCGCGTAGTAGCTGTGCGAGATGCCCCGCATCGAGCTCAGCACGACGCCCGCGACCAGCAGCCAGCCACCCCACAGCAGCAGCCCCGCCCGCACGGGGTCCCGGCGCTCCCGGCCGCGGGTGAGCACCCAGCCGGCGACGAGGCAGATCAGCGCCGCGGGCAGCAGCCAACCCGCCTCCGGCGCCCACGAACCGAACAGCCGCCCCCAGGTCCCCGACCGGGCGAGGTCGGCCCCTCCTCCGCTGCCCTCCTGGCCCGTGAGGCGACCCAGGCCGTTGTACCCCAGAGCCAACTCGATCACGCTGTTGGTGCGGGTGCCACCGATCCAGGGCCGCTGGTCGGCCGGGATCAGCTCGACCGCGAGCACCCACCAGCCCGCCGCCGTGATCATCACCGCTCCGGCGACGGCCACCCGGGCCAGACGACGTCGCAACGGTCCGGCGCCCGCCACCAGGGCCACCAGCACGAACGCCGGCACGACCAGCCACGACTGCAGGAGTTTCGTGAGGAACGCGACGCCGAGGAGGGCGCCGCTCGCCGCCAGCCAGCCGCCACCACCTCGCGTGGCCTCGAGTGAGCGCACCAGGCAGTAGGCCGCCGCCACCGAGAGCAGCACCATGAGGGCGTCGGGGTTGTCGTACCGGGCCATCAGCGTGACGACCGGCGTCACTGCCAGGACAGCTGCAGCGAGCAGCCCGGCCGCCGCGGCCCGGGCCTCGGCGGCGTCCGGTCGATCCGGGTGGCCTGCCACCAGGCTCAGCGCCTGGCGCCGCACCGTGCCGTACATGAGGGCGACCGCCACCACGCCGCAGAACGCCTGGGGAAGCAGGAGCGCCGGCGTCGACAAGCCGAAGGTCCGCACCGACAAGCCGGTCAACCACAGGGCGGCCGGCGGCTTGTCCACGGTGATCCCGCCGGAGGGGTCGAGACCACCGAAGAAGAACGCCCGCCAGCTGAGGGCGCCGGCCTGCGCAGCGGCGGAGTAGTACGCGTTCGCCCATCCACTGCCCGACAGGCCCAGCGAGTAGAGCAGTCCGGCTGCCGTCATCAGGAGGCCCAGAGCGGCCCGGCGGAGGCTCGGCACCGGTCCCCCGCGCGATGGCCGTACAGCCGATGGAGCAGGCAGCGGCGCTGAGATCCCCGCCTCCCGGCGGGTCTGCATGCAGGGCGGCCCGGCCGTGTCCGCGCCGGACGACCTGCTCACGCCGCCGCTGATCTGGCGCGCCCGACAGACGTCGAGCGGACGTCGTCCACGGACGCCCGGCCGGTACGGAACACCCACCCACGGAACAAGGCGAACCGGGCCACCGTCGCCATCCCGGTCGCCGCCACGAGGACCCCCACCTCGTCCAGCCGCGGCGCCCCCGGCGCGACGGCGTGCAGCCATACGAGCGAGCCGCTGGTGAGGACCAGACCGCAGACGAACACGAGCAGGCCCTGCACCTGGGCGCGGAACGCTCCGGCACGGCCCCGCAGACCGAAGGTCAGCCGCCGGTTGGCCGCGGTGTTGGCACAGGCGGTGACCAGCAGGGCGCCAAGATTCGCTTCCTGCGCCGTGCCGATGCTTCGAAAGCCCATGAAGAGCAGCAGATAGGCGAGAGTCGACACGATGCCGATGGCGGCGAAGACACCGAGTTGAGTCCACACGTTCGATGGCGCGCCCACCGGTTGGGCCAGTGGTCGTCGGCCGATGCCTTCGCGCAGGTCGGACAGGGAGAGCCGTGCCGCACTGCGACTCCGCCGCAGTCGGACGATCCCAGCCAGGTCCGCACGTGCTGTGGCGACGATGTCCACGCGACTGTCGGGATCGTCGATCCAGTCGACCGGCACCTCGTGGATGCGCAGACCGGCGCGTTCGGCCAGCCACAGCAGCTCGGTGTCGAAGAACCACCCGTCATCCTCGACCAGCGGCAGCAACGACTCCGCGGCATCGGCACGGATCGCCTTGAAGCCGCACTGGGCGTCGGACACCGACGTCGTTCCCGTGATCCGCAGCAGCACGTTGTAGCTGCGCGAGATGAACTCGCGTTTCGGCCCACGGACCACCCGTGACGAGCTGCTCAGCCGGCTACCGACGGACAGATCGGAATGACCGCTGATCAGCGGCGCGACCAGCGGCAGCAGCGCACCGAGATCGGTCGACAGATCCACGTCCATGTAGGCCAGCACAGCGGCGTCGGACGCCAGCCAGGCGGTGCGCAGCGCCCTGCCCCGCCCCGGTTCCGACAGCACGAGGACCTCGATCCCGGGCAGCTCGGCCGCGATCCGGCGGGCGGCCGCGACCGTGCCGTCGCTGCTGGCGTTCTCCGCGACCGTGATCCGGAACGGGTAGGGGAACGTTGCGGTGAGGTGTGCGTGCAGGCGACGCAGCGACGTCTCCAGCCCGGCCTGCTCGTTGTGCACCGGGACGACGACGTCGAGGACCGGCGGCGGCACGACGACGAGCTCGGACAACGTATCGGCGGTCAGTAGGCGGGTGTCCATCAGGATCTCCGATCCGGCTCTCGACAGGGAGCCGTCGTCCGGAGGCTGGACCTCGACGGCTGAGGCCTCGCTGAGAGCCAGCGGTCCTGATCACCGATCCTCAGCGAGTGCTCAGGAACGCCCAGCTGCGAATGCGGACACCGAGGCATCGTTCGACGACGAACCAGGCGAGTGCGCCGGCGGCGAGACCGATCCCGAGACCGGCGGCGACATCCTGGGCGTGATGGACGTGCGCCGCGACGCGGGCGACGCCGATCAGTACCGCTCCGGCCCCCATCGCCACGCCGACCAGCCGCCGGTACGGAAAGACGAGTGCCGCCAGCAGACCACCGGCCGCACTGTGATCGGAGGGAAATCCGTTGTCCGCCGGATGCGCGAACAGCGCCACGGACGACGGATCATGGACGAACGGGCGGGGATCGACGTGCAGTGCAGCGGTGACCCAGATCCCGACCCCCACCAGGACCAGACCGACCAAGGACCGGGCAGCCAACATCAGCTTGTCGGAACGACTGCCGATCAACCAGACCACGCCCGCGGCCACGACCAGCACGTACAGCAGATATTGAGCCGTGGCGACGATGAGCACGTTCACGAGCGCGAGGAGATGGTCAGCATGATCGCTGATCCTTCCCGGACCTTTCTGAACCCTGCCTGAATACCCGGGCCACCGCGCCGCCATGCTTTCCGAGGTCGCAGTCGCCCGGAGCCCACGCCAGGCGGGTGGCCGGTGCGACCGAGCGCACGCGCCGGCAGGAGGAACACCAGCACCAGCACCAGCAGTACGTAGGCGTTCTCCCCCGCGCCCGCCCACGGGCCCGCGGGCGCACCCACGAAGAACCAGATCAGTGAGCCGGCGAACCCCCCGGCGACGACGAGGCCGACCGCCGCGGCAGTGACACGGGCGGCACGGGGACGCCGCCGGCCCCACCCCTCGGCGACCGGCGTCCCGGCCGCGACGTCGACGAGTACGACGACCGCGGGCACGACCCAGTACAGGTGGTGCACCCACGAGATGGGGCTGATCAGACACGCGGTCAACCCGGTGACCGTGACGCCGGCGAGATCGTCCCCACGCCGGTGCAGCAGGGTCGCCCGGGTGATCCCGAGGGTCAGTGCCATCCCGGCGAGGACCAGCCACAGCACCCGATTCGGTTCGCCGGGGACGGCCAGGCGTGCCACCAGCCCCAGGAGGGACTGGTTGTTCGGATCGGTCGGGGGTCCCACCCGGTCGGTCTGCCACAGCGTCCGGGTCCAGTACCGGACGGACGGGTCGACCGCGAAGCCGAGCAGCGCGGTGACAGCGAACGTGCCGGCCGCGACCGCGGCCGCGCGCCACCGCCGGCTGGCCGCGAGGTAGACGAGGAAGAGCGCCGGGGTCACCTTGATCGCCGTCGCCAGGCCGATGCCCACCCCGGCCCATGCGCGATCGCGGCGCAGCGCGACGACATCGGCGAGCACGAGGGCAGCGATGACCAGGTCGATCTGCCCCCAGCCGAGCGTCTCCCGCACCGGCTCCATCGCGAGCGTGACCGGCAACGCGACGGCGAACGCGACCCACTGCGGCCACCCGTGCCGGTGGGCGACCGGACCGACCAGCCACCAGGTGGTCAGGGCGACGAGTCCACCCGTCACCGCGGTCAGCAGGACGGTCGCGGTGGTCTCCGTCCCGAGCGCGAGGGGCAGGAGCACCAGGACGGCGAACGGCGGGTAGGTGAACCCCTTCTCGGTGTGCGGCCGCACGAAGTCGTAGAGGGAGTGGCCGTCGAGCCACCACCGGACGGCTCCGCGATAGACCCGCAGGTCGAAGGTGTGGTGCCAGACGGGGCGGAGGGAACTGTGGACCGCGAGGAACCACATGACCACGATGACCGACGCCACGAGGCCGACCTGTACCGCCCGCCTCGCGGTGATACCCACGGGCGGAGAGTGCTCCGCCCCGTTGAGAACTGGCTGAGAATGGACCGCGGCGAGCGTCACGGGGGCGCCCGGTGACCCGCGTTACCCCGTCGGCTCGGCGTCCCGGAGCTGGATCAGCAGGTTCCGCGCGGCCGGGGCGATGCGCGCCGGGACGCCGAGCTCGTGCAGCTGCTCGGTCGCGGCCGCCATCTCGTCGGCGCGACGTCGCGCATGCCGGTGGGTTCCGTCCACGAGGCGATCCACCGTGCGCGCGTCGAAGCCGGCCAGCTCGCCGCGGATGTTCTCGAGCAGCCAGTCGGCGCAGCCCGCGGCCTCCGCGGCCGTCAGCGCCTCGACCACCGCGGCGGCAAGTCCCTTGTAGAAGACGCTGCGCAGCAGCTTGCGGGAGATGGCCTCTCCGGCGGGACCGGGCTGCACCGTGACGTCGGCGCCGAGGACGGTCATGAGCTGCGCGTAGCGGTCCGCGGCCTCGCCGGAGACCAGCATCGGTGTGCGCAGGCCCCTGCCCGGCACCGGGGACATGAGCGCCACGTCGACGACCGGCACCTGGAGACCGGCCGTCTCCGCGAGTGCGACCTTGGTGCCCGGAGCAGCGGTGTTGAGGTCGGCCCAGATCGTCCCCGGACGCACGGCCGGCAACGCGTTGCGCAGGGCCGTCATGGCGTCGTGCGAGCTGTTCACGCTCAGCACCAGGTCGGCGTCGGCGACGGCCTCGGCCTCGCTGGTGCGCCGCCGCACCCCGTCGACGTCGACCGGCTTCGGGTCGTACCCACGGACGTCGGCGCCTGCCGCGACGAGGTCCCGGGCGATCTCGGAGCCGGCCTCTCCCAGCCCCAGCACCGCGATCGTCGTCACGCGTCGCCGCCGGGCGCGTCCTCCACCGGCACCAGTTCGGGAGGCCCCACCGGAGGCGTGCCGTGGGTGTGGAACGAGTCGATCGTCCTGAGCCCCCACGCCTGGCCCTTGGCGCGCTCCGACTCGGTCCAGTTCACCGGCTGCCAGTCGGGGGCCAGCACGAGGCGGGCACCGGCGTTGCACAGCTCGATCCGGTTGCCGCCGGGCTCGTAGACGTACAGGAAGAACGTCTGCTGGATGGCGTGCTTGTGCGGTCCCGTCTCGATGTGCACGCCCTGCTCCAGGGCGACGTCGGCCGCGCGGAGGATGCCGTCGCGGGTGTCGACGGCGAAGGCGATGTGGTGCAGCCGTCCGGCGGTGCCGGTCCGGTCACGGGTGTAGACCGCGTCGTAGCCCTTGTTCGTGAACGTCGTCCAGCTGCCGGCGACGGTGCCGTCGTCCAGCACGATCTGCTCCGTCACCATCGCTCCGAGGACGTCCCGCAGGAAGTCCCGGTTCACCACCGGCTCGACACCCAGCCAGTTGACGTGGTCGAGCCGCCGGACGCCCACGCCGTGGGAGGGATAGGCCTGCGCCTGGTTCTTCAGCGCCGGCTCGAGCCCGGCGGGCGGCCGGTACCACTCCGACTCGTAGTAGAGGCCGAACTCGTGGCCGTCGGGGTCGGTGAAGACGTAGGTGGGGCCGTACCCGGGGTCGCCGTCCTGCCAGCCGATCCCCCGGCCGGCCTCCTCGATCCGGGTGACACGCCGCTCGAGGGCGTCCGGACTCGAGGCCCGCAGGTTGGTGCGCCCCACGCCGGACGTGCGGTGCCCGGTGAGCTTGATCGTCGTGTTCTCGTAGTCGTCCCACGCGCGCAGGAAGACCGAGTCCCCGGCCGCACCGGTCCGGGTCAGCCCGAGGTAGTTCGTGAAGAACTCGAGGCTCTTCTCGGGAACCGGCGTCCGGAGCTCGACGTGGCCGAGGTGGGCGATCTCGTGCAGCGGCGGCACAGCGGCTCTCCACTCGTCATGGATCGGAAGGTCCGCGCTCGAGATCGCGGTTTGTCCCCGAGACCGCGCGACCATCAGTTCGTCCAGGCCGAGCGGCGTCGAGCCGACCGCGCGGAGAGCTCGACACTCGAGTCCCGCGACCTGGTCGAGCCGGTAGAGGTTAACCCGCCCGGCCCACTCTCTCGTCGCTCCCGCGACAGCCCTCGGATCCAGCCGTGCCGGCGAGCGACGTCCACCGCCGCGTGCCGGTTCGAAGCTCCGAGTTTGGTCGATGTCGATCGAATGCACGACGGCCTCCTCGGTTGCGGCCGCCGGAACCGGCCGCGGTCCGGCCGGTCCTCTCGGACGCATCTCCTACGCTGCCGCCCCTTCCGGCTCGGCACCTGTGGTCAGGCTCATGAACTGTGCCGGCCATGCGCACGGGCGGCCCATGACGTGTGTCATGGCGGGCCGGGTGGACGGGGAGCCCCGCGTTCGGCCTGCCGGGTCCCCTGTCGTTCGGCACGGGACGTCGATCGGGCGAGCCGGCAGGCTCGACGACGGCCAGCTGGACACTGATCCGAGGGTGGTTCCCGCTGTCGGCGTTCCCGCGGGAACGGCGGGCGGTGGGTTCGGAGTGGCTTGATCGGGTGAAGGGCGAGGGTGCCAAGGCTCGGCGATGCCAACCCCACGGGTCGGGATCGCGCCGCGGCTGACCGACGCCGAACTGGTCGCCTTCGCGGTGAGGCAGGCCGCGCCGGGGCGCACCAGCGAGGGAATCGCACATCCAGGGCGTCCGATGAAGCCCGCCGGTGAGCCCACGCCACCGCCTGCACAGCGTCCAGTCCGTCGTCGTTCTCGGCATCGCCCTCACGCCGGTGCTCCGCCGAGACGTCGCCTGATCCATCACAGCCACCTGGCGCACCGGACCGCCCGCTGTCCGGAAACCGGAACGAAGCGGTCGGCCAGATGCAGGCGCTGCTCGACTCCCCGAAGGGAGCCCGCTTCGAAGCCGGTCGTCCAGCAGCGTCGACGCGGCGTGCGGTCCGGGCGGGCCGTCCGCGGTCAGGTCACGGTGATGACCACCTTGCCGCGCGCGTGCCCCTCCTCCAGGTAGTGCAGGCCCGCAGCCGTGTCGGCCAGCGGATAGGTCCGGCCGACGACCGGGGTGAGCTTCCCGGATCCGACGAGCTCGGTGACCGCGAGCAGGTGATCCCGGGTCCAGGAGTCCGGCAGCGGACGGAGCCGTTGCCCCACCACCACGTTGAGGGCGACCACGCGGAGGATTCCCCCGATCGGTCCCAGCACGCCGCCGCCGGGTGAGCCCCCCGCGTTGGACACGAGGGTGCCGGTCGGGGTCAGCGCCCGGCGCAACCGGCGCAACGGGTGGTTGCCCACGTTGTCGTGGATGACGTCATAGCGCGTGGGTCCGTCGGTGAAGTCGTCCTCGGTGTAGTCGACGACGTGTGCGGCGCCGAGCGAACGCACGAGCTCGACGTTGCCGGTGCTGCACACGCCGGTGACCTCGGCGCCCAGCGCCGCCGCGATCTGGACGGCGAAGCTGCCGACGCCGCCGGCGGCCCCGTTGATCAGCACCCGGTGCCCGGCTTGCACCTGTCCGACGTCCCGGATCCCGCGCAGGGCGGTCTCGCCCGCCATCGTCACGCCTGCGGCCTGCTCGAAGCTCAGCCGATCCGGCTTGAGCGCCACCCGGTCCGCTGCGGCGCAGGCGTACTCGGCGAAGGACCCCTGGAACCAGCCGAGCACCTCGTCCCCCGGCTGCAGCCCGCGCACGTTCGCACCGACCGCTTCCACGACCCCGGCGCCATCGGCCCCGGCGATCCGGTGCTTGTGCCTGGGCTTGGTCAGACCGACTTCCCCCATGAGTCGCGCCACGTAGGGGTCACCGCGCAGCATGTGCCAGTCGTAGGGGTTCAGTGCGGCGGCGTGCACGCGCACCAGCACCTCGTCCGGCCCGATCTCGGGGGGATCCGTGTCCACGAACTGCAGGACATCCGGGGAACCGAACCGCTCCTGAACGATCGCCTTCATCACGTACTCCTTCGTTGCTGTCTCTTATGGGTATCGGGGAGACCCGCGCCGGCGGCCGGCCGGGTCCCGGAATCGGCGCTCTCAGGCCAGTGACAGCTGCGAGTCCCGGTCGGTCGAGGTCAGCGCCGCGACGGCTGCGGGCTTGAAGCCCTTGACCGTCAGGTAGAGGCCGAGCGACAACTCCCACAGGGCGATCGGGAGCGCCGCGACGAGGGCAAGGGGGGCGGCCCGGTCGTAGACGCCGAAGAAGATCGCGACATCGGAGAGGAGGAGCAGCGGGGCGCCGATGAGCCCGATGATGGGCAGGATGCGCGGCACCAGGCCGGACCGGTACATCACGTAGCCGATGCACAGCGCGTTGAAGACCGGCATCAGGCTCTGGCTGAGCAGGAACGCCCAGTCGTAGGTCGCGAGATGGGACTGGGCGGTCGTGATCAGCGCCGCCGGGTCCGCGCCGGCCGTTCCGGCGACGTCGTTCCGCAGGGTCAGGATCGAGAGCATGCTGGCCACGCTGACGAAGATGAGGGCGGCCTCCAGGACGCGGGCGGTGACGAACCCGAGGGCAGCCGTCTCGCTCTGCCGCCTCGCCACCCGGAACAGCACCACGGCCGTGCCGACGCCGGCCAGCGCGACGACGATCTCCAGGAAGGCGGCCACCAGCACGCCGGTGTCGCTGCCGGCGCCCAGGACGAAGTCGGCGTTGTCGCGCACCGGGTTGTACAGCGCGAGACTCGGGATCGACACGAACGAGACCAGGTACAGGATGCCTGCGGCCCGAGAGGTCGGGCGCATCGAGTTCGGCGCGGGTCGTGCCTCTGCGGGGGTGGGGACGGCGGTGATCATGTCGCTTCCTTCCGGGGCTGGCGGTGTGGTCGGTCGGCCGGGCGCCACGTGGGCGGGGCCGCCGGTCTCAGGGACGTGCGCGTCACGCAGGTGAGAACTGGGTCTCCCGTTCGACCCGAGGCGTCGTGCGTGCGGTGATCGGCGAGGGCTTGAAGCCCTTGACCGCCATCCGGACGCCGAGCGAGAGCTCCCGGAAGAAGATCGGGGAGAGCGCGATCAGCGACCATGCGGTCGAGTCGTCGTCGACGCCGAGGATCGTCGCGACCTCGGCGGAGAGGAGCAGCGGAGCGCCGATGAGTCCCAGGAGCGGGATGACTCGCGGCACGAGGCCGGACCGGTACATCAGCGAACCCAGCAGCAGGGCGTTCACCCCCGCCATCAGCCCGGGGCCGAGGTGGGACGTGTACTCCCGGACCGCGACCAGCGCCGTCCCCACGGTGGTCAGTGAGGCGTCGTCCGCTGCGGCTGCGCCCGCCGTGCCCTGACGCAGGGCCACGGCTCCGAAGAGGCTCACGACGCCGACGGAGATGATCGCCGCCTCGAGCAGCCGCGAGGCGACGAACCCGGAGCGCGACCGCCTCGTTCTGCCGCTCGAGCACCGGAAAGAGCACCACCGCCGTGCCGATGCAGGCGAAGGCAGTGACCATGTCGCGGAGGCCACCGGTGAGGACAGGCGTGTCGGCCCCCGGGCCGGGGACGTAGTTCGGGTCGTTCGGGACGGGATCGAGGAAGAAGAACGCAGCAGGGATCGAGGAGGCGAACGTGACGAGGTACAGCACGCCCGCCCACATCGCGGTCTTCCGCACCGGATCCACCGGGACCTTGCCCGTTGCCGTGGCTCGGTCGGGAACGGTCATGGCGGTCTCCTCCTGCGGGTCGAACAGTCAGCGACGGTCGATGGAGGGCACGACGGGCGGCTCGGGTCGGACCCGGGTCACCGAGATCAGCGGCAGGCCGACGTCGCGAAGCTTGGTGAGCAGGCCGTGCAGCGCGGCCTGGTCGAGGACCGGACCGTGGATGTTCGTGGTCCCGTCGCTCTCGGGAGTGAGGGCCATCCCGTCGAACCAGGCACCCCATCGGGAATCGAGACGTCCTTCGACACGGATCTCGTAACGTCCGGCGTCGTACTGCTTGCCGGTCGACATGTCGCTCATCGGGCACCTCGTGTCATGAGACGCAACGGGCTGTCTGTGCTGCGCTCGAAAGCTAGGTGCCGATGTGATGAGTGGGGATCACATGAGGTGGTGATTCGTCGTGGTGATCCGACAACGGGAAGAGCCGCCGGGAGCCGTCTACCGGGGAGCCCTGACGCCGAGGCCCTGGGTTCAGCGGTCAGGATGTGGCGACACCAGGTCCAGTTCCGCCGCCCTGCGTACCGCCGCTCGACGGTTGTTCACCCCGAGCTTGGCGTAGACGTTCTTCGTGTGCGTCCGGACGGTGTTCAGGGACACGAACAGTCGGCGGGCGATGCCGGGCCCGTCCAGATCGGTTCCGAGCAGCCGGAGGACGTCGAGCTCGCGGATGCTCAGCCGCTCGATCACGTCGTGGCCGACGGGCTCGTCGTCGGGGGTCGCACGGACGGCGGCAAGGAGCCGGCGCGCATAGCCGCCGCCGACCCCGTGTTTCACGGCCGCTCGCAGCAGGCCGGCCATCCCCGCACCCTCGTCCACGAAGATCCGGACGTAGCCCTCCGGCTCGGCCAGCACCAGGCCCCGCGACAGGCTTGCCAGCGCGGCACGTGTGTCGCCCCGTTCCTGGGAGGCGAGCGCCTGAAGCACGAGGATCTCCATGACACTGCCGGACCGCCTGTCCGCCTCGGCGGCGCTCAGCAGACGGTCGAGGAGTCCGGTCGCCTCGTGCAACGGGCGCTCCGCGTGCTCCGCGCTGCTCCGGGCCAGCAGCACACGGGCGAGGGTGAGGTGCTCGTACTCGCGTAGGTAGCTGAGTTCGTCGTCGGCCGACAGCTGCCGTTTCCGGACCCACTCACGAGCGTCGTCGAGCCGGCCGTGCGCGACCCACAGGCGGGCCCTGACCGCCGGAATCGGCCGGACGGCCGGAGAGAAGTCCGTGTCGTACACGCGCTCGGCCTGGTCCAGCAGGTCGAGCGCCTGGTCGAGATCTCCGTCCAGCTCGACCAGTCGGGCGATCGCGAGGCGCCGGCGGTACGGGTGCTGCAGGGACCCCACATGTTCGCCCAGCTCCTCCGCCCGCACGAGGTGGTGCCGGGCGGCATCGAGCTCATTGCGTTCCTGGAACACCTGACTCATGCCGACGTGCATGTCCGCCGCACCTCGAAGCACGGGGTCGCTCGCTTCGGCACGGGACAGTGCCCGTTGGTAGGTGCTCATGGCATCGCGCAGGCGGCCCTGGGCCAGACGGATGTCGCCCAGGGCGACGGCGCCCACGATCACGTCGGCGCGGTAACCGCCCTGGTCCAGGCTCGCCATGCCGTCGGTGTACCAACGGTGCGCTGCCTCCAGGTCGCCCGTCGTCCAGTACGCGAGTCCCACGAGGGCGGCCGGCCCTCCGCGCCCCGCGTGATCAGCCGCCCCGGCCAGGTCGAGCGCCCTTCGGGCGTGGGTCATGGTGGCGGCCACATCGCCGTGCACCAGCGCCTGCCCGGCGCGGTACATGGCGATCTGACCGGGCAGGCGCCGGAATTCCTCCTGATCGAGGACGATCATGTCCGACAGGTCTCCGGCCGCTTCCGTCGTCTCCAGCCACCGCTCCGCGCTCCGCAGTCGCGCCTCGACGCCCGTGACATCGCCCGTGGCCATGAGCGCCCCGACATACCCGACGTTCAGGACGGGCCTGACCAGGAAGACCTCGTCCGGGAGCGCCTCCATCCAGCGGCGCACCGTCTCCTCCTGCTTGCCCTGGTGCAGTGCAGGGAACGCGAGTTCGACGAGGTCCGCCGCCCGCGCGAAGTCCTCCGCCGCCAGCGCGTGGTGGATGGCCTCGGACCGCTCGCCGTTCTGCTCGTACCAGTCGACGGCCCGGCGGTGCAGGGCGGGAACATCGGCCGGCTGCTCGTCCAGCAGATGTGCCCGGAGGACGTCGGCGAAGAGATGGTGGTAGCGGTACCACCGTCGGCGGTCGTCGAGCGGGACCACGAAGAGATTGGCCCGGTCGAGAGCCTCGAGCATGGCCCGGCCGCCGTCCTGACCGGTGACGGCATCGCAGAGCTCACCGCTCAACCGGCTCAGGACCGACGTCTGCAGCAGGAAGCAGCGGACCTCCTCCGACTGGCGCTGCAGCACCTCCTCGGCCAGATAGTCGACGATGTAGCGGTCGTCCCCGGCGAAGGCGGCGATGAATCCCTCGACGTCCTCGCGCCCCTGCATCGAGAGCGCCGCCAACTGCAGCGCGGCGATCCACCCTTCGGTGCGGTTCTCCAGAGCTGCGACATCGACTGCCGTCAAGGTCAGTCCCATCGCCCCGTTGAGGTACGCCGCGGCCTCATCGGCGGTGAAGCGCAGATCGGCCGCCCGGATCTCGATGAGATCGCCGCGGGCGCGCATGCGTGCCAGGGGCAGGGACGGGTCCGCGCGGCCGGCGATCACCAGCTGAACCTGCGCTGGAAGGTGCTCCAGCAGGTAGGCCACCCCGTCCTGCACGTCGGGCGCGTCGATGACGTGGTAGTCGTCGAGCACGATCACGAGCCCCTTCGAGACGGCGCCGAGGTCGTTGAGCAGGGTGCCGAGGACCGCCTCGATCGGTGGTCTGGGCGACTGCAGGAGCGCGAGCGCACCGGCACCGACCCCCGGGGCCGCCCTCTCCACGGCGGCCAGGAGGTACCTCCAGAACAACGCGGGATCGTTGTCCCGTTCGTCCAGCGACACCCAGGCCACCGAACGTCCCTCGAGAGGAGCGGTTGCCAGCCAGTCGGCGAGCAACGTCGTCTTCCCGAATCCGGCCGCCGCAGATATGAGGGTCAGTGCCGATTCCGCCCCGCGGCTGAGGCGCTCGGTCAGCCTCGGACGGGACACCAGCGCCCGTCGACACCTCGGCACGTGGAGCTTGGTCTCGAGAAGTGGGCCCTCAGGGCCTACCGCCCGAGGGGCCGTTCTCACCTGCAGTGGACGAGTATCCGTCGCCAGGGACCCGGCAACCGGTTCATGCAAGTCATCGTGTCAGTACCAGTGATGGGTGTCGATCGACTCGAGCGTCGACCCGAGACGGTCGGCCCATCACCATGCAGGCGACCGTGGCTGCCTCGACCGCCGCGGGTCACCGCGTGAGCGGGTCACGGCAATGGGCGCGAAGAATCCGGGCATGCCGACCGGACCTGCCCGAAACCGCGAGCGAGCCGCGGATGATCCTCGCCGCGGACGCAGGATCCTCTCGTGGCGCCGCCTGCTGCTCTGCCTCGCTGCAGGACTGGTCGCGGCAGCCGCGGTGGGGCTGCTCGTCTCCCCGGAACTCGCCGTGCTGATCGGCTGGACCGTCGCGGCGACGGGGGTCCTGGTGTGGGTCTGGCGGCTGAGCTGGCACCAGGACCATGAGGGCACCAAGCGGCTGGCCGAGGAGGAAGGCCGGTCACGCGTCACCGACACCGTCGTCCTCATCGCCGCCGTGGCCAGCCTCGCCGCGGTGGTGGTCGCGCTGGTCCGCTCCGGGAGCCAGGACGCCATCAGCGTCGCGGTGGTCGTTCTCAGCGTCATCGCGGTCACCCTGTCCTGGGCGCTGGTGAACACCGTCTTCGCGCTCAAGTACGCACGGATGTACTACGACGGCGAGGAAGGCGGCATCGACTTCCGGCAGCAGGACCCGCCCGCATACACGGACTTCGCCTACCTGGCGTTCACCGTGGGGATGTCGTTCGGGGTGTCGGAGACCGAACCGGCGAGCACGCCGATCCGGGCGGTCGCACTGAGGCACGCGCTGCTGGCCTACCTCTTCGGGACCGTCGTCATCGCGGTGGCCATCAACCTGGTGACGAATCTGGGACAGTCCTGACCCGCCGAGGGGTCCACCGATCGACCGCCTCGCAACACTGCCCGCGACGGGTATCGAGGAAGGCCGTCTGCCATCGGTAGCGATCAAGGTGTCGTCGGGACCTTCACCCCGTCCCGGGCGCGCCGAACGTGACGGCGACGGATCCCAGCCCGCTGATCGCAGCGGCGTACGTGGCACCGGCCTGAACGGCCACCATGGGCCCGAGGGCCCCTGACAGCACGATGTCGCCGGCCCGCAGCGGCTGCCCGAGGTCGCGTGCCGCGGCGGCCAACCAGAGCAGGGCGGTCAACGGGTCACCCATGCAGTCCGTGCCGGTGCCCGAGGACACTTCGACGTCATCCGCGCGCAGCGTCATCCGCACAGGCCGGAGGTCGAGATCGTCGAGCGGCCGACGGTCTTCGCCCAGGACGAAGAGACCGCTGGAGGCATTGTCGGCCACCGTGTCGACGAGGGTGATGTCCCAGCCGGCGATCCGGCTGTCGACGATCTCGAGTGCGGCGACGACCTCGGCCACGGCCGCACGGACGTGCTCCTCCGTCAGGTCCGGCCGATCCAGGTCGGCGCCCAGGACGAGGGCCACTTCGGCCTCGATGCGCGGCTGGATCAACCGACCGGCGTCGATCGTTCCGCCGGCGGGGACCGCCATGTCCTCGAAGAGGACCCCGAGGTCGGGGTGATCGACGCCGAGCTGACGCTGGACCTCGGGGTTGGTGAGTCCCACCTTACGGCCGACTGCGCGCCGCCCGGACGTGACGGCCCGAGCCGAGAACACCTGCTGGACGGCGTACCCGGCGGCCAGCGTCGCCGGCAGGACGTCTCGGACCGGAGCACAAGGGCTGCCTGTCGCCGCGGCATGAGCGAGCCGGTCGACGGCGGCGGCCACCGCCTCGGCGGACACCCCATCGGGCAGCGGCCGGCCCGAGGAGAGGTGGCGCTCGTCGCCCGCGGCATCGTGCACGGTAATGGCCCGCACCGGGCAGCTCGCGGCGGCTTCGAGCGCTTGGACGCGGGGGTGGACCCCGGCCGCCGGCTCCAGCACGACGGCAACGCTGCGCTCGTCGTCGAGATCGAAGATGTCCGGCGCGGTGATCACGCACGACGCGAACCCTTCGCACCGCTCGAGGTCCACCGTGATTCTCATTCTCGTGATCTCGATGGGTCCTGAGACGGCGCGTCGGCGCCGAACTGCTGCATCGGATCGATTCCCAGGGCGCCGGCGAGCTGCATGATCAGCAGCGGATGAGCGCCCCGCCGGTGGAGGACGACCAGGTCGCCCTCCACCACCGCCGTCAGGTCGGCCGGGGGCACGCCGGCGAGCTCTGCTTCCTGCTGGCCGTTCTCCGCCGCGGCAGCACGGAACCCGACGTCTCGAGCGGCTCGGCGGATGACCTGGTCCAGTGCCAGGTTCACGGCTCCTCCTCGGGGAACAAGCGGGCCAACGCGATCCCGGTCGCCCAGTCCGGCACTGACCGGTAGGCGAGAACTGTCCCCCGCCGCCCGCTCGGGACTCGTCGGCCGGGTCCGGGGCGGGACCCGGGCTCCGGCGCCGCGTCGTCCTCCCGGGCAGACGCCGCAGCCATAGCCGTGACCCAGTTGCGGATCTCTGGGGCGCCGTTGCCGGCCTCGGCGAGGACCTCGGCCGTCGTCATCCCGAGAATCGACCCGAGGTCTCCGGCCTGCACGTCCTGGAGGAAGGTCGTGTCGAAGGCCGAGTTGATGCGACCCATCTCGGGCGTGCCGACCCAGTGGGAGAGCCCACCGGTGCCCAGCACCACCACCCGTTCGGCCGCAGGGCGGCGGGTGATGACGTCGCGCAGCAATTCGCCGAGTTGGGCACAGCGCCACAGCGGCGGCAATGGTTCGGTGTTGGCGTTCTGGAACACCGGGACCACCGGAATGTCCATCTCCGGCCGGATCAGGGTCAGCG
>JAOPWH010000201.1 GCA_025965795.1 Blastococcus sp.
GGCGGCCGACGCGCTGCTGGCCGAGCGCGCACTGGACGGCGATCCGCTGGCCCGGGCGGCGCTGTACGAGCGGGTCGCGGCCCCCCTGCAGGCCGCCGGCGGCGAAGTTCTGGAGACGGTGCGGGCGGTCCTCAACAGCGGGGGCAACCTGGAGGCGAGCGCCCGGGCGATCTTCGTCCATCCCAACACCGTGCGGTACCGGCTCAAGCGGGCGGCCGACCTGACCGGCCTGTCGGTGACCGACCCGCGGGGCGGCTGGACCCTGCAGGTGGCCCTGGCCCTTGCCCGCCTCGACCAGGACCGCTCGCTCTGGCACTGACGAGGACCGGATATCCGTGTGGTCTCTACCACGTCCGGGGTCCGTCGCGCGCATAGAGCGGGGCCGCTTTGGAGGGTTCCCACAAAGATCCCCGCTGTGCTTTCGTGCCGGTCTCCACCCCGTCGACGGGCCGCGACTGGCACGGTGGAGGGGTGCTGGCCGTCCTCGCTCCCGGACAGGGTGCCCAGAAGCCCGGAATGCTCACCGACTGGCTGCAGCTGCCCGGCGCCGAGTCCTTCTTCCGCTGGGCCGGGGCGATCGCCGGCGCCGACCTGCTGACCCTCGGCACCACGGGGGACGCCGAGGCCATCAAGGACACCGCGGTCACCCAGCCGCTCGTCGTCGCGATGAGCCTCTTCATCGCCCGCGAGCTCGATGGCCTGCCCGGCCCGGTGAACCACACGCCGCACGCCGGCCGGGACGTCGTCATCGCCGGGCACAGCGTCGGCGAGCTGACCGCCGCGGCCCTCGCGGGTGTCCTGTCGGTGGAGGCGGCGATCGCGCTGACCGCCGTCCGCGGCCGGGCCATGGCGGCCGCGTGCGCACAGACGCCGACCGGCATGTCCGCCGTGCTCGGCGGCGACCCGGACGAGGTCCTGGCCGCGATCGACAAGCACGGACTCACCCCGGCGAACATGAACGGGGCCGGCCAGATCGTGGCCGCCGGTGCGCTCGACGGGCTGGAGGCCCTGAAGTCGGATCCCCCGGCCAAGGCGCGGATCATGCCGCTGTCGGTGGCCGGCGCGTTCCACACCGCCTACATGGCACCCGCGCGGGAGGAGCTCGAGGGGCTGGTCGGGGGCCTCCGCCCGGCGGAACCGAGCCGCCTGCTGCTGTCGAACGCCGACGGCGCCGGCGTGACCACCGGTGGCGAGGTGCTGAGCCGGCTGGTGAGCCAGGTGACCAGCCCCGTGCGCTTCGACGCGTGCCTGGCGACCATGCGCGAGCTGGGCGTCACCGCCGTCCTCGAGCTGCCGCCGGCGGGCGCGCTCGCCGGCCTTGCCAAGCGGGAGTGGAAGGGTGCCGGCATCGAGATCCTCGCCCTGAGCGGGCCCGCCGACCTCGACCGCGCGCGCGAGCTCATCGCCGCCGAGCGCGGTCGTGCCGAGGCCGAGCACCTGCCCGACTGGCGGGTCGTCGTCGCCCCCGCCCGCGGCACGATCAGCCCGGCCGAGGTCGCCGAGGGCACCTCGCTGCCGGCCGGCACCCGGCTGGCGAGCATCTCCAGCCGTCGCGACGAGGTTCATGTCTCCGCCGCGTATGACGGGGTACTGGCCGAGTGGCTCGTCCAGCAGGGCGACCTCGTCGACGCCGGCGACCCGATCGCCCGGCTCTACCCGGAGGTGTCGGCATGACCTCCATCCAGCTGCCCCCCGGCGCGCCGGGGGCGCGCATCCTCGGCCTGGGCGCCTACCGCCCGCGCCGGCGGGTGACCAACGACGAGCTCGCCCAGACGATGGACACCAACGACGTGTGGGTGCAGTCGCGCGTCGGCATCGCCGAGCGCCGCTGGGCGTCGGAGGACGAGACCCTCGTCGAGATGTCCGTCGCCGCCGGTGGCAAGGCGATCGCCTCGAGCGGGCTCGACGCGGCCGACATCGACCTCGTCCTGCTCGCCACCACCAGTCCGCCCGAGGCCATACCCGGCCTCGCCCCGCGGGTAGCCCATCAGATCGGCATCCCACGCCCCGGCGCGTTCGACATCAACGCCGGCTGCGCCGGCTGGTGCTACGCGGTGAGCGCGGCCGCCGACGCGATCCGCGCCGGCTCTGCGCGCAACGCCCTGGTGATCGGGGGCGAGCGGCTCACCGACTACACGAACCTCGACGACCGGGCGACCGCGGTGATCTTCGCCGACGGTGCCGGGGCGGCGGTCGTCGGTCCGTCCGACGTCCCGCGGATCGGGCCCGTCGTCTGGGGCAGCGACGGCGACCTGCACGAGGCCATCGCCGTCCCCCCGGGCGAGAAGGGCATGAGCATGGCCGGGCAGGCGGTCTACCGCTGGGCCACGACCAAGCTCACCGACACCCTCGTCGAGGCCATGCGCCGAGCGGGCGTGGGGCCCGACGACATCGACGTCTTCGCCCCCCACCAGGCCAATCTGCGGATCATCGAGCTGATGGCCAAGCGGCTGAAGCTCCCCGAGCGCACGGTCATCGCCCGCGACATCGTCCGCTCGGGCAACACCTCGGCGGCCTCGGTCCCGTTGGCGCTCTCCGCGCTGCTCGAGTCGGGAGAGGCCAAGTCCGGCGACCTGGCCCTCCTCCTCGGCTACGGCGCCGGCCTCACGTTCGCCGGCCAAGTGGTCGTCCTGCCGTGAGCGCCACCGCCCCCATGGGCGACCCTTCCGTGGGCAACCCCACCCCAGATCCCCGGGACATCCTGTCCCGGTCGACGGCGGAACTCCCGCCTTGTCGCAGAGCCCCCTTCGAGAGAGAGGACCCCGCGTGAGCCGCGAGGACATCCAGACCGGTCTGGCCGAAATCCTGGAGGAGGTCGCCGGCGTCACGCCCGCCGACGCCACCCCCGAGAAGTCGTTCACCGACGACCTCGACGTCGACTCGCTGTCGATGGTCGAGATCGCCACTGCCGTCGAGGACAAGTTCGGCGTCGCGATCCCCGACGACGAGCTCGCCAACATCAAGACCGTCGGCGACGCACTGAACTTCATCGAGAAGAACCAGGGCTGACGAAGGACCCCCCTGCGCTCCACCGCCCGCAAGCTCTCGGCGGGACGCTGCAGGGGGGGCCTCACCCGGCCCCGGCCCCATTTCAGGAGGAAGAGCCATGAGTACGTCCGCCGTCGACGTCGTCGTCACCGGCCTCGGTGCCACCACGCCACTGGGTGGCGACGTCGACAGCACCTGGGACGCCCTGCTCGCCGGACGGTCCGGGGTCAGCCGGATCACCGAGGACTGGATCAAGGAGTACCCGGCGCAGCTGGTGGCCCGGCTGGCCTCCGACCCGTCCGAGCAGATCGACCGGGTGCGCGCCCGCCGCCTCGACCGCAGCCAGCAGGTGGCGGTCATCGCCGCGGAGCAGGCCTGGCGGGACGCCGGGGGTGCCGACTCCGGCGTGGACCCGTTGCGGGTGGCGGTCGTCATCGGCACCGGCATCGGTGGCGCGCTGACCCTGCTCGGCCAGGACGACGTCCTGGAGGAGAAGGGGCCCAAGCGGGTGTCCCCGTTCACCATCCCGATGCTCATGCCCAACGGCCCCGCCGCGGCTGTCGGCCTGGCGATCGGTGCCAAGGGCGGTGTCCATGCCCCCGTGAGCGCCTGCGCCTCAGGCGCCGAAGCCATCCGGTGGGGGCTGGACCTGCTGCGCTTCGACCGGGCCGACATCGTGCTCGTGGGCGGCACCGAGGCCTGCGTGCACCCGCTGCCCATGGCCGGCTTCGCCGCCATGCGGGCGATGTCGACCCGCAATGACGAGCCCGAGCGCGCCTCCCGTCCGTTCGACAAGGCCCGTGACGGGTTCGTGCTCGGGGAAGGGGCGGCCTGCATCGTGCTCGAGCGCGCCGACGCGGCCAAGGCGCGCGGCGCCCGAGTGCACGCCCGGCTGGTCGGCGCGGCCGGCACGGCCGACGGCTACGACCTGGTGGCCCCGCACCCCGAGGGCGAGGGCGCTGCGCGCGCGATCACGGCCGCGCTACGCGACGCCGGACTGACACCGGCCGACATCGGTCACGTGAATGCGCACGCCACCTCGACACCCGTGGGTGACACGGCGGAGGCGGCCGCGATCCGCTCCTCGCTGGGCGAGAACGTGATGGTCAGCGCGACCAAGAGCCAGACCGGTCACCTGCTCGGCGCCGCCGGCGCCCTGGAGTCGATCTTCACCATCCTCGCCCTGCGTGAGCAGATCGTTCCGGCGACGGCCAACCTCGACGACCCGGACGACGACGAGAACGTGCAGGCGCTCGACATCGTTCGCGGCGAGCCCCGGAAGGCGACCTTCACCGCCGCTGTCAACGACTCCTTCGGCTTCGGTGGACACAACATCGCGCTCGTCTTCACCACGGCGTGACCACTCTCCAGACCGCCCCGACGCCCGCCGCCGCTCCGGATCCCCGCGACCCCCAGGACCGCCTGGAGAGGTTCTTCGACCCCGGTTCGATGAGCCTGCTGATGCCCCGTGACACCTCCGGCGTCATGGCCGCTCGGGGCACGGTGTCGGGCATCCCGGCGATCGCCTACTGCACCGACGCCACCGTGATGGGCGGCGCGATGGGTGTCGACGGCTGCCGGCACATCGTCGACGCGATCGACAGCTCGCTGCGCGAGCGGGTGGCGTCGGTCGGCATCTGGCACTCCGGTGGAGCCCGCCTGGCCGAGGGGGTCACCGCCCTGCACGCCGTGGGCGAGGTGTTCGCGGCCATGGTCCGCGCCTCGGGCCGCATCCCGCAGATCTCGGTCGTCCTGGGTCCGGCCGCCGGTGGCGCCGCCTACGGTCCGGCGCTGACCGATCTGGTGATCATGGGTCCGGCCGGACGGGTGTTCGTCACCGGCCCCGACGTCGTCCGGTCCGTCACCGGTGAGGACGTCGACATGGAGAGCCTGGGCGGCCCCGACACCCACGGCCGGCGCAGCGGCGTCGTCCACGTGGTGACCGACTCGGAGCCGGCCGCACTGGCGACGGCGCGGATGGCCGTCGAGCTGCTGTGCGACCAGGGCACCTTCACACCGGCGGTGAACGAGCAGGACGTCGACCTGCTGTCTTTGCTCCCCGAGCAGCGCCAGCGCGCCTACGACGTGAAGCCGCTGATCGCCCAGGTGCTCGACGGTCCAGGGCTCGAGCTGCATCCACGTTTCGCGCCGAACGTCGTCACCACCCTGGGCCGGATGGCCGGGCGCACGGTCGGCGTCATCGCCAACAACCCGCTGCGGCTCGGTGGCTGCCTGGACTCCGCGTCGGCGGAGAAGGCCGCCCGCTTCGTGCGGATGTGCGACGCCTTCGGAGTCCCGCTGGTCGTGCTGGTCGACGTGCCCGGCTACCTGCCGGGGGTCGGCCAGGAATGGGACGGCGTCGTGCGGCGCGGGGCCAAGCTGCTGCACGCGTTCGCCGAGGCGGTCGTCCCGCGGGTGACGCTCGTGACCCGCAAGTCCTACGGCGGCGCGTACATCGCGATGAACGCCCGTTCGCTGGGCGCGACAGCCGTGTTCGCATGGCCGGGCGCAGAGGTTGCCGTCATGGGGGCCAAGGCAGCCGTGGGCATCCTGCACCGCAAGAAGCTGGCCGCCGTCCCGCCGGGCGAGCGGGAGGCCCTGCACGCACAGCTGGCCGAGGAGCACGAGCGGATCGCCGGCGGCGTCAACCGGGCGCTGCAGATCGGGGTCGTCGACGAGGTCGTCGACCCCTCACAGACCCGCCGCCGGCTGGTGGAGGCGCTCGCCGCCGCACCCCCCGGCCGCGGCGCGCACGGCAACATCCCGCTCTAGTCGGTCGGGCCGTTGCCCGGCGCGACCTGAGAATGGTCGTCCGGACGCCGCTTCCCCGACGGCGTCCGAACGACCGGCCTCAGATTACGACTCCGCGCGCAGGTGCCGCGGAGCGTCGTGTTCGGATCGTGATCTGGCCCCGGTGCAGGGTCCCGCCGCGAGACTGCGAGTGGCGGGGAGCAGCCGGGTCCTTCCCATCTAGACGACCTGGTGCAGCCAGGTGACGGGGCTGCCGTCGCCGGCGTGGCGGTAGACCTCGAGATCGGCGTCCCAGGCCGCCCCGAGGAGCTCGTCCACACCGTGGCGGAAGGCCTCGATGGAGGTTGCGGTGGCAGCCAGGTGACGCAACTGCTGCTCGCTCACGACGATGTCGCCGTTGGCGCTGGTCGGCGCGCGGAAAACTCCGTGGCCGGGCACGTAGGACATGCGCTCGCCGTCGTTGCCGTGGCTGGCTTCCTCGGTGACCTCGAAGCGCAGCATCGGCCACGCCTTCAGGGCAGCCACGAGCCTGGCGCCTGTTCCCGGCGAACCGGTCCAGGCAATCTCGGCACGGTAAGAACCGTGCGCTGCGGGCTGTTCGTCCCACGACAGGGAGACCGGCGCGCCGACGACGCGTTCAAGCGCCCATTCGACATGCTGGCAGAGCGCCTTCGGGCACGCGTGCACGAAGACGACACCCTGGGTTGACCGTCGCTGCACGGGGCACCTCCATCGACTCGACTGGTCTCGTCTTCCCCTACGGACCTGTCGATTCGGTGACGCGCTGTATTCGGCAGTGGCGGAGCAGGGCTCCCGGGAACAGTCTGCACGATGAAGACCCCATCGCGCCAGCCCGAGTGAGACAGATGGGAAAGAAGTGACGGAAGGTGACTGTGGTGGCTCTAATCGCTGGTCAGACGCCATAGCACGCCGGAAGGGACGCCGTCCAGCGGTCCCGTCCCGTCCGGAAGCCCAGTTCGCGGGCTACGTCACGCTCGGCTGAGCCAAGGATACGACTGCGTGACGAGAATCGGACGACCGTCACGCTGAGTAACTGGCGAGTGTGCGATCTTCGGAGAGTGCGCGCTGCCGACCGGGTGCCGGGTCAGACGGCACGTGTCGAGACCCGGTCCCCGCCCGCGCTCTTCGAGCGGTACATGGCCGAGTCGGCCCGCTGGAGCAGCTCCCGGACGTCGTCCCCTGGCCGCACCTCGGCCATGCCGACGCTGGCGGTCACCGCGGAGAGCCGGCCGACGACGGCGACGGCGCCGCGCAGGCGCTCGGCGAGCATCTCCCCCGAGAACCCGAGCGGCACCTCGGCGAGCACGGCGAACTCGTCGCCGCCCAGGCGGGCGACGGTGTCGGTCTCCCGCACCGCAGCGCTCAGGGCCGCTCCCACCTCCTGGAGCATGAGGTCGCCGGCCGCGTGACCGCCCGCGTCGTTGACGGCCTTGAAGCCGTCGAGGTCGACGAGGCACACCACCGCGGGGCTCACCGGATCGGCGGCCCGGACTGCCGTCGAGAGGCGGTCCAGGAACGCCCGCCGGTTCGGGATGCCCGTCAGCGGATCGGTGCCGGCGAGCAACTCCTGGGTGCGGATCAGCATCACCTGGCGGTCGTAGGCGGCCCACGAGTTGGACGACGACATCGCGCAGATCATCGTGAACGCCATCATGACGGCCAGGAAGAACACGCCCGACGTGGTGAGCCCGGGCAGTTCCACGAAGACGAAGTAGGACAGCGTCATGACGCTGCCCATCGCGACCACGCCGTACGGGGAGTACGCGGCCGCCATGTAGGTGAGGGTCAGGAACAGCAGCGCATCGAGCGGGCTGGAGGGGCCTCCGTCGAGGCGGGTTCCGATCAGGACCAGGGCGGTGGTCGCCAGGCTCCACAGGTAGAACATCGTCGGGCCCCGGGAGTCCCGCATCATGGCGGCCAGCGGCAGCAGGAGCAGCGCCGGGCAGGCCAGCATCACCACCGTGCACAGAGCGATGAGGACCGGGTGGTGCCGGCCGGGGCTGTGGGTGAAGAACGAATACACGATGACGGCGAACGCGGAGATCTCACTGAGGAGTACGCCGTTGCGGACGTGGCGGGTCCAGTAGGCCACCCGGGCATCGTCCCCGGCCAGCGGCCGGTAGAGCCCGGCGCGCACGACAGCGCCCAGCCGGCGGACCACCCCGGAACGGGCGGCCCTCGGCGGCGCGTCGGCGGCCCGGCGGTGTCCGGGCACGTACTTCCTCACTCTGCTGCGATCGACCGGAACGCCCGGTCTCTTGATCCGCGCGCTCACCCGTTCGAGGGAGAGCGGTTGCCGAGCGTTTGCGCGACGTGCGTTCCCCCACACGCCCTGCATGCCTGCCTGGGCTCCACCGGGGTAGGGCGGGAACGTGGGACGACACCAGGGAATGGCCGATGCGGGGCGCGAACGGGTCTCCGAGATGGTGCTCGGCGCCTGGGACGCCTTTCTCGCCCAGGCCGAGGCCGTCGACCTCGAGCGCCCCTCCCGACTTCCCGGCTGGCGGGCACACGAGATCTGCGCACACCTGGGTTGCTGGGACGACCACCAGGCGCTCGCCGATCTCATCGCGTCGGCCCGGACGGGCGGCACCGGGGCCGCACCGGAGGTCGACGCCGTCAACGCCCGCGTCATCGCTGCGCACCGGGACGCGTCCCGGGACGAGGTCCTGACCGCGCTGAGGCGCAACCGCGCGGCAACCGCTCGGTACCTGGAGGACGAGCCGGTCGACCTCGACACCGCGCCGGCGGTCTCCGTCGTGGGGCGGCTGCCGTTGCTCAGCGTCGTGCTGGGTCAGTCCTACGAGCTCGCCGTCCATGGGCTCGACCTGGTGTCCTGCGGAGCGGCCCCTCCCCCGGCACCGGTGCTCCAGTCGGGCCTGGCCGCGCTCGCCGACGTGACGGGGGCGCTCGCGGCCTCGATGGACATCACGGGGGGCGCGACTCTCGTCGCCCCGGACGGCGGCTGGACGTTCGCGTCCTCCGCCGAGGGCTGGACGGTTCGCCAGGTGACGCCCGGACAGTTCAGCGGGCCGGCGGTCGAGGCCACCGGGGCGGATCTGCTCCTGGAAGCGGCGTCGGGGCGGATCAACCCCGTGCCGGCCGTTGCCCGTCGGCGGCTGAAAGTGCACGAGGTCTCGGGGCTGCTGGCGCTCGCGCCGATCACGCAGAAGGTGCCCGGCATCCCGGGCGGGCCGATCCTGCAACTGGCCGCCCGCACGATGGGCGGCGCCGGCGGCATGCTCGGGCGTCTGTTCGGCAAGGGCTAGCAGCCGAGCGGGCGTCTGGCAGGCTGTCCGTCACGGGGCGGTAGCTCAGCTGGTCAGAGCATGGGACTCATAATCCCTGGGTCGTGGGTTCGAGCCCCACCCGCCCCACCGGTATATGTTCGGGAATACAGCGGCCTGCGGGAACGGCACTTGCACTGGTCAGCAGTTGCGTCGTCAGCGCCGTCCACCGTGAGTGAGGCGGGGCGGGTGCGATCGGCCGGCGGCGGCTGCTACCTGGTCATGGTGCTCGCCGTGCAGGCGCCCGCGCCCCCCGCCTCGGCGCCCATTGCTCACCGGCTTAGCGACCTGGGCCGCCCCGCGCCGCCTGCTGCCTGCGCCACCCGAAGCGGGTGACTCCCTTCGGCATGAAAACCGACAGTACGGCGGGCGGCGAGCAGCACGATGACGGCGGCGACGGAGTGCAGCACGGGGCTTGCGGAGGGCAATACGCCGAGGTGGCCGGCGGGATTGCGGGTGGCGTCGGCCAGCGCGGTCAGCGTCGTCGTGTTGGCGACCAGAACCAGGGTCGACAAGACGGTGAGGGGCGAGCTTGACGATGACCCACCAGTGCCGGAACAGCCCCCACCGCGTCCCTAGCGACTGCACCAGCCCGGTGACCAGGGACGCCAGTGCGAGCGGGAGCCGTCCCGAGCCGTGGCACTTGGAGTACTCCGGCGCCGAGCCGCCCAGGCCTAGGCTGAGTTGTCTGATCTGCTGACGCGGGTCAGTCGCTGTCGCTCAGAAGTTGCACGATCTCGTCGTGCAATCTGCGATCACTAGGCGCGAGGCCGTCGAGGACCTCCTGAAGGGTCACCTCCGACTGGCGGACTTCCTTAGTCTTCGCCCGCGTGAGAAAGAGACGTGAGTAGTCGGCGACTTCTGGATCGACTGTCCGCTTCCAGCGGGGGTCCTTCTCGTTCGCGAACCAGGCGGAAGGCCCGAACTTCAGTTGGAGTCTGGCCTCACCGAACTTCTCGCCATCGTCTGGTAGTTCGAAGTTCACCGTCCACTGGTACGTGCCCGCGTATGTTGCACTCACCTTGCTCACGAAGCCGTCACCCAAGGTGGCGTTCAGTTGTCCTTCCAAGTGCTGCGCACTGAAGTTCCTCAACCGAACCTTGACGCGTCCAAGCATTTCGCGGCCTTCTCCGAAGCGTTCGCGCGCCTGCTCCGCAACGTCGTTGGCGAAGCTCTCCGCCGCCGACGTGTGCGGCAGCTCCCCGTATCGCCTCGCCTCTCCCGTCGCACACATGGCAATGACGAAGTCGAGCACCTGATGGTCTTCCACAGGACCTCTCCCCTTGACGAACTTGCGGTGCATCTGGTCGATGAATGAGTAGGGTTCCGGATGCTTCTGCTGGTACCGACGGTCGCTGTCAATCGCAAGGCGCAGCCTGTCCAACAACCCGCCGTACGTGACAACTGACGCGTACTCCCACCCATCCGTCTGCAAGCTGCTGTCCTGATCGTGGCACAACAGGACGACCGCACCTTGTCGGCCATCGAGCTGGCTGTATGTCAGGTAGCCGCCGTAGTTGTGGCCGTGTCCATCGGAGGTGAAGTAGTTCTCGACGACGATCACCGCGTCGTCGTTCTTAAGGACCAGGTCTGCGATATCTTCCGCGCCGCTGACGGCAGAGGTGTTGACCTCCTGGAGTACCAAGTACGCTGCAGGCGCTAATGGCCCGCGCCCCACGAGAACTCGGTTCCCCTCGTCGTCGAGGCCTTGGTACACCCTGTCGAGGCCACGGTTCACCTCGTCGATGAAGATGCGCAGGAACATGTCTCCGAGATGGTGATTTCCCTCAGTTTCTAGTAGCCACCTGAAGACGTTCGAAATCTGCTTCTCGTAAGTTCCGTGATGCATCACATCGAAGACGTTGAAACGCGCCTCCAACGGCCTGCGAAGCACCGGCAGTAGCGCTGTCGCAAGGTCGGTCAAGACTTCTCCCAAGCTGTTGCGACTTCCGTCAGCGAAATGCTACCGCGCACAGCCCAGCAGTCTCCCACCACGATGTGCAGCGATGCTTGCACTCGCCAGGGTGCGGTCAGTGGAAGTGGCGGACTGCGGAGTGCCACCAGCCGCCACGGGCACGCCGCCCCCGAGCTCCGGCAGGGTCTTAAGTGTGGCGTCACGGGACCGCCGTGGGGACGACGGCGCCCTGGAGTGAGCTTCCGGCTCAACACGGGACCCCCCACTGACAGACCTCCGCCGTCCACTCCCCTGCGCTTCCCACAACCCGCCCGGTCCGGCTGGCGCAGGGCGAGGGAAAGGTCGGCCGCAGGCCGATCCCAAGGGACGCGAAGCGCCCTTCCCGCGACCGAGGCAGCTGGCACGCTGATGGGGTGGGGCGCGCGTCACCGATACCGCGGGCGTGCCGACGTGGGAGCCGGATACCTCGCGCATGCCCGGGCTCCGTTCTTTCGCCGGTCGTTCAGAATGCTGCTCGTGCAGCAGCTGAGGGAGCCGATCCCGCCTGGAGCCTGGCATCACAGAGGTGAAGTCGAGCGGGCCCGCCTGGCAGCCGGTTGACCGCCCAGGCATTCGTTGATGAGTCGGCCCGCGGGTCCAACTACCACGTGTGCGTCGCGGTCGTCGCGGACGGAGACGTAGACGGGCTACGCCGGCTCG
>JAOPWH010000207.1 GCA_025965795.1 Blastococcus sp.
GGAGCCGGCGCGGCGCAGCACGGCAGCCCCGCGGACGGCGAAGAAGACGCCGAGGGCACCGAGCAGCAGCCGCGCCCCGGCGGCGTCCCAGACGACGGCGACGACGGCGACGAGGATCGAGACGACGCCGAGGAGGAGCCACTGCGGCCACGTACGGCGGGCCACCTCGGGCGTCGCCAGCTCGAGGGTGTCCGCGCTGAGGATGCCGGTTCCGCCGTTCGCCACGGATCCAGTGTCCCTCATCGCCGATCCGGTTCCCCAGGCACGGGAGACCTGCCCTGTGTCACGCTGAGCCGCTGGTCGTCCGCATCGAAGGAGCCGCTCGTGCGCGCACAGGGAACCGCCAGGACTGCCATGGGCAAGGCATCCCGGGCGGGGAACAGCGACGGCCTCGAGCACCTGGCCCGCATCGGCCTGATCGCCTTCGGCGCGGTGCACCTGCTGATCGCGTGGCTGGCGCTCCAGCTGGCCTGGGGTGGTGGTGGCAAGTCGGCCGACCAGTCAGGTGCCATGCAGACCCTGACGGAATCGCCGATCGGCAGACCGCTGCTGTGGGTCGTCGCGGTCGGGATGATCGCGCTCGCGGTCTGGCAGGCGGCCGAGGTGCTGCGCTGGCGCAGCGGCTGGTCGGCCTCGGGCAAGACCCGCACCAAGGCGCTGCGGAAGTCGGGCAACGCCCTGATCAAGGCGGCGGTCTACATCGCGCTGGCGGTGCTGGCCATCCGCTTCGCCCTCGGCAGCGGGAAGTCCAGCTCGCAGCAGCAGCAGGAGACGACGGCCGGCGTCTTCGGCTGGCCCGGGGGTCAGTTCCTCGTGGGTGCGGCCGGACTGGTGCTCATCGGCGTCGGCGTCTGGCACATCCGGAAGGGCTTCAACAACGACTTCCTCAAGCAGATCGACACCTCCGACGCCTCGCCGTCGGCGCTCCGCCTGGTCACCCGGCTCGGGCAGGTCGGCTTCCCGGGGAAGGGCGTCGCGCTGGCGGTGGTCGGAGGGCTGCTCTGCTACGCCGCGATCACCTTCGACCCGTCGAAGGCCCAGGGCCTCGACGGCGCGATGCGCACCATCCTGCAGGCGCCGTTCGGCCGGATTCTGCTGACGCTGGTCGCGATCGGCATCGCCGCGTTCGGAGCGTTCTGCTTCGTCCGGGCCCGCTACCCCGAGCGCACCTGAGGCGCTCGGCCGGTCGGGCACCCGGCGACAGGTGGTCCGCTGGACCTCGTGCTCTGCTCACCTCCAGTAAGCAGTGCACGAGGTTCGCACAGAGGTGGTCTGCCGGCTCGCCCCGTTGCCGCCGGCCACGCGCGATCGGGACGACGTCAGTTGCGAGGCCCGCCGGCGACGTAGATGACCTGGCCGGAGACGAACCCCGCGCCCTCGCTCACCAGGAACGACACGGTGTGCGCGATGTCCTCCGGCTGACCGGCCCGCGCAACCGGGATCGCCGCGGCGCGGGCCGCCACGTAGGGCTCCCACTCCTGACCGATCCGAGCCGCTGTCGCCTTCGTCATGTCGGTGACGATGAACCCGGGGGCGATCGCGTTGGCGGTGACGCCGAACTTCCCGAGCTCGACGGCGAGGGTCTTGGTGAACCCCTGCAGGCCCGCCTTGGCCGTGGCGTAGTTGGCCTGGCCGCGGTTGCCCAGGGCCGAGGTGCTCGACAGGTTCACCACCCGGCCCCACGACGCCTGGACCATGTGCTGCTGGACGGCACGCGTCATCAGGAACGAGCCGCGCAGGTGCACGTGCATGACCAGGTCCCAGTCGGCGTCGCTCATCTTGAACAGCAGGTTGTCGCGGGTGACACCGGCGTTGTTGACCAGCACGGTGGGTGGCCCCAGCTCGGCGGCGATCCGGTCGACGGCGGCCTGCACCTGCTCGGCGTCCCCCACGTCGGCGCCCACCGCCAGCGCGCGCCCGCCGGCCGCCTCGATCGCGGCCACCGTGCTCCGCGCGTCGTCAGCGCTGAGGTCGAGGACCGCGACGGCGAGCCCGTCGGCGGCCAGCCGCTGGGCGGTCGCCGCGCCGATGCCCCGGGCGGCCCCGGTGACGATCGCGACACGGCTCACCCGGGAACCCGCTCGAACAGCGCAGCCAGGCCCTGGCCCCCGCCGATGCACATCGTCTCCAGGCCGTAGCGCGCACCGCGGCGGTCCATCTCGCGCAGCAGAGTGGCGAGGATCCGGCCGCCGGTGGCGCCGACGGGGTGGCCGAGCGAGATGCCCGAACCGTTGACGTTCGTGCGGTCGAAGTCGCTGGGCGCGAAGCCCCACTCCTGGGTCACCGCGAGCACCTGGCTGGCAAAGGCCTCGTTCAGCTCGATCAGGTCGACGTCCTTCAGCTCCACCCCGGCCAGCGCCAGAGCCTTGGCCGTCGCCGGCACCGGGCCGATGCCCATGGTCTTCGGCGGCACGCCGCCGACACCGAAGGACACCAGGCGGGCCAGCGGCCGCAGGCCCAGCTCGGCGGCCTTCTCCGGAGTGGTGACGATCGCGATCGCCGCGCCGTCGTTCTGGCCGCTGGCGTTGCCGGCGGTGACGGTGGCCTCCGGATCGTCCTTGCCCATGATCGGGCGCAGCTTGGCGAGGGTCTCGACGCTGGAGTCGGGGCGGATGTGCTCGTCCCGCTCGACCACGGTGTCGCCCTTCCGCGAGGACACGGTCACCGGGACGATCTCTTCGGCGAACCGGCCGGCCTCGGTCGCGGCGGCGGCGCGCTGGTGGCTGCGGACGGAGTACTCGTCCTGCTCCTCGCGGGAGATCTTGTACTCCCGGCGGAGGTTCTCGGCGGTCTCCAGCATCCCGCCGGGTACCGGATGGTTCCGGCCGCCCGCCGTGACCCGGCCGCGGGCCAGCCCGTCCTGCAGCAGCACCCCCGGACCTGGCTTGACGCCCCAGCGCATGGCGGTCGAGTAGAAGGGGGCGTTGCTCATCGATTCCGCGCCGCCGGCCAGGACGACGTCGGAGGCACCCGACTGCACCTGCAGCGCCGCGTAGATGACCGCCTGCAGCCCCGAGCCGCAGCGCCGGTCGATCTGCAGGCCCGACGCGGTGACCGGGAGCCCCGCGTCGAGGGCGGCGACCCGGCCGAGCGCGGGAGCCTCCATCGTCGGGTAGCAGTGGCCGAGCAGGACGTCGTCGACCGACTCCGGCGGCAGGCCGGTGCGCGCCAGCAGCGCCCGGATCACGGTGGAGGCGAGGTCCTGCACAGGAACGTCGCGGAGCGCTCCCCCGAAGCCCCCGACCGGGGTCCGCAACGGCTCGCAGATGACCGCATCCCGCACGGTGGTCCTCCCGGTGATCGACGTCGGATCCGCACCGGTGGGTGCAGATCGGCGACGTCGAGTCTCCCCCCGCGCCGGATGGCGCGCGCGAGGGGCCTGGCGGGACGGCGGGCCGTCAGGCCGCGCCGGCGTCCGAACTGACCTCGGAGGCGCCCAGGAGCGCCCAGAGCCCGGTGATCTGCAGTGGGCGGATGACGGCCCGCGAGGAGGCGAGCACTCGCATGCGGACGTCCTGCCCAGCGGCGCGACGGTGCGCGGCGGCGAGGACGCAGAGCCCGGCGGAGTCGAGGAAGGTGACCCTGGACAGATCGACCACGAGTTCTTCGACACCGCCCTCGAGGACGGCGTCGAGCTGGCCCCGCAGCAGGGGGGCGGAAGAGGAGTCGATCTCGCCGGCGGCGGTCACGCGGACGGCAGGGCCGTCAGCGAGCACGTCGATGCTCACGATTTCGCTCACGGGAGGGTCGATGAAGGTAGCGGTCACGGGTGCCTCTCAGCGAAATCCGGACCAGTGGAGAGGAATGAGGCGCTGGCGCTCTACGCGAGAGACCGGCCACTGGCAGACGGCTTGCTGTTGAACCGCTTCCCCGAACGGTAGGGACCTGTGGCCCTGTTGGCAAGGCGGGGCCTGTCACGCACGCACCAGTGGTCACTCCAGTGGGCGACCGCCGGCGCGTCGCCCACCGGGGCGCCCCGGAAACCGCCGTCCGGGGAGCGCGGATACTGGCAGACGTGACGACGGAGAACGACTCGGCGGCGCGCCGGCCCCCAGCACTGCTGCTCGCCGGTGCCGCGCTCACGGCCGTGGGCGTCCTGCTCTTCCTCCTCGTCGACCCGATCCTGGGCACGTTCGTGGGCATCCTGGGGATCACGTCGATGGGCATCGGGGCGATGGCCCGTGACTGGGACCAGCACGCGTCGTTCGAGGACCGCGAACTCGTCCGCTCCCGAAAGCGCAAGGCCAAGTGGGAGCGCAATGCCGGTGCCCGCGCCCGTGACCGGGCCCGTTGGGAGGCCCACCAGGCCAAGCAGGCCGAGCGGGCCCAGCGGGCCGAGCGGGCCGAGCGGGCCGAGCGGGCCGAGCGGGGCGAGTAGGCCGACCGGGGCGAGTAGGGCCGCCGCAGTCAGCCGCCGACCGCGTCCTCGGCCGCCAGATCGGTGACGCGGCCGGGCTCGGCGAAGGCCTCGGCGAGGGCCTGGCGCAGCGGCCACGCGCCGACACGCCAGGCCAGCGCCCGCCCCAGCGCACCCGGGGTGCCGTCGACGTGGTCGACGTCGCCGGCCGGCCACCACGTGACCGGCCGGCCCGCGACCGTGAGCGACGGGTGGACGACGACGTCCCCGCTCAGCTCCGGAACGCCGAGGCGGGCGGCGGCCAGCGCGGCGCCGGGAAGGGACGCCCAGGACGTCCGCCGCCCGGAACCGCCGGGGCCTCTCGCCCGCACCTGCTCGCCGGCCAGGGGCAGGTCGAGGAGGTCCGCGACCGCTCCCGGAGCGCCACCCGACGGGACCACCGGCGCATCGACCAGTGGCAGCAGGTACGGCGCGTCCAGCACCACGGCGTCGGCCGCGACCCGGTCGGGCGCGATCCGCACGCGGGACGGCGGGTCGACGTCGATGCCGTCCAGCGCTGCGGCCAGGCGCGCGTAGACGGTCCGCAGCACGTCGGGCCGCACGCTTCGGCCCGGGTCGCCCAGCCGGTGGAGCAGCTCGATCGCCCCGTCCACGTCGGCGAGCACGTCGTCCACCGTCGCCGGCACGCGGAGCCGCCGCACGACCTCCGGTGCGGCCGACGCGGGTTCGTACAGTCCCTGTAACTCCGTGCTGTCCGGATGCCGGAGCCGATCGGGCCGCTCTCCGTCCAGTACCGGATGCGTGGCCAGCCACCAGCGCAGATACCCCGGCACGGTCACACCGCCGAGCACCAGATCCGCCCACGCCTCCGCCGGTGCGGCGGTCAGCAGCGGCAGGGCGAGGCGCCAGTCGGCGACCAGCTCGAGGTCCCGGACGGCGACCAGCGCCGGCCACTCCGGCGGCGGCGCCTCGGCCGGCAGCCGGTCGAGGACGGCGTCGGCCCACTCGTCCGCGGCGTCCACGTCCAGGTCGTCGGGGTCCTCGCCGCGGACCAGCGCGAACGTGCCGAGCACCCCGACGGCACACAGCGCATCCGCATCGACGGTGGCCGCGAACTCCGGGTCGAGGACCCCCAGTGCCCCCTCCTCGAGTGCGGCGGCCAGCGGCGAGCCGGGCAGCACGAGCTCACCGGCGGGCGCCCAGCCCCCGTCGGCGTCCGGCAGCGCCAGCTCGGCCAGCCAGGGCAGCTCCCCGGTCGCCGTCCCCGCCGCCTGGACGAGGGCGAGCACCGCGGCGGCCAGTTGCTCCGGGTCCGGCCCGTCGAGGACGTCGTCCACCAGGTCCATCGAGCCCTCGACCGCGGCGCGCACCGCGGGGTCGGCCAGCACGGCGGGGGCGGTCGCCGGCCGGGCCCCGAGCCGCTCGAGCAGACGGCGCGCGGCG
>JAOPWH010000214.1 GCA_025965795.1 Blastococcus sp.
GCCGATGTCGTCCAGACTGCCGCCGTTGGCCAGCGCCGCGGCCCAGACACCGCTGAATGCCGCGTCGGCCTGGGTCGGGTTGCCGTTGAGGGACACCTGGCCCTTGTACTGGGGGTCGAGCAGGGCCGCGAAGCTGGTCGGGCACTCCTTGACGACCGAGGCGTTGCACCCGATGGAGACGTAGCCGCCGTAGTCGTTGTACCACTTGCTGTCGGGGTCCTTCTGGTTCTCCGGGATGTCGCTCCAGGTGGCCACCTGGTACGGCGCGAGCAGGTCCTGCGCTGC
This sequence comes from Blastococcus sp., assembly GCA_025965795.1. Classification (GTDB taxonomy): domain Bacteria; phylum Actinomycetota; class Actinomycetes; order Mycobacteriales; family Geodermatophilaceae; genus Blastococcus_B. Next base: position 286 of record JAOPWH010000214.1, read on the forward strand.
GGCCTGCTTGGCGAAGCTGGTGCCGAGATCGAGGACGTCGGGGGCGCGGTCCTGGCCCTTCTGGCTGCTGACCGCGGTCACCTCGTCCTGGCTGGAGCCGTCCGGGTTCGCGCTGTTGATCTTGATACCGTACTTGTCGCTGAAGGTCTTGAGCATCGTCTCGTAGTTGGCCCAGCTCGGGGGCAGGGCGATGACGTTGAGCTCGCCCTCCTTCTTGGCGGCAGCCACGAGGGCGTCCATGCCACCGAAGTCCTCGGCCGAGGTCGCGGCGGCCGCATCTCCGCCACCGCCACCGCCACCGGTCCCGCTGGTGCCGCCGTCGCTGGAGCCGCAGGCGGTCAAGGTGAGTCCGGCCGTCACGACCGCGACCGCGGTCCGCAGGGTGCTTCGTCGCACGTGTCCTCCTGATGCTGGTGCCGCGCCGTCCCCAGGGTCCTGCTGACCCTGCGCGACCGGCTTGGCGATTCTGTCGGAACACGCCGGGGTTGGGGCGGTCGGAGCCCCTGAACGTGTGACGACCGTTATGCAACGGGCGAGTGACGGCGGCCTCAGCGGCCGGTGAACTCCGCCTTGCCGGGACCGCTCTCGAGGAAGGACCGCATGCCGATCTTCTGGTCCTCGGTCCCGAAGAGCTCGGCGAACAGCCGGCTCTCCAGGGCCAGCCCGTCGGCCAGTGGGCCGTCGAGTCCGTCGTCGATCGCCCGCTTGGCGGCGGCCAGGGCCAGCGGCGGTCCGGCGGCGAACTTCCGCGCCATGGCCATCGCGGTGGCGTACACCTCGTCGTCGGGGACGACGGCGTCGGCGAGGCCGATCTCCAGCGCCTCCTCGGCACCGACGTGCCGGCCCGTGAACACCAGGTCCTTGGCCTTCGCCGGGCCGACGAGGCGGGTCAGCCGCTGCGTTCCGCCGGCCCCCGGGATGACGCCCAGCTGGATCTCGGGCTGGCCGATCTTCGCCGACGTCCCGAGCACCCGGAAGTCGGCGCACAGGGCCAGCTCGTAGCCCCCGCCGAGTGCATAGCCGGTGATCGCGGCGATCACCGGCTTCGGCAGGCGCGCGACCTCGATGAAGGAGTTCTGCAGCTCCCGGCCCCAGGCGACCATGGCGGCGCCGTCCAGCTGGGACATCGCCTTGATGTCGGCGCCCGCCGCGAACACCCGCTCCCCGCCGTAGAGGACGACGGCGCGGACGTCGTCCCGCGCGGCCGCCTCCATCGCCGCCGTCCGGACCTCCCGGTGCAGCTGCTCGTTGATGGCGTTCATCTTCGGCCGGTCGAGGCGGATCGTGCCCACCCCGTCCTCGACCTGCAGGGTCACGAACTCGGGCGCATCAGCCATGGCCTCGACCCTAACGGCCTCGTCCCGGATCCCGCCCTGAGCATGCGAAGGGTGGGGAGGACGAGGTCCTTTCTCAGCCGGTGTTCAGGCAGCCCTTCGGGCGGTGAAGCGGCCGTCCGTGCGGGTCAGCGACAGCTGCAGTCCGAAGGTGTCCGACAGATGGGCCTCGGTCAGGACGTCGTCCGCCGCGCCGGCGGCCACCACCTCACCGCCGCGGAGCAACAGCGCGTGGGTGTACCCCGGCGGGATCTCCTCGACGTGGTGGGTGACCAGCACCTGGGCGGGCGCGTAGTGGTAGCGGGCGAGCTCCGAGAGCCGGGCGACGAGGTCCTCCCGTCCGCCGAGGTCGAGGCCGGCGCCGGGCTCGTCGAGCAGCAGCAGCTCCGGGTCGGGCATGAGCGCGCGGGCGATCTGGGCGCGCTTGCGCTCCCCCTCGCTCAGGGTGCCGAACGGCCGGTTGGCGAAGGTGGCGACCCCCCACTGCTCCATGAGCATCGCCGCGCGGGTCAGGTCGTGGACGTCGTACTGCTCGCGCCAGCGGCCGACGACGGCGTAGCCGGCCGACACGACGATGTCGCCGGTGCGCTCCGACGGCGCGATTCGCTGGGCCAGCGACGCACTGGTCAAGCCGATCCGCGGACGCAGCTCGAAGACGTCGACCGCCCCGAGGGTCTCCCCGAGGAGCCGGACCTCACCCCTCGTCGGGTGCAGCTGCGCGGCGGCCAGCTGCATCAACGTCGTCTTCCCTGCCCCGTTGGGCCCGAGCACCACCCAGCGATGGTCGGCCTCGACGGCCCAGTCGACGCCGCGGAGGAGGTGGTTCTGCCCCCGTACGACGTCGACCCCGGTCATTCCGACGACCGCCCCAGGGGCGGCTGTGTTACCCCCAGCCACCCCACCGAGGCTGTCCCCCGCCACCTCACCGATGCTCGACACGCCCCCATCCAACCAAGCCCGGGGGCCGCACCTGCGCACGCACGCGCCCGGCACTTGGCACGATCACCCCGTGACCCAGCGAACAGGTACCGGTTCCCCAGCGGCTGAGGTCCTCCCGGGTGCCCCCGCGCCCCTCGGCGCGCACTGGGACGGCACGGGCACGAACTTCGCACTGTGGTCGGCCTCGGCCCAGGCGGTCGACCTGTGCCTGTTCGATCCCGACGGCACCGAGCACCGCTATCCGCTCGAGGAGACCACCCACCAGGTGTGGCACGGCCGGCTGGCCGGAGTGGGCCCTGGGCAGCGCTACGGCTACCGCGTGCACGGCAGCTACGACCCTCTCGCCGGACTGCGGCACAACCCGGCCAAGCTGCTGCTCGACCCCTACGCACGTGCCCTCGACGGCGATTTGCGCCTGCACCCCGCCCTGTTCGGGTACGCCGGCGACACCGTCGACGGCGCGCGCGACGACCAGGACTCCGCCCCCTACGTCCCCCGCGGCGTGGTGGTGCACGACAACTTCCCCTGGGACGGCGACCGCCCTCCGCGCGTCTCGTGGTCGGACACGGTCATCTACGAGGTGCACGTCAAGGGCGCGACGATGCGACATCCCGACGTCCCCGAGCCGCTGCGCGGCAGCTACGCCGGCCTGGCGCACCCCGCGTTCGTCGAGCACCTCACCTCGCTCGGGGTCACCGCCGTCGAACTCCTGCCGGTGCACCACTTCGTCAGCGAGCCGCACCTGCTGCGCCGGGGGCTGTCCAACTACTGGGGCTACAACACCCTCGGGTTCTTCGCCCCGCACGCCGGCTACAGCGCCTCGGGCAGCGCCGGCGGCCAGGTCACCGAGTTCAAGACGATGGTCAAGAAGCTGCACGCCGCGGGGATCGAGGTCATCCTCGACGTCGTCTACAACCACACCGCCGAAGGCGACCACACCGGGCCGACCCTGTCGTTCAAGGGCATCGACAACCCCGGCTACTACCGGCTCGACGGCGGCAACCGTGCGCGCTACACCGACTACACCGGCTGCGGGAACACCCTCGACGTCCGCCGTCCGGCCGCCCTGGGACTGCTGATGGACTCGCTGCGCTACTGGGTGACCGAGATGCACGTCGACGGCTTCCGCTTCGACCTCGCCTCGGCCCTGGCCCGCTCGATGCACGACGTGGACCGGCTCTCGGCCTTCTTCGACGTCGTCCACCAGGACCCGGTGGTCAGCAACGTCAAGCTGATCGCCGAGCCCTGGGATGTCGGCCCCGGCGGCTACCAGGTCGGCAACTTCCCGCCGCCGTGGACGGAGTGGAACGGCAAGTACCGCGACACGGTGCGTGACGTCTGGTCCGGCGCGCACGTCGGCGTCCGCGACCTGGCCTACCGGCTCACCGGCTCCTCCGACCTCTATCGCTCCGACGGCCGGCGTCCGTTCGCCAGCATCAACTTCATCACCGCGCACGACGGCTTCACCATGGCCGACCTGGTCACCTACGAGCAGAAGCGCAACGAGGACAACGGCGAGGACAACCGCGACGGCGAGAGCCACAACCGGAACTGGAACTGCGGCGTCGAGGGACCCAGCGACGATCCCGGGGTGCAGGCCCTGCGCGCCCGCCAGATCCGCAACCACCTCGTGACGCTGCTGGTGTCCACCGGGGTGCCGATGCTCACCGCCGGCGACGAGCTGGGCCGGACCCAGCTGGGCAGCAACAACGCCTACTGCCAGGACAACGAGGTCTCCTGGATCGACTGGAAGGCCGTCGACGACGACCTGCTCACCTTCGTCGCACGGCTCGTGCGGCTGCGCCACGCGGCCCCGGCGCTGCGCCAGGAGGCGTTCTTCGAGGGGCACGAGATCCCCGGCAGCGAGGTGGCCGGCAGTGGCCGCACCCGCGACCTGGCGTGGTTCGCGCCGGACGGCGGCCAGCTCAGTACGGCCGACTGGTTCGACACCGGCCTGCAGACGATCGGCATGTATCTCGACGGCCGCGGCATCCGGCACCGCGACGACCACGGCCGCGCCGTCGTCGACGACAGCTACCTGGTGCAGCTCAACGCCGGCCCGGAGCCCGTCGCGGTGCAGCTGCCGGGTCCACCGTGGGCGGACGGCTACCAGCTGGTGGTGTCCACCGAGTACGCCACCGGCGCCCCGCCGCAGACGACGATCGTCGCACCGGACGTCGTGGAGCTCCCCGCCCGCTGCGTCTGGGTGCTCCGGGTCCTGCGCAGACCCTGACCCGCAGACGAAGTGCGCTGAGGCCCCGTTCCAGCGCTCGGAACGGGGCCTCGGCGCACATCGTCCGGTCGAGCTACTCCTGCGGCTGCTCGAAGGTGATGACGGTCCAGCCGAGCAGCAGGCGGTCCCCGTCGGAGAGCGGGTGGGCGACCCCCGGCTCGAGCTGGGTCCACTCGGTCGCCTCCGGCCCCGCGACGTGGGTGCCGTTGAGCGAGCCGAGGTCGACCAGCGAGACCTCCCGGCCGGCGCGCTGGAGGGCGGCGTGCGCCGAGGAGAGGACGTTCTGGGTGTCGGCGATCGGCACCGGTCGGGCCGAACCGGCGGAGACCAGCTCGTGGTTGTCGGGGCGACGACCGAGCACCAGGTCCTCGTCGACGGTGACGACCATGCCGTCGTCGAACCGCAGGACGGGGGCGGCCGCCGGGGCCTCCGGCCGCCAGAAGGCGGTCTGCTCGCCCGAGTCGGGCCGGGCGGAGGCGAGCGGCTCGCGTGACGAGCCGAGGCCCGCGTCGGAGGGGGCACTGAACGGGGACGACGCCGCCGGCGGAACGGCCGCGGACGACGACGGGGCGTGCGCGGCGAGCTGGAGGGTCGCTCCCGAGCCGGGCACCGTGCCCTCGACGAGGTCGAGCGCGACGCCCGGGGGCGTCTGCGGCGCCGCCTGGCCGGGCCCGACGTAGAGGGTCTGACCCAGCGCGAAACCGGACGCGAGGGTGCAGCCCTCGACCGAGGATCCCGAGACCGGGACGCCGTCGACGGCCGGTGCACCCTTGCCGGACCACAGCGCGACACCGGTACCGGCCCCGCCGGTGGTGTCGGCGAGCACGAGGGCGAACGACGCGGTGCCGTGCGCCAGCGAGCTCACCTGCCCGGCGACAGCGGACAGCACACGATCGGCGCCCGGACCCGAGACGCCCAGGCAGGCGTGCAGCGCGGCGACGAGCGCCGGCGAGCCGGGTGCGTCGACCCACAGCAGTCCACCGCCGCGGCGAGCGACGACGGCGTCTCCTGGCAGGACTTCACAGCGGTCAGGCATGGCCTCCAGCCTAGTGATCAATGCGTGCCCTGGGCGGTCACGCGAGTCCGCCACGCCGGGTCATGAGCCCAGCGTGCGGGGCCTGTGGGTCGTGCGTGAGGGAAGTGTCTCAAGTATCAAGCTCACGCGCTCGTCACGACGCCGAGTTCGGCCGGATCGGCCAGGTGCTCGGAGTGCGGGAGGACTCGCACCGTGTAGCCGAACGCCCCGGTGCGCTCCAGCGGCAGGGTCGCGGTGAACCAGTGCCGGGAGCCGTCGGTGTGCTCGTGCGCCATGGGCACCGTCGTCACGTCGTGCAGCCCGTCGGCGTCGTCCACCCGCCCGTAGGCGGCCTGGACCTCGACGTCGGTCGGAGCCAGCCCCGGAAGCTCCACCTCGGCGCGCAGGTCCAGGGTGGACCCGATCTCCGGGGTGTCCTTGCCGCCGGTCGCCTCGACGTGGGCCACCCGCACGGTGTTCCAGTTGTGCAGCAGGTGCGAGCGCCACGAGGCCTCCTCGCGCGCCGGGCCGTAGCCGTCGCGCGCCATGGCCCGTGCGGACCCGGCGGCCGGGACGTACAGCGCCTGCACGTAGTCGCGGACCATCCGGGTGGCCAGCACCTTGGGACCGGTCTCGCGCAGCGTGTGGCGCACCATCTCGACCCAGCGCGACGGCACGCCGTCGCGTCCCCGCTCGTAGAACCGCGGCAGCACCTGGTTGCTCAGCAGGTCGTAGATCGCCCGCGCCTCGACCTCGTCCCGGCGGTCGGCGTCGGCCACCCCGTCGGCGGTCGGGATCGCCCACCCGTTCTGGCCGTCGAACCACTCGTCCCACCAGCCGTCGCGGATGGAGAGGTTGAGGCCGCCGTTCAGCGCCGACTTCATCCCCGACGTCCCGCAGGCCTCGAGCGGGCGCAGCGGGTTGTTCAGCCAGACGTCACAGCCCCAGTAGAGGTAGCGGGCCATGCCGATGTCGTAGCCGGGCAGGAAGGCGATCCGGTGCCGCAGTTCCGGGTCGTCGGCGAAGGCCACCATCTGCTGGATCAGCTGCTTGCCGCCGTCGTCGGCCGGGTGGCTCTTGCCGGCGATGATCAGCTGCATCGGGCGCTCGGGGTCCAGGAGCAGCGCCTTCAGCCGCTCCGGGTCACGCAGCATGAGGGTCAGCCGCTTGTACGAGGGCACCCGTCGGGCGAAGCCGATGGTGAGGACGTCGGGGTCGAACGCCGAGGCGGTCCAGCCGACCTCGGCCTCGGTCGCGCCGCGGGAGAGCGCGGTGTCCCGGACGCGGCGGCGGACCTCCTCGACCAGCCGGCCCCGCAGGGTGCGACGGATGCTCCACAGGTCCGGAGCGGCGATCTTGTCGACCCCGTCGAAGTGCACCGGCCCGGTGACCTCGACCGGGTCGCCCTGACTGGAGGTCTGGGTGCCCATGTCGACCAGCTCGCGGGCGGTCCACGTGGGGGCGTGCACGCCGTTGGTGATCGAGCCGATCGGCACGTCGCTCTCGTCGAAGCCCGGCCACAGGGCGCTGAACATGCCGCGGCTCACGTGCCCGTGCAGCTCGCTCACACCGTTGGCGCGCTGACCGAGCCGCAGGCCCATGTACGCCATGTTGAACTTGGCCGGGTCCTCCTCGGCTCCCAGGGCGAGCAGCTGGTCCAGCGGCACGCCGAAGCCGGCGAAGTAGCGCTCGATCAGTGCCCGTGGGAAGCGGTCGATGCCGGCCGGCACCGGGGTGTGGGTGGTGAAGACCGTGCCGGCCCGCACCGCCTGCAACGCTTCCGGGAAGCCCAGCGAGTGCGCCTCCTGCAGCTCGCGGATCCGCTCGACCCCCTGGAAACCGGCGTGGCCCTCGTTGGCGTGGAAGACCTCGGGCTGCGGCCGGCCGGTGAGCCGACACCACGCACGCGCCGCCTTCACGCCGCCGATGCCCAGCAGCATCTCCTGGCGGAGGCGGTGGTCCTCGTCTCCGCCGTAGAGCCGGTCGGTGACGCCCCGCTCGGTGGGCGCGTTCTCCTCGATGTCGCTGTCGAGCAGCAGCAGTGGCACCCGGCCGACCTGGGCCCGCCAGACGTGCGCGTAGAGCGTCCGGCCCTCCGGCAGCGGCACGGTGATGACGGTCGCGGAGCCGTCGTCCTCGCGCACCAGCTTCACCGGCAGGCCGTGCGGGTCCAGTGACGGGTAGTGCTCCAGCTGCCACCCGTCACCCGACAGGCTCTGCTCGAAGTAGCCGCCGCGGTAGAGGAGTCCGAGCCCGATCAGCGGCACTCCGAGGTCGGAGGCCGCCTTGAGGTGGTCCCCGGCGAGGATGCCGAGACCGCCGGAGTAGTTGGGCAGCACCTCGGTGACGCCGAACTCCGCCGAGAAGTAGGCGATGGTCGCCGGCGCCTCGGCCCCGAGCGACTGGTACCAGCGCGGGGTGTCCAGGTACTCCTGCAGATCGTCGACCGCGTCCTGCAGCCGGCGCAGGAAGCGCCTGTCCTTGGCCAGCGCGGCCAGGCGTTCGGCCGACACCTCGCCGAGAGCCTTCACCGGGTCGCCCCCGCAGCTCTGCCACAGAGCGGGGTCGAGCGTCTCGAAGAGATCGCGTGTCTCGGTGTGCCAGGACCAGCGGAGGTTCATCACCAGCTGTGACAGAGGTGTCAGCGGCTCAGGAAGGGCTGCCCGGACTGTGAATCGACGGAGTGCTCGCACCGGGCGAGACTAACCGCACTGCGCCGTCCACCACGTCGCTGCGGATCAGATGGAGACACCTCCCCCATGACTCCCAGGCGTTCTTCCGTCCCGCCGGTCGAGACCGCGGGGTTCCGTCGTCTGCCCGCCACCAGCGCCGATGTGCTGGCCAGAGCCGATCTCGATAGCGTTGCGGCGATGACTGGCCGCCCCGACCTCCGCCTCGGCATCTCCGATGTCGCCCCCGTCGTCTCGTGCGGGACCTTCTCCGCACGGGCCGTCGTGGGTGAGCACGTGCCGATCACCGCCACCGTCTTCCGCGAGGGCCATGACGCCGTCGCCGCGAACGTGGTCTGGACCCCACCCGGTGAGGACGGCGCTCCTCCGTTCGTGCGCATGGCGAAGCTCCCACCGGAGCCCGACCGCTGGCTGGCCGGCGTGGTGCCCGACCGCGAAGGACTCTGGACCTTCTGCGTGGAGGCATGGAGCGACCCACTCGCCACCTGGCACCACGCCGTCGAGGTGAAGGTGGAGGCCGGCCAGGGGGCGGAGGACCTCGCCAACGACCTCGAGGAAGGCGCCCGGCTGCTCGACCGGGTCGCCGCCGAGGCCTCCGGCCAGGACCAGGAGGCGGTCACCGCCGCGGCGGCGGCCCTGCGCGACACCTCCCTCGAGCTGACCGCCCGCATCGCACCGGCGCTCGCCGCGCCCCTGCAGCGGTACCTGCACGACCACCCGGTGCGCGAGCTGATCACCCGCACCCCCCGCTACGAGGTCTGGGTCGACCGGCCGCGTGCGTTGTACGGCTCCTGGTACGAGTTCTTCCCGCGCTCCGAGGGTCCCGTCGTCGGGGGCAGGCCGACGCACGGCACCTTCGCCGACGCCCAGAACCGCCTGCCGGCGATCGCCGACATGGGCTTCGACGTGGTCTACCTGCCGCCCATCCATCCGATCGGCACGGTGAACCGCAAGGGCAGGAACAACACCCTCACCCCCGAGCCGGACGACGTCGGTTCACCCTGGGCGATCGGGAGCGCCGACGGCGGCCACGACGCCGTCCACCCGCAGCTGGGCACGATGGCGGACTTCACCGCCTTCGTGGCGCGCACCCGCGAACTCGGCATGGAGGTGGCGCTCGACTTCGCGCTCCAGGCGGCACCCGACCACCCGTGGGTGGCGGCGCATCCGGAGTGGTTCACCACCAAGCCGGACGGCACGATCGCCTACGCGGAGAACCCGCCGAAGAAGTACCAGGACATCTACCCGATCAACTTCGACAACGATCCCGAGGGCATCTACGCCGAGTGCCTCCGGGTCATCAAGGTCTGGGTGGACGCCGGCGTCCGGATCTTCCGCGTCGACAACCCCCACACGAAGCCGCTGAACTTCTGGCACTGGCTGATCTGGCAGGTCAAGAAGACCGATCCCGACGTGCTGTTCCTCGCCGAGGCCTTCACCCGGCCGGCGATGATGCACCAGCTGGCGCGCATCGGGTTCACGCAGTCCTACACGTACTTCACCTGGCGCACCGAGCGCGGCGAGCTCGAGGAGTACGGCCGCGACCTGGCGTCCACGGCGCACTACATGCGGCCCAATTTCTTCGTGAACACCCCGGACATCCTGCACGAGTCGCTGCAGTTCGGCGGTCCGCCGATGTTCAAGATCCGCGCCGTTCTCGCCTCGATGATGAGCCCGACGTGGGGCGTGTACTCGGGCTTCGAGCTGTTCGAGCACGTGGCCGTGCGACCGGGCAGCGAGGAGTACCTCGACACCGAGAAGTTCCAGCTCCGGCCGCGCGACTGGGCCGCCGCAGAGGCATCCGGGCGGAGCCTGGCGCCCTACCTGCGAAAGCTCAACGAGATCCGCCGGGCCCATCCGGCGCTGCAGCAGCTGCGCACGTTGCGGTTCCACCCGATGGACAACCCGAACCTGCTGTGCTTCTCGAAGACCGACCCCGGCTCTCCCGACGCCGTCCTGGTGATCGTGAACCTGTCCAGCCACCACACCCAGATCGGGACGACCTCGCTGGACCTGCCGTCGCTCGGCCTCGACTGGCACGAGCGCTTCTCGGTCACCGACGAGATCACCGGCGCCTCCTACGACTGGGGCCAGTTCAACTACGTGGAACTCGATCCCTACCGGGAGCCCGCACACGTCTTCGGACTCTCCTTCGGCCGGCCGGTGCGGTTCCCGCCGCCCGTCGCCTGAAACGACCACCGACCGCACCCGGCAACTGAACGAGGGCAATCCCCACCGATGACCGTCTCCGTCCCCGACTCCTCCTCCAGCGGCTCGGCCCTGCCCCCGCCGGGCTCCGATCCGGAGTGGTTCAAGCGCGCCGTCTTCTACGAGGTGCTCGTCCGTGGCTTCGCCGACAGCAACGCCGACGGCGTCGGGGACATCCGCGGCATGATCGACAAGCTCGACTACCTGCAGTGGCTCGGTGTCGACTGCCTCTGGCTGCCCCCGTTCTTCGCCTCCCCCCTCCGGGACGGCGGGTACGACGTGAGCGACTACACCGCCGTGCTGCCCGAGTTCGGTGACATCGAGGACTTCCACGAGTTCCTCGACGCGGCCCACTCGCGGGGCATGCGCGTGATCATCGACTTCGTCATGAACCACACCTCGGACCAGCACCCCTGGTTCCAGGAGAGCCGCAGCGATCCGGACGGCCCCTACGGCGACTTCTACGTGTGGAGCGACGACAACACGCGCTACTCCGACGCCCGGATCATCTTCGTCGACACCGAGGTGTCGAACTGGACGTTCGACCCGGTGCGCAAGCAGTACTTCTGGCACCGGTTCTTCTCCCACCAGCCGGACCTCAACTTCGAGAACCCGAAGGTGCAGGAGGCGATCATCGACGCCCTGCGCTTCTGGCTGGACCTGGGTATCGACGGCTTCCGCCTCGACGCCGTGCCCTACCTGTTCGAGGAGGAGGGCACCAACTGCGAGAACCAGCCGCGCACCCACGAGTTCCTCAAGCACGTGCGCAAGGTGGTCGACGCCGACTACCCCGACCGCGTGCTGCTCTGCGAGGCCAACCAGTGGCCGGCCGACGTCGTCGAGTACTTCGGCGAGAACGGCGACGAGTGCCAGATGGCCTTCCACTTCCCGGTGATGCCGCGCCTGTTCATGGCCGTGCGCCGCGAACAGCGCTTCCCCATCTCGGAGATCATGGCGCAGACCCCGGAGATCCCCGACAACTGCCAGTGGGGGGTCTTCCTGCGCAACCACGACGAGCTGACCCTCGAGATGGTCACCGACGAGGAGCGGGACTACATGTGGGGGGAGTACGCGAAGGACCCCCGCATGAAGGCCAACATCGGCATCCGCCGCCGGCTGGCACCGCTGCTCGACAACGACGTCAACACCCTCGAGCTGTTCAACGCCCTGCTGCTGTCGCTGCCCGGCTCGCCCGTCCTCTACTACGGCGACGAGATCGGCATGGGCGACAACATCTGGCTCGGCGACC